>NZ_JBIAIV010000058.1:0-40460 GCF_042871645.1 Streptomyces sp. NPDC005774 | reverse complement strand
ACCGCGGCCAGCCGCAGCAGGCCCTCACGACCGATTATCGGCGCCCGCTCACTGTCCAGACCATCCATATGTGCAGTGTGACTGGGCGATGGAGCGCACCTTCTCCTGGCTCACCGCCCACCGCCGCCTCGCGCGGGACTACGAGACCAGCCCGGCCCGCTCAGAGACCATGATCCGGTGGGCGATGATCGGCACCATGGTTCGTCGCCTCACCCGAGGTTGCCCGGCCAAACGGCCAGGACCACGGCGCCTTCGGCGGACAGGCCCGTAGTAGATGACAGGCAGTTGCAACGCGTCAGGAATTCTGGACGGCGCCTACGAACCGCTCGACCTTGCTCCGCAGATCTGCCGAGAGGCCGGAGAGGCCGCCGACAATGAAGGTCAGTTGCCCTGCAAGCTCCGGATAGGTGCTCCAGACAGCTGGGTTCCTGGTCAGGACCGCGCGCAGCAGGTCGCCCTCGTACATGTCGCCTTCAGCCAGCGGGTTGTCACGAAGCACCTCCACCGCGAGCGGAAGAAGCACCGGCAGCCCAATGTCCTGCCCGATCAGCAGGCGCAGGTCCTCAACGGTCAGAGTCCCGACCGGCCGACTCCACAGAGCATGCGCCGTCGCAATGAGATAGGTGGCGTCGGGCGAGGGCGCCTGCCAGCGATCACGTTCAATCTCCTCAAGGGACCGACCACGGTCGATAGATACAGTCACCAGACGATTCTCTCGTGAATGCGTGTGGTCGGGTAGCCGGAGACCATCGCTACTCCCCGGCTACCCGACCACAACGCGAGATCTCAAACACGGTCTGAGCGGAAAATTACGCCCTCGACGGAGCCTCCCCGGGTGGCCACGGCCGCTTCCAGGGCATCGATGACCAGGTCGGCGCGCATGCGCTCGGCCATGGAGTAGCCCACCACCCGCCGCGAGTGGATGTCGATGACCTTCGCCAAATACATCCGGTCCTCGCCGACCGGCACATGGGTGATGTCACCGCACCAGTGCACATCCGGCCGTGGGGCGGTGACATCCCGTTCCAGTGGATCAGGGGCCTTCGGCGCCCGTGCATCCTGTACCGGCGTCCACTTCCCCTTGCCCAGGTGACGGCCGGAGGTCCCGGCCGCCCACGTCAGCCTCGCAACCTTTTACGGTTCACCGCAGGACCGGATTCCCGTAGCTCGCAGGTAATCCGCGGTACTCCACAGGCACCCATCACTCCAGCCACTCGATCTCCCACTGGGACGACTCCACGAAGGCTTCGAGTTCCTCCCGGTTTTCCACCCAGTAGTCACCCCCGTCGGTCGGAGCAGTCAGGTCGTCGACGATGAAAGTATAGTACCCGCCGGTGACATTGGAGTCATCGTGAAGTTTCACAAAGTAACCCTCATAAAACCCCGCGAGGATGCGCCCTTGTTTCTCCAGTTCAATTTTCAGCATCCGACTATTCTGACACCCGAACGAGAGGGATATGATTATTCGCCAGATACTTTTTCCCGGTCTCGTCGAACATTTCGAGGTGCACGTGCGGGATGTGAAGCCAGTGACCGCCGGCGAGTGATTGCGGATCGATGCGGAATCCTCGGCGCCCGTCAGCGCTTTTCCCTACGCCCCTTCCGCGACTGACGTCGGTCGCTCCTTCACCCAGGAAGGCCATACCCGTAGCCATGGCGTCCTCCATGGTGATCGAGTACTGACTGACGATGCTGGACTTCCGCTCGTGCGCCACGATGTCAACGTTGGCCTCAGCGACCGATTGTGTTTCCTCGATGATTTCGGTGCGGACGGTGCCGCAGTTGTGTACGAGGACCGGGGCGGCCCTCGCCGGCACATAGTACGTATGGGCATCGCCGACGGTGAGGTTGTGGACCGTTGCCCCGGGGCTGGTCCGGCGTTCGACCGCGCTGATCTGGACGTGGGTGCCGGCGCTGGTGCGAAGCCACTGGCCCGACTTCAGGTCGGTGGCGTCGATCCATTCACCGAGTTCGGGGCCCCAGAAGGGACGGCCGTCGGTCGCGGTGACCTGGGCGGTCTCGGTGCCCTTCTCGCCGCCCGTGTCGAGGGTGACCTTGACCAGGTGCTTCAGGCCCTCGCCCTTGATCTCGGCGGTGACCGTCTCGATGCGCCACTCGCCGGCGGGCACCGGCCGTCCTCCGAAAGGACACAGTCGAACCGGCCCCGCTCGCAAGGAGGTGGGCCTCGACCGTCCGTCCGGACCTCGGCGTGACCGCGGCGGGGAGCCCCGGTCAGGTGCGGGAGATCCGCGAGGACGCGTGAGACGGGCGGCGGCAGAGCGAGGCCCCATTGACAGAACTCGGGCAAGATCACACAATCGTCACCATGACCACGTACTGGTTCGTCAGGATGTCAGGGGCGCCGCGCGTCCCGGATCGAACCGGCTGCGAGCGCTCCGGCCGATAGCCGGCCGCACCCTCTGGCCCCGGCCCGGCACTTCGCCCCGCCCGTGCCCCCCCCGTCTTCCCTGCCGACGACCCCGCACAGCCCCTTTCCCGGGCCGTCCCGGCACTCCCGCACACCCACCCCACTCCCGCGCACCCGCGTACGGCGGGTGCGCTCCTCGGCGTCCACGACGCCGGGACGGTCCGTGCCCCGACACGGCCGGCCCGTCCGCATCCGCGACCCGTTCGACCCCCGTTTGTAGAGGAAGGACGCCCCATGACCGTCACTGACACCGCGCCGGCCGTCACCCTGCGTGAGGCACGTATCCCCGGAGACGGCGTCTACGAAGGACGGCGCATCCTGCACCGTGTGCCCGAGGGGTGGGAGGAACGGCCCTACGAGCTGTTCGAGGTCGAGCCGCAGGCGCGCACGATCGGCGCCGAGATCAGCGGAGTCGACCTGTCCCTCCCGCTCGGCCCCGAACTGCGCGCCGAACTCCACCGGGCCCTGCTGGAGTGGAAGGTGCTGTTCTTCCGGGCCCAGCACCTCGCCCCCGACCGGCAGCGCGCCTTCGCACGCCACTGGGGCGAACTGGAGACCAACCCGCTGCTCGCCGCCGGTTCCAGCGAGGACGTCGTCCGCTTCGACAAGGGCAGCGGGTCCACTCCGACGTTCGAGAACATCTGGCACGCCGACGTCACCTTCCGCGAACGGCCGGCGCTCGGTGCCGTCCTCCAGTTGCGCGAGGTGCCGCCGGCCGGCGGCGACACCCTGTGGGCCGACATGGCCGCCGCCTACGACAACCTCCCGCAGGACGTGAAGGACCGCATCGACGGTGCCCGCGCCGTGCACGACTTCATCCCCGGTTTCGCGCGCTTCTACGGGCCCGAACGGCTCGCGCCGCACCAGGAGCACTTCCCGCCCGTGGAACACCCCGTCGTGCGCAGACACCCCGACACCGGGCGGCGCATGCTGTTCGTGAACGCCTCCTTCACCACCCGGATCACCGGCATGTCCCGTGAGGAGAGCGACCGGCTGCTGCGTTACCTCTTCCAGCAGGCGCACATCCCCGAGTACCAGGTCCGTTTCCGCTGGCAGCCCGGTGACGTGGCGTTCTGGGACAACCGGGCCACCCAGCACTACGCGGTCAACGACTACGGCACCCACCGCCGGGTCGCCGAACGCGTCGCCATCGCGGGCGACCGCCCCTTCTGACCCTCCGGCACACGGCCGTGCGGGGCCCGGGCCCCGCACGGCCGACGGGGGCCGGCCCGCCACGATCCCTGATGGCGTCCCGCTCTGCGGTGCAGGGAATCCGAAGGTGGCGTCGCGGGTCGGAGCCGGTCGTGCCGCTCGGCGGGAGGGAGACCGAGCGACCCGGCAGGGCGGTGTACCGGGCGTGCCTCGCCCGGGGCGGCCGGCTACTCGCGCGGGCGGTCCTCCGTGACCGCTCCGGGGGAGTGCGGCCTCACGGCGTGTCACCCCCTCCCGGAGCACTCGCCCACGCCCCGGGGGGCGACACACCGCCCCAAAAGCGTGAGCACTTTGGCCACCACTGTCCTGATGCCGCTCATTCGAGCGCTTAAGTGACACATGTCCGCCGACTGCTCACGCTTTTCCGTACGGCACCCGTCTCCGGCCCCGCGGTGCCGGGGCCGCGGAGACCTCCTGCACCCCACACCGGTGAGAACGTCAAAGCACCGAGTCACCACCTCGGGCACAACGATCCGGGGTGCACGCTCCGGGGCTGCACGCACCTCACGCCGAGCAGCGACGCGCGGGCCCGCACTGCCGTGGACGGCCTGCACGAGGGCCTCGTTCCGGGGTCGGACGGCCCGGAGACGGCCCGGCGGGGGGAGACGCCACGGGGCCGACGGTCCATGACCGTCGGCCCCGTGCGCCGTTGCAGCGGGAAACCCGCTCCGACCTGCTACTACAGCACCGGCAGCAGGTTCTTCAGTTCGAAGACGGTGACCTCGGAGCGGTACGCCTCCCATTCCTGGCGCTTGTTGCGCAGGAAGAAGTCGAAGACGTGTTCGCCCAGGGTCTCGGCGACCAGGTCGCTGCGTTCCATCAGGGCGAGGGACTCGCCGAGGTTCTGCGGGAGGGGTTGGATGCCGAGGGCGCGGCGTTCGGCGTCGGAGAGGGCCCAGACGTCGTCCTCGGCGCCGGGCGGGAGTTCGTAGCCCTCCTCGACGCCCTTCAGGCCGGCGGCCAGGAGGAGCGCGTAGGTCAGGTACGGGTTGGCGCCGGAGTCGATCGAGCGGACCTCGACGCGGGCGGAGCCGGTCTTGCCGGGCTTGTACATGGGGACGCGCACCAGGGCCGAGCGGTTGTTGTGGCCCCAGCAGATGTAGGAGGGGGCCTCGCCGCCCGCGCCCGCGGTGCGCTCGGAGCCGCCCCAGATGCGCTTGTAGGAGTTGACCCACTGGTTGGTGACCGCGGAGACCTCCGCCGCGTGCCGCAGCAGGCCCGCGATGAAAGAGCGGCCGACCTTGGAGAGCTGGTACTCGGCGCCCGACTCGTAGAACGCGTTGCGGTCGCCCTCGAAGAGGGACAGGTGGGTGTGCATGCCGCTGCCCGGGTACTCCGAGAACGGCTTCGGCATGAACGTGGCCTGCACGCCCTGCTCCAGCGCCACCTGCTTCATGACCAGGCGGAACGTCATGATGTTGTCGGCCGTGGACAGCGCGTCCGCGTAGCGCAGGTCGATCTCCTGCTGGCCGGGGGCGCCCTCGTGGTGGGAGAACTCCACCGAGATGCCCATCGACTCCAGCATGGTGATCGCCTGCCGGCGGAAGTCCATGCCCACGTTGTGCGGGGTGTGGTCGAAGTAGCCGGAGTTGTCCGCCGGGGTCGGGCGGCTGCCGTCGACCGGCTTGTCCTTCAGCAGGAAGAACTCGATCTCCGGGTGGGTGTAGAAGGTGAAACCCTGGTCGGAGGCGCGGGCCAGCGCACGCTTGAGGACGTAGCGCGGGTCGGCGAAGGACGGTGAGCCGTCCGGCATCAGGATGTCGCAGAACATCCGGGCCGTGCCGGGGGCCTCGGCGCGCCACGGCAGGACCTGGAAGGTCGACGGGTCCGGCTTGGCGATCATGTCGGACTCGTACACCCGGGCGAAGCCCTCGATGGCGGAACCGTCGAAGCCGATGCCCTCGTCGAACGCCTGCTCCAGTTCGGCCGGGGCCACGGCCACGGACTTCAGGAAGCCCAGCACGTCCGTGAACCACAGCCGCACGAACCGGATGTCGCGTTCCTCCAACGTCCGGAGCACGAACTCCTGCTGCTTGTCCATCTTCCGTTTCCCCATCCTTGCCGGTCAGGCCGCCAGTCTCTCCCGCGCCGGGTGGCCCTCCTCGGGCGGCGATCGGGCACTCGGGTCATCCCACCACATCCGGGTTTCGCCCGTGTTGCCGACCTTGATCGTTCCACGGGTCCCGGCCGCGCGTACGTACACGGCTCAATGCCTCGTCCGTGCCGGACGCATGGCCCTGCACATCACCTTGCGTATCACCCTGCGGCCTGTCCGGCCCACTGTCCATCCTGCCCTCACGGACCGGCGTGCGTAACGGCAGGAGCGGGCCCTCCTCCGGATTCCTCTTGTACACGGCCCCCCTGGCGGCCCGACACCCACCCCCCCCTTTAATTGGTATTTCAGATGCAAGTTTTAATAGGTGGCACAGACAGTCGAGAAGGCAGTCGAGAACGAGGAGACCTGATGCTGTCCGAGCAGTCCGCCGCCACCGTCCGCGCCACACTTCCCGCCGTCGGCGGGGCCCTCGGTGAGATAACCGAGCGGTTCTACGCCGGGATGTTCGAGGCCCGCCCCGAACTGCTGCGCGACCTGTTCAACCGCGGCAACCAGGCCGCCGGCACCCAGCGCGAGGCCCTCGCCGGGTCCATCGCGGCCTTCGCCACGCACCTGCTGGCGCACCCCGACACCCGGCCCGACGCGATGCTGGGGCGCATCGCCCACAAGCACGCCTCGCTCGGCATCGCCCCGGACCAGTACGCGATCGTCCACGAGCACCTGTTCGCCGCGATCGTGGAGGTCCTGGGCGAGGCCGTCACACCCGAGGTCGCGGCCGCCTGGGAGGAGGTCTACTGGCTGATGGCGAACGCCCTCATCGCCATCGAGAAGCGGCTCTACGAGGAGCAGGGCGGGCCCGGCTGGCGGGAGTGGGAGGTCGTCGAGCGGGTCACCGAGACCGCCGACGTCGTCTCCTTCCGGCTGCGCCCCGCCGACGGGGGCCCGGTGCGGGACTTCCACCCGGGCCAGTACGTCTCCGTCCGCGTCGCCCTGGACGACGGCGCCCGGCAGATCCGCCAGTACAGCCTCTCCGGCGCGCCCGGCCCCGACGAGCGGCAGTTCAGCGTCAAGCGCGTGCACGACGACGCCGGAACGCCCGAGGGCGAGGTCTCCGGCCACCTGTACGCCCGTGTGCGGGCCGGCGACGTCCTGGAGCTGTCCGAGGCATACGGCGACCTCGTCCTCGCCACCGAACCCGCCGCCCCCCTGCTGCTCGCCTCCGCGGGCATCGGCGTGACCCCGATGACCGCGATGCTGGCCCACCTCGCCGACCACGGCTACGCCGCCCCCGTCACCGTCGTGCACGGCGACCGCTCCCCCGCCGACCACGCCCTGCGCGGGGACCACGAGACGTACGCGGCGAAGCTGCCGGACGCGGCGGTGCACCTCTTCTACGAGCGGGACGCCCCGGCCGGCGCGTCCACCGGCTACGTCGACCTCACCGGCGTACCGGTCGCGTCGGGCACGCGCGCGTACCTGTGCGGTCCACTGCCGTTCATGCGGACGGTGCGGGAGCAGCTGATCGGCAAGGGCGTCGCGCCGGCCGACATCCACTACGAGGTGTTCGGCCCGGACCTCTGGCTGGCCAAGCAGGACTGAGCGCGCCCCGCACGGCCGCGGCTCGCACGGCCGCACCCCGCCACGGCTGCGGCTGCGGCTGCGGCTGCGGCTGCGGCTGCGGCTAAAGCCGCGGTGTGCGGGCGATCTCCAGCAGCAGCGGGCCCGTCGGGCCCGCGCTGATGTCCGCCACGGTGAGCGGGTCCAGTGAGGTGAAGAACGCCTCCTGGGCCCGCCGCAGTGCGCCGCGCAGCCGGCAGGCGGAGCGGAGCGGGCAGGGCGTGCCCGTTCCGGACGCGGACGCGCCCTCGCAGTCGACGACGTCGCCCTCGCCCTCGAAGGCGCGCACCAGGGCGCCCACCGAGGCCGTACGGCCCCGCTCCGTGAGGGTGAGGCCGCCGCCGCGGCCGCGGCGGGCCGTGAGCAGTTCCATGTGCTGGAGTTCGGCGACGACCTTCGCGGCATGGGTGTACGGCACGTCCATGGCCTCGGCGACATCGCGCGTCGTCGGGTTGGTCTTCTCTTCGGCCACGGCCAGGCGCATCAGGACCCGCAGGGCCAGGTCGGTGGAGCGCAGCAGCCTCATACCGGGCAGCGTAGGTAATACGCATCCCGCATTCAAATTTCCCGGCCCGCGATGCTCCGGGGTCCACCACGCCCGCCGCCCCCATAGCGTCGAATTGACGATTACACTGGGCCGCGTGCCTCAACTTCGTCTCGCTCTGAATCAGATCGACTCGCGGGTCGGCGACCTCGCCGGCAACGCCGACACGATCGTCCGCCGGACCCGGCACTGTGCCGAGCAGGGAGCCCACCTCGTGGCGTTCCCGGAGATGGCGCTGACCGGGTACCCCGTCGAGGACCTCGCGCTGAGGTCGTCCTTCGTGGAGGCCTCCCGCAAGGCCCTGCGCTCCCTCGCCGCGCGGCTCGCCGAGGAGGGCTTCGGGGAACTGCCCGTGCTCGTCGGCTATCTCGACCGCAGCGCCACCGAACAGCCGAAGTACGGCCAGCCCGCGGGCGCCCCGCGCAATGCCGCGGCCGTGCTGTACGGCGGCGAGGTCGTGCTGGGCTTCGCCAAGCACCATCTGCCGAACTACGGCGTCTTCGACGAGTTCCGGTACTTCGTGCCCGGCGAGACGCTGCCCGTCCTGCGGCTGCACGGCGTGGACGTCGCCCTCGCCATCTGCGAGGACCTGTGGCAGGACGGCGGCCGGGTCCCGGCCGCGCGGTCGGCGAGGGCCGGGCTGCTGCTCTCCGTCAACGCCTCGCCGTACGAGCGGGAGAAGGACGACACCCGGCTCGAACTGGTCCGCAGGCGCGCCCGGGAGGCCGGCTGCACGACCGCGTACCTCGCGATGACCGGCGGTCAGGACGAACTGGTCTTCGACGGGGACTCCATCGTCGTCGACCGTGACGGTGACGTCGTGGCGCGCGCGCCGCAGTTCACCGAGGAGTGCGTGGTGCTCGACCTCGATCTCCCGGCGGCCGCCGCGGACGCTCCCCCGGCCGGCGAGGTGGTCGACGACGGGCTGCGGATCGACCGCGTCGTCCTCTCCGAGGCACCGCTGCCCGCGTACCCGCCGGAGCGGCCCGGGACCCGCGTGCAGCCCCTCGACGACGACGAGGAGGTGTACTCGGCGCTGGTCGTGGGGCTGCGGGCGTACATCGGGAAGAACGGGTTCGAGTCGGTGCTGCTCGGTCTGTCCGGCGGGATCGACTCGGCGCTCGTCGCCGCGATCGCCTGCGACGCGGTGGGCGCGGAGAACGTCCACTGCGTGGCCATGCCGTCGAAGTACTCCTCGGACCACTCCAGGGGCGACGCGGCGGAGCTGGCACGGCGGACCGGGCTGAACTTCCGGACCGTCTCCATCGAGCCGATGTTCGACGCCTACATGGGGGCGCTGGGGCTGTCCGGGCTGGCGGAGGAGAACCTGCAGTCCCGGCTGCGCGGGACGATGCTCATGGCGATCTCCAACCAGGAGGGACACATCGTCCTGGCGCCGGGCAACAAGTCGGAGCTGGCGGTCGGTTACTCGACGCTGTACGGGGACTCGGTGGGGGCGTACGGGCCCATCAAGGACGTCTACAAGACGTCGGTGTTCCGGCTGGCGGAATGGCGCAACCGCTCCGCGGCGGCGCGCGGCGAGACCCCGCCCATCCCCGAGAACTCGATCACGAAGCCGCCGAGCGCGGAACTGAGGCCGGGCCAGGTCGACACGGACTCGCTGCCGGACTACCCCGTCCTCGACGCGATCCTCGAGCTGTACGTGGACCGGGACCGGGGCGCGGACGAGATCGTCGCCGCCGGGTTCGACGCGGACCTGGTGAAGAAGACGCTGCGGATGGTCGACCGGGCCGAGTACAAGCGGCGGCAGTACCCGCCGGGTACGAAGATCTCCCCGAAGGGCTTCGGCAAGGACCGCCGGCTGCCGATCACGAGCGGCTGGCGGGAGTAGGGCCTTCCGTCGGGCGAGGAGGGCCGGGGCGGCCCCGGGATTCCGTTCCCGGGGCCGCCCTCACGTCTCAGTCGCCCGGCGTCTCAGTCGCCCGGCGTCGCGAGCTTCACCCGGGCCGCGATGGGGAGATGGTCGCTCGCCGTCGCGGGGAGCGACCACGAGCTCTCCGGTTCCGCGCCCTTGACCATGATCTGGTCGATCCGCGCCATCGGGAACGCCGCCGGCCAGCTGAAGCCGAAGCCGTCGCCCGCCGCGCCCTGGGCCGACCGCATCTGGGAGGTGACGGCGTTCAGGGCGCGGTCGTTCATCGTGCCGTTCAGGTCGCCGAGCAGAACGACGTTCTCCAGGGGCTCCCTTGTGATGGCCGCGCCCAGGGCGTCGGCGCTCTTGTCCCGCTGACGGGCGGTGAAGCCGGCCTCCATCTTCACCCGTACGGAGGGGAGATGGGCGACGTACACGGCGACCTGCGCCTCGGGCGTCGCCACCGTGGCCCGCATCGCGCGCTTCCAGCCGAGGCGTATGTCGACGGCCGCCACGTCGCTCAGCGGGTACTTGCTCCACAGTCCGACGGTGCCGACCACCGCGTGGTGCTTGTACGTCGACGCCAGCGCCTCCCGGTACGTCGGGACCGCCGACGCCTTCAGCTCCTCCAGGGCCAGGACGTCCGCCCCCGAGGCCGCGACGCCGCGGGCGGTGCCGGACGGGTCGGGGTTCTGGGCGTTGACGTTGTGCGTGGCCACCATGAGGTCGCCGCCGGAGCCGGTCCGGTCGATGAGCAGGCCGCCGAAGAGGTTCAGCCAGACGACCATGGGCAGCAGCAGCGCGATCAGCGCGGTGGCCGACCTGCGGATGAGAGCCGACACCAGCAGCACCGGGACGGCCAGCCCCAGCCACGGCAGGAACGTCTCGAGCAGACTGCCCAGGTTGCCGACCACGTTGGGGATCCGGGCGTGGGCGCCCATGACCAGGGCGATCAGCACCGCGCACACGGCCAGGATCACGCCCCGGCGCCAGATACGGCGGTCCCCGCGCCAGCCTCTGGTCAGGCGGTCCCACAGGCGCCGGATCCCGGCTGTCCGGCGTTGCTCGGGCCCTGAGCCGCCGTCGTCCTTCTCCGTCATGTACGCCTGCTGCGCCATACCGTTGCCTCACACCTTGCCGTGCACACCGTCGCCCCCGCGTGCGTAGACCATAGGGGATGATCGGCGCCCTTCCCGCCGTCCGTCGACGGCCGTACGGAGGCGAGGACGAACGGAACCGCTCCGGGAGTTCCAGGCGGGATCGGGGAAAGCGCGCTCTGTGACGAAACGCGCACAATGTGGCGGCCGGGAGTCACGGGACCCGGGAGTCACGGGGCGGGGCGCAGGCCCTGGAGCAGGGTGTCGACGACCTGTTCGGCGAGTCCGTCCGGCAGATCGGCGTCGGGGCGCAGGAGCGTGCGGACGAGCAGGGGGCCGACGACGATGTCGTTCAGCAGCTCGAGGTCGACGTCGGCGCGGAGTTCGCCGTTCTCCCTGCCGCGGCGCAGCACCTCCAGGCCGAGTCTGCGGCGCGGCAGGACGACGGTGTTGTGGTACGCGGCCCAGATCTTCGGGCTGCTCTTCATCTGGGCGTGGACGTTGTGCAGGATCACCGAGGCCCTGCTGGCGAGGCCGCGCCGGCGCAGGGACTCCAGCAGGGCGACGAGGTCGTCGCGCATGGAGGTACCGGGGAGTTCGGGGTCGCCGGGTTCGGCGGCGCGCAGGACGTCGACGAAGAGTTCCTCCTTGCCGCTCCAGCGGCGGTAGATGGTGGCCTTGCCGACGCCGGCGGTGCGGGCGATCCGCTCGATGGACAGCTCCGCGAGGGGCACACCGTCCTCCAGGAGCTTCATCGCACCCTCGATGATGGCCCGTTCGACGGCCTCGCTGCGGGGGCGGCCGCGCGCGGGGCCGCCCGGCCGGGGGACGGGCCCGGAACTTGGGCCGGAGCCGGAACTTGGGCCGGGGTCGGTGGTGCCGGTGGTGCCGGGGTCGGCGAGGCTCACGTCGCTGTGTCCTTTCCGTGGGCTGGGCCGATTCTCCCCTGCCCGATTCCCGCGTCCGCCTCCCTCTCCTCAGTCCCGCCTCTTCGTCACGTCCTTCGTCCCCGTCGCGTCCGCCGCTCCCGTCGCTCCCGTCGGCACCAATTCCTCGTCCCTTCCGTCCCCTCCGGGCTCCGGGCTCCGGCCGGGCAGGAACAGGGCGACGACGATCGCGCCGAGCACCGCGACGCCCGCGCTGCACAGTGCCGTGATGTGCATGGCGTGCAGGAAGGCGTCGTTGGCCGGACCGACCAGGGCGTCACCGCGTGGCCCGAGCCGGGCCGCGGCGCCCAGGGTGGCCTCGATGGACTCGCCGGCGGCGTGCCGTACGCCCGGCGGCAGCAGGACGAGCTTGTCCTCGATGTGCGTGCGGTACGCGGTGGACAGCACCGAGCCGAGGATGGCGACGCCGAAGGCGCCACCGACCTGACGGAAGGTGTTGCTGAGCGCGGAGGCCGAACCCGCCTTCTCCCGCGGCAGCGCCTGCATGATCACGACGCTGACCGGCGTCATGACGTTCGCCATCGCGGTACCCATCAGGAAGAAGATCACCTCGAGGATCCAGATCGGCGTGTCCGCGTCCAGGACGGCGAACGCGGCCAGCGTCGCCGCGAGCAGCAGCATGCCGCCGGTGGTGGTCGCCCTGTTGCCGAAACGGTCCACCAGCAGCCGGGCCCGCGGCGCGAAGATCATTTGCGCGGCGGCCAGCGGCAGCAGCAGCAGACCGGTTTCCAGCGGCGAGTACCCGCGCACGCTCTGGGTGTAGAAGACGGCGAAGAACATCACGCCCAACAGTGCGAAGAAGACCAGCGCGATCGCGGTGATCGAGGCCGAGAAGACCTTGTTGCTGAAGTACGCCATGTCGATCGACGGATGGGTGCTGCGCTTCTCGAGCACCACGAACGCGACGAGGACGGCGAGCCCGGCGCCGATGGCCGACAGCGCCGTGGCGTCGGTGAAGTCGGCGAGCTGGCCGCCCTTGATGATGCCGTAGACCAGCAGCACCAGGCCGGCCACGGACAGGAAGACGCCGACGGGGTCGATCCGGCCGGGGTCCGGGTCGCGGGAGTCCGGCACCAGCGACAGCATCAGGGCGAGGGCGATCAGCACGATCGGCACGTTGATGAGGAAGACCGAGCCCCACCAGAAGTGGTCCAGGAGCACTCCGCCGGTGACCGGGCCGATGGCGATGGCGAGGCCCACACCACCCGCCCAGATGCCGATGGCCTTCGGCTGCTCGTCCCGTTCGAAGACGTTCATCAGCACGGCCAGAGTCGCCGGCATGACGAAGGCGGCACCCAGACCCATCACCGCGCGGAAGCCGATCAGCTCCGCCGGGGAGCCGGAGAACGCGGCGAGCGCCGAGCCCATGCCGAACACCGCGAGGCCCCCGAGCAGCACTTTCTTACGGCCGAGCCGGTCGCCCAGCAGGCCCGCCGTGAACAGCAGGCCCGCGAAGACGAGCGTGTAGGCGTTGATCGCCCACTCCAGCTCGCTCTGTGTGGCACCCAGGCCGGTGGGGGCGGGCGTGGAGATCGTCTTGATGGCGACGTTCAGGATCGAGTTGTCCAGGACGACGATCAGCAGGCTCAGGATCAGCACACCGAGGATCACCCAGCGGCGCCGGTGCACGTGTTCCGGTATGCGGCGGTCGGGGGCGGCGGCGGGGGAAGTCATACGGCCACCGTAGAACCGTTTCGAAACGGCACCGTCTCGTATCGGAATTCCTTTGCCGAGACCTTGCCGGGGTATTGCGCCGCCTTTCGGTGGAGACCATCCTCTGGCACCGACTCCCGCGAGGTGCCACCATGGAGGCGATCCGGGGACGCCGTCAGGGCGCCTCGAGATGATGTGTTAGGAGCCGTTGCCATGACGCAGCTTTCGGCTGCCCCGACGGGCAAGTCCGTCCCCTCCGACGGCAGCAAAGCGCTGTACGGGGGCAAGGGCACACGCCGTATCACCGTCCGCGACATCACCCTCGCCAAGGAACGCGGCGAGAAGTGGCCCATGCTCACCGCCTACGACGCGATGACCGCGTCCGTCTTCGACGAGGCCGGCATCCCGGTCATGCTCGTCGGCGACTCCGCGGGCAACTGCCACCTCGGGTACGAGACGACCGTCCCCGTCACCCTCGACGAGATGAGCATGCTGTCCGCGGCCGTGGTCCGCGGCACCGGCCGCGCCCTGATCGTCGCCGACCTGCCCTTCGGCTCGTACCAGGAGGGGCCGGTGCAGGCGCTGCGCTCGGCGACCCGGCTGGTCAAGGAGGCCGGGGTCGGCGCCGTCAAGCTGGAGGGCGGCGAGCGCTCGCACCGGCAGATCGAGCTGCTGGTCGAGTCCGGCATCCCGGTGATGGCGCACATCGGACTCACCCCGCAGTCCGTGAACGCCATGGGCTACCGCGTCCAGGGGCGCGGTGAGGAGGCCGCGCAGCAGCTGCTGCGGGACGCCAAGGCCGTGCAGGACGCGGGCGCCTTCGCCGTCGTCCTGGAACTGGTGCCGGCCGAGCTGGCCGCCGAGGTGACCCGGACGCTGCACATCCCCACCGTCGGGATCGGCGCGGGGCCTCAGACGGACGCGCAGGTGCTGGTGTGGACCGACATGCTCGGGCTGACCGGCGGCCGGGTACCGAAGTTCGTGAAGCAGTACGCGAACCTGCGTGAGGTCATGGGCGGCGCGGCGAAGGCGTTCGCCGAGGACGTCGTGGGCGGAACGTTCCCGCAGGAGGAGCACTCCGTCCACTGAGCGATCGCAGTCGCTGGAGCAGCGCGATAGCGCTGCCGCTGAGCCAACGCCGCACACGGACGGCCCGCCGACTTCCCCCATCGGCGGGCCGTCCCCCCGCGAGGGCCGGCGTCCCCAGACCCCCGTCGGCCTGGACGGCCTCGTCCTCAAACGCCGGACGGGCTGATAGTGCCGACCACGTCGGAACAGCGCCCCTGCGGCAAACCCTCGGCAGCCTCCCGACAGCCGTCTGTCGGACGGCTGTCGGGGGTTTGTCGGTGGGGGGTGCGAAGGTCGGGGCATGAAGCGAAACGACAACGACTCCGGTGGCGCGGGCAGCGCCGTCACCGTACGGGGGCTGGTCAAGCACTACGGCGAGACCAGGGCACTGGACGGTGTCGATCTGGAGGTGCGCGAAGGCACCGTGATGGGGGTTCTCGGGCCGAACGGCGCCGGCAAGACCACCCTCGTCCGCATTCTCTCCACTCTGCTCGCCCCGACCGCGGGCGAGGCCACCGTCGCCGGGTACGACGTGCTCCGCCAGCCCCGGCAGCTGCGCAGGGTGATCGGGCTGACCGGGCAGTACGCCTCCGTGGACGAGAAGCTCGCCGGCTGGGAGAACCTGTACCTGATAGGCAGGCTGCTCGACCTGTCCCGCAAGGAGGCCCGTGGCCGCGCCGACGAGCTGCTGGAGCGGTTCTCGCTCACCGAGGCGGCCCGGCGTCCGGCGGCCACGTACTCCGGCGGTATGCGGCGCCGGCTGGACCTGGCCGCGTCGATGATCGGCCGGCCCGCGGTGCTGTTCCTCGACGAGCCGACCACGGGACTGGACCCGCGCACCCGCAACGAGGTGTGGGTCGAGGTCAAGCGGCTGGTCGGGGACGGGGTGACCGTGCTGCTGACCACCCAGTACATGGAGGAGGCCGAGCAGCTCGCCTCCGAGCTGACCGTCGTGGACCGGGGCAAGGTCATCGCGAACGGCGGCATCGAGGAGTTGAAGGCCAAGGTCGGCGGCCGCACCCTGCGGATCCGCCCGGCCGATCCGCTCCAGCTGCGCCCGCTCGCCTCCACGCTCGACGAGCTGGGCATCACCGGGCTCGCCACCACCACCGTGGACACCGAGCGGGGCGCCGTCCTGGTTCCGATCCTCAGCGACGAGCAGCTGACCGCGGTGGTCGGCGCCGTCACCGCGCGGGGCCTGACCCTCGCCTCCATCAGTACCGAACTTCCCAGCCTGGACGAGGTGTTCCTGTCGCTCACCGGCCATCGCGCCGGCGCCCCGCAGGACACCATGCCCGCCGAGACCCACGAGGAGGCCGCCGCATGAGCTCCGCGACTTCCGCGAAGACCACGACGCCCACGACACCTACGACACCTACGACGACCGCGACGGCCGACCCCGCTGCGGCCGAGGCGACCGGGGCGGGCAGGGCAGGCGAAGCGGGCGGGCCGGCCGTGGCCTCCCGCGCGAGCGCCGCGGACGGCCGCATTCCGCTGCGTTCCCATCTGCGTCACACCAGCGCCCTGGTCCGCCGCAATCTGCTGTGGATCCGGCAGGACCCGGAGTCGATGTTCGACGCCGTGCTGTTCCCGATCGTGTTCACCCTGCTGTTCGTGTACGTCTTCGGCGGCTCGATCGGGCAGTCGCTGGGCGGCGGGCAGGAGGCGTACGTGCAGTACATCGTGCCCGGCCTGATGGCCATGATGGGCATGAACATGGCCATGGGGGTGGGTACCGGCTTCAACCAGGACTTCAACACGGGTGTCATGGACCGCTTCCGGTCGCTGCCCATCGGCCGGGGCTCGGTGCTGTTCGCCAAGATCGCGGTCGAGGTGCTGCGCATGCTGATCGCCACCGCGATCCTCATGGTCGTCGGTGTCCTGGTCGGCTTCGACATCACCAACTGGCCGGGGCTGTTCGCCGCCGTGGGACTGGCCGTGCTGTTCGGCTCGGCCCTCATGTGGATCTTCATCACATTGGGCGTGGCGATGAAGAACGCGCAGTCGGTGCAGGCGATGGGCTTCCTGGTGCTGATGCCGCTGCAGTTCGGTTCGTCGATCTTCGCGCCGACCCAGTCGATGCCGGGCTGGCTGCAGACCTTCACCGATGTCAACCCGCTGTCCTCGCTGGCCGACGCCGCGCGCGGCCTGATGGTGGGCGGCCCGGTCGCGGACGACCTGTGGCTGACGGTGGCCTGGTCGGTGGGGATCACGGCGGTGATGGCTCCGGTCGCCATCCACAAGTTCCGCACGAAGAGCTGATCCCGCGTCCCCGCGTGTGGGGTCCCCCCGTCCCCGCGTGTGGGGTCCCCCCGTCCCCGCGTGACGGGTCAGACCAGGGTGGCGGCCTCCTCCGGGGAGAGGTGGCCGCCCTCCGCGTACGCGGTCTCGTACGCCGTGTCGCCGAGGGCGTCCCGGGTCCGCCGCTCGGCCAGGTCGCGCACCTCGCGCTCCATGCGCCCGGCGACATGACGGGGTGGCAGCGAGGCGTCGGCGGCGCCGAGACAGCGGGCCGCGTCGCGGGCGCGCCGCCCGCCGTCCACCGTGGCCAGGACCGTGGCGCCCAGGGTCAGATGCGCGGCACGCATGTGGGCGGCCATGGCCAGGGCCAGCGGATTGCCGGACTGCTCGAGCGCCGCGCGGATCGCGACCAGCGCCCGTTCGTCCTGGCCGTCGACGACGTCGAGCCAGCCCTCGGCACCGAGGATGAACGCGTCGAAGACGACGTAGTGCGCGATGAGGAACTCCTCGCGAAGCACGCGCAGTTGGTCCCGGGCCTCGGCGGTGCGCCCGGTCAGACCGAGCCAGCCGGACAGGAAGAGCCGGGCGGCGGGCAGGGCAGGCTCGTGCCTGCCGCCGCCCTGGTCGATGACCTCGCGCAGCAGCCGCTCGCCGCGCTCCTCCTCGCCGGCCTCCAGTAGTACGCCGCCCAGCCGGGCGGTGAGCACGGCCGTCTGGGCGCGGGCGCCGAGGCGTTCGGCGTGCTCGATCGCCGCCTCGTAGTCGGCGGCGGCGAGCGCGCACTCACCGCGGCGCTCGCGTGCCTCGGCGCGCGCGGCCAGGGCCTCGGCGGCGCCCCAGGCGTCGCCGAGACGCCGGTAGATCTCCAGGGCCTCTTCCGCGTCGCGCAGCGCGTCGCCCGCCCAGTCGCTGCGGTTGGCACGGAAGTTGGCTCTCATCTGCAGGTTGGAGGCCAGTTCCCAGTCGAATCCGGGTGTCTGCCGACAGGTGCGGACAGCGTTGTCGACGACCGCGCGCAGGGTGTTCATCTCGCCGGTCAGCATCAGGGCGAACGCCCAGAACGTGCCGGGCGGGCGGCAGGTCTGCGGCTGACCGGGCTCGTAGGTCGCGGCGATGACCCGCAGTCTGTGCTGCGCCTGCGGGGTCATCCAGTCCTCCAGCTCCGTGTCCATGCACGCCATGTGGGACAGGTGCACCCCGCGTCGGGCTTCGGCGAGCATCTCGTCGCTCATCGGCGGCGGGGCGTCGATGCAGCGCTGCCACAAGGAGGGGACGGGGCGTACCGGTTCGGTGAAGGGGTCCGGGCCCAGCGCCATCACCTCACGGCACCAGTTCCGGGCCTCGATCCGCTGGTCGCGCATCTGCCAGTACCAGCTCAGCGACAGTGTCAGGCAGAGCGCCTCCTGCTCGTCGCGGGCGGCGATGGCGTGGCGCAGCGCGGTGCGCAGGTTCTCGTACTCGCGCTCCAGCCTTTCGATGGCGGCCAGTTGGTCCGGGCCGCGCAGCAACGGGTCGGCGATGCGAGCGAGTTCGCGGTAGTAGGTGAGGTGGGCGCGTTCGGCGCCGGTCCGCTGTCCGGCCTCGTCGAGCCGTTCGGAGGCGTACTCGGCGACCGTCTCCAGCAGCCGGTAGCGCATCTCGTCGCCGCCGGCGCGGTCACCCGAAGGGGCTGCCACCACAAGGGATTTGTCCACGAGTGAGCCGAGGGCGTCCAGGACGGCGGGCCCGCACACGGCCTCGGCGGCGGCGAGGCCGCAACCGCCCGCGAAGACGGACAGCCGCCCCAGGACGTCCCGTTCATCGTCGTCGAGCAGGTCCCAGGACCAGTCGACGACGGCCCGCAGGGTCTGCTGGCGGGGCCGGACGGTGCGGCTGCCGGAGGTGAGCAGCCGGAAGCGGTCGTCGAGCCGGTCGGCGATCTGACGCGGAGTCAGCATTCGCAACCGGGCAGCGGCGAGTTCGATGGCGAGGGGCAGCCCGTCGAGCCGGCGGCAGATCTCCGCGCACGCCTCCGGGTCGTCGTCGACGCGGAAGCCGGGGCGGGCGGCGGCCCCGCGGTCGGCGAGCAGCCGCAGCGCGACCGGTTCCGGCAGCGGTTCCACCGGGCGCAGCACCTCCCCCGGAACACCGAGGGGTTCACGGCTGGTGGCGAGCACGGTGAGGTCGGGGCAGCGTTCGAGAAGCGTCTCGACCAGCCGGGCGGCGGCGTCCACGACGTGCTCACAGTTGTCCAGGACGAGCAGCATGCGCCGCCGCCCGCAGTGTTCGGCGAGACGGTCCACGGGGTCGTCACCGCGTTCGGTGGCGGCCCGCATGCCCTCGGCCCCGGCGCCGTACAACACGGTCTCGCGGGCGCCGACGGCGGTGACCACCGCTTCGGGGACACCGGCGGGGTCGTCGACCGGGGCGAGTTCGGCGACCCGGACTCCGTCCCGGGCCGCCCCGTCGCCGTCGCCGTCGCCGTGGTGCGCGGCGGACGCCCGCAGGAGGGCTTCGGCGGCCTCCTGGGACAGCCGGGTCTTCCCGGCGCCGCCGGGGCCGATCAGGGTGACCAGGCGGGCCGAGGCGAGGTCGCCCCGGATGGCCTCGAGGTCGGCCTCCCGGCCGACGAAAGAGGTCAGCCGGGCCCGCAGACCGCCGGGCGGGGACGGGGACGAAGGCAAGGACGGGGGTGAGGGCGGGGTGCCGGTGGGCTTCCGCGCTCCGGGCACCCCCGCCTTCCCGGACCGTGACGGCGATGCCGCTTCGGGTACCAGCAACTCCGCATACAAGGAGCGCAGTTCGGCGCCGGGGTCGGAGCCGAGACGGTCGGCGAGCAGCCGGCGTACGTCCTCGTAGGCGGCCAGCGCCTCGGCGGTGCGGCCGGCGTCCCGCAGGGCGCGCAGCCGCAGTACCTGGAGGGGTTCGTCGAGCGGATGGCTGTCGCACAGGGCGGTCAGCTCGGGCAGCGACCGCTCGACCTCGCCGAGGGCGAGGGCGGCGCCGTGCCGGGCCCGCAGGGCGTCCAGGTGCCGGGCGTCGGCCCGGGCCGCCTCGGCGGTGCGATAGGGCAGATCGGCGAGGGCGGGGCCCCGCCACAGGGCGAGGGCGTCGTCCAGGACGAGGCCCGCCTTGGCCGGATTCCCGTCGGACAGCGCGCGCAGGCCCTCGCCGGCCAGCCGCTCGAACCGGTGCAGGTCGATGTCGTCGGCCGTGGCGGTGAGGCGGTAACCACCGTCGTCGGAGGCCACCGCGTCCGCGCCGAGCGCCCGGCGCAGCCGCCCCACCAGCGCCTGCAGCGCCCCCGTCGCGTCGGCCGGCGGTTCGCCGTCCCACACCTCGTCGACGAGCAGACGTACCGGCACCGTACGGCCGGCCCGCAGCGCGAGCACGGTCAGCAGCGCACGCAGCCGTGCCCCGCCGACCGGGACAGCGGTGCCGTCGGGGCGGAGTGCCTGGGTGGTACCGAGGATGCGATAGCGCACGGGGTCCATTGTCTCTGGTGGGCCGGGGGCGGTCACAGGGTGGGGGCGGGTGGGCGGGTCGTCCTCACGTCCTTCCCCTGCCGGCCCCGTTCAGGTCCCCACCCTCTCCGGAACCGGTGGCCGACGCGAGACGTTTTCCGGGTGCGCCCGGTACCGTCGGGCAGTCCGCGCGCGGCATCCCGCGCGTACCGCGCGTCCCGCCGTCCGCCCGACGGCCTTGTGCCGACGGGCCGTGGTCCGACAGTCAGCCCAGGGAGCCTCATGACCACCGCCACCACCCGCCACAGCGACCGGAGGATCAGCCCGGTGTTCCTGGGCATCCTGGCCGTCACGGCGGTCACGGGATGGGCCACCTGGACCGGGTTCGCGAACCAACCGGGCGTCGCCGTGTTCCTGTTCGTGACGGCCGCCTGGATCGTCTCGCTGTGCCTGCACGAGTACGCGCACGCCCGCACCGCGTTGCACAGCGGCGACATCTCGATCGGCGCGAAGGGCTACCTCACGCTGAATCCCGCGAAGTACACCCACGCCCTGCTCAGCATCGTGCTCCCCGTGCTGTTCGTGATCATGGGTGGGATCGGTCTGCCGGGCGGGGCGGTGTTCATCGAGCGGCACCGGATCCGGGGGCGCTGGCGGCACAGCCTGATCTCGGCGGCGGGCCCGCTGACGAACGTCCTGTTCGCGCTCGTGTGCACGGCGCCGTTCTGGCTGGGAGCGCTGGACGGCGTACCGGCCGACTTCCGGTTCGCGCTGGCGTTCCTGGCGCTGCTCCAGGTGACGGCCGCGATCCTGAACTCCCTGCCGGTGCCGGGCCTGGACGGCTACGGCGTGCTCGAGCCCTGGCTGTCGCGGAGCCTGCGGCGCCAGGTGGAACCGTTCGCACCGTTCGGCCTGCTGTTCGTGTTCGCGCTGCTGTGGGTGCCGGCGGTGAACGGCGTGTTCTTCGAAGTGATCGACTCGATCCTGTCGGCCCTGGGCATCCACGAGATGGAGACGTACTGCGGCCTGGATCTGTTCCGCTTCTGGCAGGGGGAGAGCGAGTTCTGCTCGGTCGCCGCGTGAGGGAGCCGGCCGGCGAGCGGCCGCGGCGCGTGACCGGTCGGCCCGTGACCGGTCAGCCCGTGACGGACCGGTCGCCCTGCGCCGCCTCCGTGCCCTGCGCCGCCTCGGCGGCCTCCCGCTCCAGCTTCCCCCGCCGCACGTAGTACCAGGTCATGTTGGACGACAGCCCCGCGAGCAGGATCCAGACGACGCCCAGCCAGCTGCCCTGGACGAAGGACACGACGGCCGCGGCGAGGGCGAGGAGGCAGACGGTGATGGCGTAGAGAGCGAGTCGGGGCATGGCGCTGGGCTCCTGTCGGGGGACACTGCTTCGCCGACCAGTGTCCCCCATGAGGTCATACGTCCGTCACACGGAGCCCGGCGTGTGCCTTGTAGCGGCGGTTGACGGAGATCAGGTTGGCGACCAGGGACTCCACCTGGTGGGCGTTGCGCAGCCGCCCGGCGAAGATGCCGCGCATGCCGGGGATGCGTCCGGCGAGGGCCTGCACGATCTCCACGTCGGCGCGGACCTCGCCGAGCACCATCACGTCGGTGTCGATCTCGTCGATCTCCGGGTCCTGGAGCAGGACCGCGGACAGGTGGTGGAAGGCGGCGGTGACCCGGGAGTCCGGGAGGAGGGCGGCGGCCTGCTGGGCGGCGCTGCCCTCCTCGGGCTTGAGCGCGTAGGCGCCCTGCTTGTCGAAGCCGAGCGGGTTGACGCAGTCGACGACGAGCTTGCCGGCCAGTTCCTCGCGCAGGCTCTCGAGCGTCTTGCCGTGGCCGTCCCAGGGCACGGCGACGATCACGATGTCGCTGCGGCGGGCGGTCTCGGCGTTGTCGGCGCCCTCGACGCCGTGGCCGAGTTCCTCGGCGGCGGCCTGCGCGCGTTCGGCGGCGCGTGAACCGATGATCACCTTCTGGCCGGCCTTGGCGAGCCGGAAGGCGAGGCCCTTGCCCTGCGGCCCGGTTCCGCCGAGCACGCCGACGACGAGCCCGGAGACGTCGGGCAGGTCCCAGGGGCCCTTGGCGGGCGCCTTGGCGGGGGCCTCGGCGGCCTGCGCGGAGGTTTTCTCGGGCTGCTGTGCGCTGTCGCTGGGGGTACTGGAGGTCATGGGCCCGACTCTACGGGCGCAGGATGACCGTTTGCGGTTCACGCGGGCCCACGTGAGCGCCGTCACTGCGCCGCCCCACGTCCCCCGGTCGGGTGAATCAGGGGCGAACACCCGGCCTCCGGGTCCCGGTTGGGGCAGGGTGCGGCCTCATGGACGCCGTACGGGTAGCGCTGCTGCGGGACGTGCTCGCCGGGACCGAGTGGCTGGGGGCCACCCGGCGGTTCGCGGGGGCCCTGCGGGGGTCGGTGGTGTCGCACGGGGGCGGGCTGCTGCTCGTGGGCACGCGGGAGTACGAGCCGTGGCACCTGGCGGCACATCTGGTGGACGAGGCGGCCTGGTCGGGCACGCCGGAACTGGCTCCGACACTCGTACGGCACGACGCGCACCCCTCGGATCCCGCGCATCTGGCGGTGGGGCTGGGCCGGCTGGAGGCGGCGCGGCGGGGCGAGACGCTGCTGGTGGTGGCGCCCGGGGAGCCCACGGCCCCACTGCTGGAGCGGGTGTCCGACGCCCGCCGGGCCGGCGCGACCCTGCTGGCCCTCGGCCCCGGCGACGGCCAGTTGCCCGCCCTGGCCCACGAGACGCTGGCCGTCCCGGCGGGCGCCGAGCTGGACCTGGACACCGTGCAGCACCTGGTCGGCGCGGCGGCCGGCGAGAACGCCCTGCCGTCACCGCGGGGCCACCGCCGTTTCCGGGACCGCATGTCCCGCCTGGCCGACCTCCTGACGGCCCCGCCCCCGGCCCGCTGGTAGCCGGAGCGGGCCCGCCCGGCACCTGGGCTCAGCCCTCGCCGCCCCGGCCGCTGTCACCTTCGCCGTCGGGGGCGTCGTGCCACTTGGGGTCGTTCTCCCACTGGAGGTTGCGCTCACGTGCCGTCGCCATGGCGTGCTCGGCCTCGATGCGGCTCGCGTAGGGCCCGAAGCGGTCCTTGTTGGGACAGTCCGGGCCCTCCTCGACCTTCTGGTGTTCCAGGCAGTAGTACCACTCGCCCGGCTTTCCGACCGTCCGCTTCTTGAACAGGGGCATGACCGGCTCCTTTCGCCACGGAAGACGGTGCCCCGCGGGCTCTGAATTAGACTCGCCGCCATGTCTGGCCAGTCGCTGCTCATCCCAGGGGAGCTCTCTCCCACCCGCCCCGTGCCCGGAAACATCCGCCGCCCCGAGTATGTCGGGAAACCCGCTCCCACGCCGTACACCGGGCCGGAGGTGCAGACCCCCGAGACCGTGGAGGCGATGCGGACCGCAGGGCGGATCGCGGCGCGCGCGATGGCGGAGGCCGCCAAGCTCATCGCGCCCGGCGTGACCACCGACGAGCTGGACCGGGTGGCGCACGCGTACATGTGCGACCACGGCGCGTACCCGTCGACGCTCGGTTACCGCGGTTTCCCCAAGTCGCTGTGCGCCTCGGTCAACGAGGTGATCTGCCACGGCATCCCGGACTCGACGGTGCTGCGCGACGGCGACATCGTCAACCTGGACGTGACGGCGTACATCGGCGGGGTGCACGGCGACAACAACGCCACGTACCTGGTGGGTGACGTGGACGAGGAGAGCCGGCTGCTGGTGGAGCGGACCCGGGAGTCGCTGAACCGGGCGATCAAGGCCGTCAAGCCGGGCCGGCAGATCAACATCATCGGCCGGGTCATCGAGTCGTACGCCAAGCGCTTCGGCTACGGCGTGGTCCGGGACTTCACCGGTCACGGCATCAACACCTCGTTCCACTCCGGGCTGATCGTCCCGCACTACGACAGCCCGCACGCGACGACGGTCATCCAGCCGGGCATGACGTTCACGATCGAGCCGATGCTGACCCTGGGCACGCACGAGTACGACATGTGGGACGACGGCTGGACGGTCGTGACGAAGGACCGCAGGCGGACGGCCCAGTTCGAGCACACCCTGGTGGTGACGGACACCGGCGCGGACATCCTGACCCTGCCGTAACCGGAACCGAGACCGGAACCAGGGCCCAGGCTCCTGACCTCGAAGCCCGCCCTCTTCGGAGGGCGGGCTTTCGTCGTCCCGCAACGGGGTAAAGAGTTACCGACGAACTGTCGGCAACCTCTTGACTTAGGTAAGCCTAACCATAGAAGATCTGGACTCATGGACTCCTTCTCGACCCTCATCCGCACCGCCTCCCACGAGCAGCACGTGGAGGCGGAGACCTCGACGTTCATGAGTGACCTGCTCGGCGGACACCTGGGCATGGACGCGTACGCGCGCTACACCGAGCAGCTGTGGTTCGTGTACGAGGCGCTGGAGTCCAGTGCGGCGCGGCTGGCATCGGACCCGGTGGCCGGCCCCTTCATCCTCCCGGAGCTGCTGCGCCTGCCCTCCCTGGAGCAGGACCTGGCCCATCTGCGGGGCCTCGAGTGGCGCGCGACGCTGACGGCACTGCCCGCCACACAGGCGTACGCGGAGCGGGTCGCGCACTGCGCGAGCGCATGGCCCGCGGGCTACATCGCCCACCACTACACCCGCTACCTCGGTGACCTCTCCGGCGGCCAGATCATCCGCGACAAGGCGGAGCGCACCTGGGGCTTCCCGAAGAAGGGCGACGGCGTTCGCTTCTACGTCTTCGAGGGGATATCCAACCCGGCCGCCTTCAAGCGCGAGTACCGCGAACTGCTCGACGACATCCAGGCGGACGACCTGGAGAAGCAGCGCGTCATCACCGAGTGCAAGCGGGCCTTCGCCCTGAACACCGACGTCTTCCGCGCCCTGGGCGAGGAGTTCCCGCTGTCGGCGTGACATTCCCTCCGGGGTCAGTGCTGCGATCACAGTGGTGGGGGTCGGTGGATCGCAGTACCGGGCGGCCCTCCGAGCGGGAGGATGCCGACTGACGACCTCCGACCGCTCCCGGCCCCCCGCCCCTCCGGCCCCGGGCCTGCGAGGCCCGGGGGCTCGCACTGTCGGCCGGTAGGTGACCGCCGCCGTTACGCACCCCGGCCCGTGAGCGCTCGGCGGGTTGCTCGGCCGGTCGGCCCGGTCCGATGCCCGAAGAGCGACGCGCGGTGCTCCTGCGCCGATCTCGCCGCCCGAAGTCCACCTCCCGCGCCGGCCGGGAGGCGTTCACCACCGGGCGCGCCGGGCACGGCCGTGATGTCTCGACCTCGCGTCAGTGAACCGCTTCGGGACATACGGCGCCGTGACAGTGAGCCCCGGGGCCCATGCCCCCCTCATGTCACCAACGGACAGTCACTCGCGCCTACCGGGACCAGCGAAAAAACGGCGGAAAGCAGCCACCAGCGACTGCCGACCACTCCACCGACACATCGCACGTGGTGCTCCGGTCGCCGTGGTCGGGGATGCGGCAGAGACTGAAACCCGGATTCTGTCCAGGAACACCCCCGGAGCGCAGGAGAATGGGCCCCACCCGGGCGTTACCGCCCCGCGAAAGGCAGTGGCTTCGATGGCTGCCCGCCGCGCTGATCCTCGGCGTGTTCGTCCTCGACCTCCTCAGCCCACGAGGTATGAGGGTGTTCCCCCTGCTGGCGGCCGCCCCCGTGCTGGTCGCGCCCTGGTTCTCCCTGGCCGGGACGATCGCCACCGGCGGGGCGGCGTTCCTTGCCGCGCTACTCCTGCCGCTGGTGAGAGGCAGGCTGCCGTTCGGCGTCGACGATGTCGTCCCGCTCTCCACCTTCGTCACCCTGACCCTCCTGGCCGCGGTCGTCAACCGGCTGCTGGCCCGTGAGCGGCGGCAGCTGAAGAACGCCCGCGAGGTCGCCGAGGCCGTCCAGCGCGCGGTGCTTCCCTCCCCGCCCGGACGGATCGGGCCGCTGGCCGTGGCCGTCCGGTACGAGGCCGCCGCGCGGGAAGCCGCCATCGGGGGCGACCTGTACGCGATCCACCCGACTCCCCATGGCATCCGGCTGATGATCGCCGATGTCCGGGGCAAAGGCCTGGGCGCGGTCCAAACCGTCAACGCGCTGCTGGGCACCTTCCACGAGGCCGCCCTTCGCGCTCCGGACCTGCACGGCGTGGTCTGCTGGCTGGAGGATCGGCTACAGGAGGCCAACGCCGCCGAGGGCGGGACAGGACTCGAGATGTTCGCCACCGCCGTCATCGCCGAGTTGTCCGCCGACGGCTCCACCCTGCGCATGGCCAATCGGGGACACCCGGCGCCGTTGCTGGTCCACCGCGGCCGGACCCGCCCGCTGGAGCCGGGCATGCCTTCACTGCCGCTGGGTCTGGCCGACCTCGGCATCCCGAACGTCCTCCCGGACATCCATGTCGACCAGTACGTCCTGCCCGAGGGGGCGGTCCTGGTGCTGTTCACCGATGGCGTCGTCGAGGCCCGCGACCACCGCGGGGTCTTCTACGATCCCGTCCCGCAGCTGTCCCGACCCCTCCCACCGGACCCGGACCACATGCTGGACGCCCTGCTCGCCGACCTGTACCGGTACACCGCAGGGCACCTCGACGACGACGTCGCGCTCCTCGCCATCGGCCTGCCCCGCGACGCGAACGACGGCCTCGGCAGGGCCCCGGCCGTCCACCGGAGGAAAGCAGACGACAGCCGGCGCGTTTGAAGAAACCCACGACTCTGCCCCCTACCGGCGTCGCGTATGGGCGCCACCTGTCCGAATATTTCGGGTCAGTCGGATGATTCCGGACGTGGTGTGGTGATGATGGTGGTTCGCAGTTCCTCCACGGCGCGGGCGCGGGCCCCGGCGAGTTCGGGTTCGGTGACCTGGGCCGCCGCGACCGGCACGCTGCGGGGCAGCTCCGCGAAGTGCTCGCGGATGACCTCGGCGATGCCCGGCTCGGCGCCCCAGAGGCCGCCGAGGACGATCAGTCGGGGGTCCGCCAGGGCGACCGCCGCCGCCAGCACTCCACCCACCGCGCGGGCCAGCGTGCCGCGGGTCCGCCGCGCCGTCGCGCTGTCGCCGAGGGCGGCCGCGCGCAGGGCGTCGACGTCGATGGCGGTGGACTCGGCCCGGCGCAGGCCGAGTTCGGCGAAGACCTCGATGAAGGGCATCGCCCTGCCCCGGGGCCCCGCGGTGTAGAGGTGGGCGATCTCGCCGGCCAGCCCATGGTGTCCGCGGCGGACTTCCGTATCGGTGACCACCGCGCATCCCAGTCCCTCGCCGAGATGGACATAGACGAAGTCGTCGACGCCGAGGGCACATCCGGTGGCGCGCTCGGCGCGGGCGGCCCAGTTGATGTCGTTGTCGACCAGCACCGCCCCTTCCACCGGGCCGGCCAGCACCGCGGCCGGGTCCAGGTCCCCGACCAGGAAAGGGGCGTCCGGCAGATGCACCAGGCGTCCGGTGGCGCGGTCGACCGGATCGGCCGCGCTGATCACGGCCGTACGCAGTCGGCCGTGCACCCGGGGCCGGACGCGGGGGCCCCCGGGGGGCCCCCCCCGGGGGGGGGGGGGCGGGCCCGGGGGGGGGGCCCCGCCCCCCGGGGGGGGGGCGGGGGCGGCGCCGCAGGCGGGGGCCGGCTCCGCGCCGCCGCCGGCGGGGGTGGGGGGGGGCGCCCCCGGGGCGGGCCCGGCCCCCCCGGCCCCCCCCCGGGCCGCCGCCCCCGGGGGGGCGGCCGCCGCCCCCCGGGGCGGGCCGGGGCGGGGGGGGCCCCCCCCGGGCCCGGGGCGCGGCCCAGGCCGACTTCGGCACGGGCGGTGACGGCGCCGAAGGCGTCGACCGTCTCCGCGACGACGCCGTCGGGGCTGATGCCCGCCACCAGCGCCGCCCCGGTGTCCGCGGCCAGCGAGTAGTAGGTGCCGACCCGGCCGCGGCCGGTGGTGCGTTCGCCCGTGTCGGCGAGCAGGCCCGCCTCGCTCAGCCGCCGCACGCTGTCGGAGACCGTCGGTTTGGAGATCCCGGTCCGGGCGGCGATCTCCGCGCGGGTCAGGCGCCCTTCCTCCATCAGTGCGCGCAGCACGTTCTCGTCGGTCAGCGTGCGCAGCATTTCGAGTGACGGCTTGGCCAGTGACATGCCGAGGATTTTAGTCAGGACTCTTGCCCAAATGTGGGCGCGCGGCTACGTTGACTATCTAGTAAGGAGTCCTGACCAAAGGAGCCCGAGCAATGACGCTCGCAACCGGTACCCAGCAGGCCGCCCTCCCCGCTCTCCCCGCCCTGCCGCACTGGGAGACCGTCCCCGACGACCTCGCCGCCGCCATCCGCGAGATCAAGCCCGCGCTGCGCGCCCGTATCGAGTCCTCCGGACGCACCGTCGAGGAGGTCTTCGCCGTCGTCGAGGAACGCGTCCGCGCCCGCCTGGCCGAGATCCAGGCGGACAAGGAGCGCGGCGAGAGCGTGTGGCCGGTCATCGACTACGCGGACATCGCGAACGGCACCGTCACCCCGGAACAGCTCGACAAGCTCCGCCGCCGCGGCTGCCTCATCGTCCGCGGCCACTTCGAACGCGACCAGGCCCTCGCCTGGGACGCCTCGATCGTGGACTACGTGGAGCGCAACGAGTTCTTCGAGAACTACCGGGGCCCCGGCGACGACTTCTTCGGCAGCGTCGGCTCCAAGCCGGAGATCTACCCCATCTACTGGTCGCAGGCCCAGATGGAGGCCCGCCAGAGCGACCGGATGGCCGACGTCCAGTCCTTCCTGAACTCCCTGTGGAAGCACGAGTCCGAGGGCGTGCAGTGGTTCGACCCGGACCGCGACGCGCTGTACCCCGACCGCATCCGCCGCCGTCCCCCGGGCGCCGACTCGGGCGGGCTCGGCACCCACCTCGACCCCGGCACCCTCGACCTGTGGCTGACGCAGGCCTACCAACAGGCGTTCCGCCACCTGTTCGACGGCAGCGTCGAGGAGTACGACCCCTGGGACGCCGCGCACCGCACGGCCGGACCCCAGTACCCCGGCTCCACCATGTGCTCGGCGTTCCGCACCTTCCAGGGCTGGACCGCCCTGTCGGACATGAACCACGACCAGGGCGTCCTGCACACCGTCCCGATCCCCGAGGCCATGGCGTACCTCATGCTGCGGCCGCTGCTCTCGGACGTCGCGGACGACGACATGTGCGGCGTGACCACCAATCAGGTCTTCCCCGCCGACGAGAAGTGGCACCCGCTCCTCATGGAAGCCCTCACCGGCATCCCCGACGTCAGGGCGGGCGACTCCGTCTGGTGGCACTGCGACATGATCCACAGCGTCGCGCCGATCACCGACCAGAAGGGCTGGGGCAACGTCATGTACATCCCCGCCGCTCCCTGGTGCCCCCGCAACGAGGAGTACTCGGCGAAGGTCCGCGAGGCATTCCTGGCCGGCTCCAGCCCCAGTGACTTCCCCGAGGAGCACTACGAGCGCACCTGGGCCGACCGCTTCGACGTCGACCGGCTGAACGAGACGGGCCGACGCGGCCTGGGCCTCGACGACTGACGGACCCGCCCCCGTGCACCGGGCGGCGCCGAGACCTCTCGGCCGCCGCGCCCCGGCATGACCCGCCGTGCTCCGGCGTGACACGGACGGGGAGGGCACCCGGCGCCCTGCAGCGCAGTCCTTACCCGGACGGCTCCGGGGCCGGGTGCCCTCCCCGGGGCGGCCGTCGCGGCCCGCGTGCCACCTCCGCGCCGGTCCGTTCACGGCAGCGTGGAAGAACTTCACGCAGCCACCGGACAACCCCGCTCCCCCGAATGGCGCGGGCACGACCACACACCCGCCGAACGGCACGGGCACGACCACACACCCGCGGTCGACCAGCCGACCGGCTTACCCACGAGCCGAAACGGGAACCCGCCGAACCGGCTCGCCCTGCTCGCCCCGACTCGGGCAGCGTCCCGCAGAGCCTGCCCGAAAGCCGGGCACCAGGCTCTCCCTCCCCCTCTTCTTCCTCACCGGGCGCCGCCCTCCGCAGTGTGCGTACACCTGCCTCGGCGCCCGCTGTCCTTGCTCCCTGCCCGAGGCAGACGGCAACGACACACATCACAGGAGTTCGCAGGTGACCAGCACAGCACAGCAGCCTGCCGCCGGAGGCCTCTCGGCCCGGCCGGACCGGCTGCGTCACGTCGTCTTCATCGCGGCGTCCGCCGCCATGGGCGGCTTCCTCTTCGGCTACGACAGCGCCGTGATCAACGGCGCCGTCGAGGGCATCAGGGGACGGTTCGACGTCGGCGCCGCCACGCTCGGCGCCGTCATCGCCATCGCCCTGCTCGGCGCGGCCGGCGGCGCCATGCTCGCGGGACGGCTCGCCGACCGCGTCGGCCGCCTCCGGGTGATGCGGCTGGCCGCCCTGCTCTTCCTGGCCAGCAGTATCGGCTCGATGCTTCCGTTCACTGCGTGGGACCTGTCCTTCTGGCGCATCGTGGGCGGCGCGGCCATCGGCATGGCCTCCGTGATCGGCCCGACGTACATCGCCGAGGTCGCGCCCACCGAGTACCGCGGCCGGCTCGTCTCCTTCCAGCAGGCCGCCGTCGTGCTGGGCATCGCGGTCTCCCAGCTGGTCAACTGGATGGTGCTCACCCTCGCGGACGGGGATCAGCGCGGCAGCCTGCTCGGCCTGGAGGCGTGGCAGGTCATGCTCGGCATCGCGGCCGTTCCCGCCGTGGTCTACGGCGTGCTGGCGCTGCGCATCCCGGAGTCGCCGCGCTACCTGATCTCGGTCGGGAGGACCGGCGAGGCCAAGGACGTGCTGCGCCGGCTCGAAGGGGAGCAGGGCGATCTCGATGCCCGGGTGGCCGAGATCGAACTGGCCATGCGCAGCGACGACGCACCGCGGTTCAGGGACCTCCGCGGCCGCTTCGGCCTGCTGCCGATCGTCTGGGTCGGCATCGGACTGTCGGTCTTCCAGCAGTTCGTCGGCATCAACGTGATCTTCTACTACAGCTCCTCGCTGTGGCAGTCGGTGGGCATCGACCCGTCGAGCTCGTTCTTCTACTCGTTCACCACGTCGGTCATCAACATCGTCGGCACAGTGATCGCGATGGTGCTCATCGACCGGGTCGGCCGCAAGCCGCTGGCCGTGACCGGTTCCGCCGGCATGGCGGTCTCCCTCGCAGCCGTCGCCTGGGCCTTCTCCCACAAGACCGGAACGGGCGCCGACATCTCGCTGCCCGACACCCAGGCCGCCGTCGCGCTGATCGCCGCCCACACCTTCGTCCTCTTCTTCGCCATGTCGCTGGGCGTGGCGGTCTGGGTGCTGCTCGGCGAGATGTTCCCCAGCCGTATCCGCGCGGCCGCGCTCGGCGTCGCCGCCTGCGCGCAGTGGATCGCCAACTGGCTGGTCACCGCGACGTTCCCGACCATGGCGGAGTGGAACCTGTCCGGGGCATACGTGATCTACGCGATCTTCGCCACCCTGGCGGTCCCGTTCATCATCAAGTGGGTGCCGGAGACCAAGGGCAGGACCCTGGAGGAGATGGGCTGAGCGCATGTCTCGTGCGCCTCGACTGCTCCACCGGAGATGGCCGCGCCGCCTGTATATGGCGGCGCGGCCGGTCATCAGGCGCGCTTCCCTTCGCCTTCGGCATGACCCCTGCTGGAGTTACAGGAAGCGCAATCGCTCCATGGCCCTGCGCAGCTCAGCGGTCCAGGTCCGGTACGCGGGAACTTTGCACAGGGTATCGAGCGCGACCGTCTGCCCCAGCCGCCCGAAGTCCCGCTCCGCGTCGCGTCGGCCGCCGAGAGCCACCTTCAGCACGGCCTTCGGGTCGGCGGCCTTCTCCACGTCGGGCGACACCTCCCACGCGGCGTCACGCATGGGTGCCGCTTCTTTCAGCGCTGCGGGGTCCGCCGGCATCCACGCCTCGGTCTCCCGTACGGGCACCAGGGCCACGATCCGGTGCGCGTCGTCGGGGAAGCGGTCACGGAGGGCATCCACCTTGCTCCGCTCATTGTGGTCGTGGTGAATCATCACGATGTCGTAGTAGCAGAGCAGGTCGGTCACTTGACGCACCACAAAGTCTCGGTGCGCCACGGTGAAACACTCTCCGACGTCCACTCCCGAGTAATCGAAGCCGACGGGCGCTTCAAGGGCGAATTCGGTGATCTGCCGGTCGATGAGCGGAACAAGGAACCACTGGTCACTCGCTCCCTCGGTCAGGAGAGCAAGGCTGAGATACCTACGCCCCACGCGCGTACCGCCCTGTGGGGTCGAGGTACTTCCGTACCTCGAGAGGAGTGACGAACGTCCCGCGCTCGCCGCTGTCGGCCACCTTCCGCGCCCTGGTCAGCCGGCGCGGCGGGAGTCCGTCACCGAACCGGGTGACCGTGTCCAGGAACACCACCGAGTCCGGGGCGTCCTCCAGAGCGGCGGCGAGCGCGACCGGTGAGTACGTGGTGATCACGATCTGCCTTCCGTCACCGGAGGTGAGCGTCGAGGGATCGCTGGTCCTGGCCTTCAGCCGGGACAGCAGTTGCGGAACCCGGGTGGGATGGAGACCGTTCTCGGGTTCCTCGATCAGAAGGAGCCCTTCGTACGCGGGGTCGTGAGCGGCGGCGAGCAGAGCCAGAATGCGCAGGGTGCCCGCCGAAGCCGCGCCAGGAGGCACTCGGTGCTCGTGCCGGTGCTGAAGCCAGACGTCCCACTGGCCCCACTCGGCGTTGGCCGCCACCGTGATGTCCACGAGGTCGGGGAGCAGCGCCACGGCGTCGGCACGGAAGCCGTACCAGGCTTCGGGGTCCCGGGCGATCCGCCCTAGAACGGCACCGAGATTCTTTCCGTCCTCCGCGAGAGGCGCGGTGTCGTAGGTGGAGGAGACGATGCGCATCGCCTTGGGTGAGGGTTCGAGGATCCGCCAGTTCCCGGAGGTCTCGGCCAGCTCTGTGCGGTCTGCGGCGTCCTGCACGGGAACCTCCGTGCAGTGCAACTGACCGGTTCCGCCAGGGCTCAGGTTCGGTGAGGGCGGGATCCAGTCCGCGTCACCCGCGTAGTGATCGTGGACGTTCAGGACTTCGGTGTCGACACGCAGGGGATCCGGCGGGTCCGCGTACGTCACCCGCGCTTCCACCCTGAGGTGGCAGTACCCGGCGTAGCCGTGCACGAGCACATGGGCCGCGATCCGCATGGCTCCGGCCGGGACACCGTCCGGACCACGCCGGAACAGTTCTTTCGGTCCTCCCCGGCGGGCGTGGTCGACGATCGTCTGACTCGTCGGTTCCCGGATCAACTGGCCCAGCAGGTCCACGGCCTCCAGCAGATTGGACTTGCCCGAGGCGTTGGCTCCCACCAGGACGGTGAACGGCGGCAGGTCGAGGGCGAAGTCGTCGAACGACTTGTACCCGTCGATCTCGATCCGTGTGATCACCCTGCCACCTCCTCTCCGCACGGCCACATGCGCATGGCGCCGCATTATCCGGAGCCCTCGCCCGTCCGTAGGGTCAACGGTTCGGCCGCGTGCACCCGCAGTGACGGGCCGTCGTCCAGTTCCAGCACCACGGCGGGACCGCCGGCCGCGTACTGGTCGCTCCGCACGGCGAGCACGGTCCGCCACTCGCCCCGCACCCGCACCGTCTGCCCGGTCCGGATCATCACCGCCGCCACCTCGCGCATCGGGGGCTCGGCCACGATGTCCGGGGCCTTCAGCTCCGCGAACACCGTCTTCCCGATGCCGGCGGCGCGCTCCTCACAACCCCAGCGATGCGCGAGGGCCGCCACGAGCAGCAGACCCCGCCCGCCGGTCTCGTCCTCGCCGGGCTCCCGAACCTCGGGCCGGCCGCCCCCGGCGTCGCTCACCTCCAGCCGCAGTAACCCCTCGGCAGCGGAGCGCGCGATCCGCACCCCGATCTGCCGATCACTCGGCACCGGCACGCGCAGCGCGTTGGTCACCAGCTCGGAAAGCACCAACTCGGCGTCTTCCAACACCTCTTGGGAGACACCCCACCCCCCGAGCACCGCATGCAGCAGCGCCCGCGCCCGGGGCACGCTGCTGCGACTGCGGGAGAGGCGGAAGGTGATGTCGTCTGTACCGAAGCGGTGTGCCATGGCGCCCCCATGGGGTCGGTTGCAGGAGATCAGAGACACGCCAGAACCACCGTGGGATGTTTCGACGTGCAGCGAATCGCAGCATATGAACTGGCGCAATATTGCACGACGCAAAGTCGACTGCTTCACTCCTTCGAGTTGTGCTTCCCTCCTCCCGAGTGAGCCTCTGATAGGGAGTTGCCCATGCCTACTGTCAAACCGTCCACTGTGTTGGGGCGCCAACTCGGTGACGAGCTGAAGAAGTTCCGCGAGGCCGCAGGCGTCACCATGGCGCAGGCGGCGGAAGCCCTCGACTGCACCAAGGGAAAGATCAGCCGCATCGAGAACGGTCACGTCCCCGTTCGCGCGCCTGACCTGACCGCTCTCATGCAGGCGTACCGCGTGGACGAACCCGAGTCGCGGGAACGTCTCTCGGCCCTCGCTCGCAGGGCCAATCGGCGGCGCCGGGAAGGCTGGTGGCACCCGTACACATCTGTGCTACGCGACACCTACATCGATCAGATCGAGATGGAGGCCATCTGCGAAAGTGTTCGTACATACCAAGCGCAACTGATCCCCGGACTACTGCAGACAGAGGCATACGGGCGGGCGGTGACCGTCGCTTCGCGTGCCTGGCAGACGCCTGAGGACATCGATCAGTTCGTGCGGGTACGCCTCGCTCGGCAGGCACGGCTCAGCGGCGAGAACCGCTTCGACTTCTGGGCAGTGCTGGCAGAAGGCGTTCTACGCCAAGAGGTCGGCGGCCCCGACGTGATGCGGACGCAGTTGGAACACTTGGTGACCACGGCGCAGCAGCCCAACATCACCATCCAGGTGCTCCCGTACTCGCGTGGTGCTCATGCAGGCATGTTCGGCCCCTATGTGCTGCTGAGCTTTCCTCAGATGGCCGCGCTCGATCTGGTCCTCACCGAGACACCGGCGGGCAACATCTGGATGGAGCAGGAGGCGACCGTGGCCAGTTACCGAGTGATGTTCGACGACGCCAGAATGGCAGCATTGCCACCGTCGGAATCACTCACCCTGATCCAGCGCATCGCCAAGGAGTACAAGCCATGAACCACGCGACGCTCGCCACCGACGCAGCGATATGGCGCAGGAGCAGCCACAGCGGTGGGCAGGGTGACTGCCTCGAACTCGCCCACGGTGTCCCCGCCCTCGCCCCTGTCCGCGACAGCAAGGACCCGGCCGGGCCGGTGATCGGGTTCGGGCGTGCCGCCTGGCGTGCCTTCCTCACGCACCTGGGCTGACGTCAGCGTTCCAGGACCACCCGTCCGCCGATCTCGGTCCAGCCGTACGGCTGTGGAGCCGTGAGGATCTGGGAGCCGGCGCCCTGGGTGATATTGAGGGCGCGGCCCAACTGGTCGGTGAGCAGCAGGGCGGCGGCGCCGGTCGCCTCGTCCTCGTCGATGTTGTCGTCGCGGCCGGGGAAGGCGCGGGCGCGGATCCGGCCGGCGGGCTCGTCCTCCCAGGCCCAGGCGTAGACCCACTCCCCCTTCGGCGGCACGGCCAGGGCGTCGACCTCGGCGGCGGTGGCGTACTGGCGCAGGGTGCGCGGCGGCACCCACTCCGCGCGCGCCTCGATCCAGCAGAACTCCCCGTCCTGCCGGGCGCCCACCGTCCCGGCGGGCGTGACCAGCTCGGGGACGTCGAGCAGCCAGGCCGCGCCGACGCAGGGGTGTCCGGCGAAGGGCAGGCGCAGGGTGGGGGTGTAGATGTCGATCACCCCGCGCTCGGGGTCGTCGACGAACACGGTCTCGCTGAAGCCGAGCTTCTCCGCGAACAGCTGCCGCTCGCTCCGCTCGGGCATGAAGGAACCCTCACGGACGACGCCGAGTTCGTTGCCGTACCCGCCCCGGGGGCCACAGAAGACGCGCACCACGTCGTAGTCAGTCACGGGGGCATTCAAGCAGCCCACACGTCACTTCGGGACGAAGAGGCCGCTCTGTCAGGGGGCGCCGATACTCCCCAGCGGGGATGAGTACGTGTACTCATCCCCGCACGGGCTTCCCGGTCCACCGTTGAGAACGACACTCTTGGACCGACCTCAAGGAACCCGCGATGCCGAACGACTCCCGCCCGCGCAGCTTCCCGCACCGGCTCCTCGCACTCGCCACGGGCAACTGGCTCGCCAGGGGCTATCTGGCCGTCTTCGCCCTCTCCGTCGTGGCCATGTTCCTCTTCCCGGAGAGCGGCGTCGCCCCGGGCCCTCTGCTGCTCACGGCTCCTCTCTCCTTCCTGACGATGGTCCTGCCCTTCGGTCCGGGCACCGGCGGTGGCGGGGTGGTCGAGGTGTCGGCCATCGGTTTCTGGATCGCATGGCTCCTTCTGTGCGCCTTCGTGAACGCCGCCGTACTCGGCGCCCTCCTCACGAGATCCGTGAATGCCGTCTCGCCCGGCTCCCGTGCGCCTCTCCCCCGTGTTCCGGGCTCCTCGGAACGAGGAGCGACGGACACGGCACGTCCCGCGAGCCCTCGTTCACACAGGACTCGGGCCCTGCTGGCGCCCGCGGTGGACAACTGGCTCGCGCGTGGGTATCTCGCCGTGGTCGCGGCGTCGCTGGGGTTCTTCCTTGTCGCCGCGTACCTGCTGCCGGACCCGGGGTTCGCCGGGATCTGGCCGCTCATGACCACGGCGCCGCTCAGCATCGTCGCCCTCATGGTGGCGTCCCCCGCCGAGTGGGCCTCCTCCCTCGTCTGGCTGAGCCCGTTGCTCTTCTCCGCCGGTGCGGCCCTGTCCGGACTGTTCAACGCCGTACTGCTCGGCCGGCTAGCCCGCACGCTGCGGCCGCGGGAAGCACGCCCGGCCGCCTGAAGGCCTTCGCGTACTGCCGTCGAGGGCTCCGGGCAGGTCGGCCTGGAGCCCCCGACGGCAGGGGGAATGGCGCGGTAGGCCTTCGCGGTGGATGCGCTAACGTCCGTCGTCATGAAGAGAATTGGGGCGGGAACCCTTGCAACTGCCGTCGTGGCCGTTGCAGGACTGCTGCTGGTGGGGCTGCCTGCGGTGTACTTCCTGACCGCCTACGGGTGTGGTGAGGAAGAGGACCGGCTCGCCGCAGCGATGGCCGGCGAGCCGGTCCTGGGTACAGCGCCGGAAGGGGCCGACCGGGCGAGCCGCTACCAGGAGTGCGACGACGACGATCGCTTCGTGACCGTGGGGACGCAGCACCAGTACGCCGGTTCGCCGAAGACGGCCTTGCGGCACTACCGGGAGGCCGCTCAGGCCGACAGTTGGCGACCTCGCACCACGGCCGACGGTGAGCCCGTGCCCGGCTGTTTCACCAAGGCGGTGGACGGGACGACCGCGTACCTCACGGTGGAGGGCCCGGAGAAGGGCGTTCTCGACGTGGGGATCATCGGGGATCACGCGGAATCGGAGTGGTGCTGAGTCCACGACGACCGCCCGATCGAACTCCTCGAAGTGCGGGCCGCGGACCCGGGAGACCGGCTCCCCGGGGTGAACGGCGGACCCTCCTACTCCGGGCCCTCCTCGACGGTCGCCGTGCGGTCGGACAGGCGTTCGTAGCGTTGTCTGGCGGCCTGCGGGGTGCCGAGGCCGAGGCCGAAGGCGATGTCCTGCCAGGTCATGCCGCGGCCGCGGGCCATCCGGAGGAGCCCGGTCTCCAGTTCGTCCATCTCTCCGCGCACCAGCGGGACGAGACTCAACGCGGCGGTGATGTCGTCCCGGTCCACCTCCGGTTCGCCGCCCTCGCGCTGCGCGGCCCCGCTGAGCAGGAACGCCACCAGCCGGACGGCCTCGTGCGGGCCGAGGACCGCGGGGTGGACCTGCCGGCGGCGCTGCTCGTCGGTGGCCGCGTGCCGCTCGGCGATACGGAACAGGGAGGCGTGGACACGCCGCGCCCGCGCCTGCTCCGGACGCGGAGGCGTGAAGGGGTCGGGGGCGGAGTTGGAGTCGGGGGCGGGATGCTGTTCGGGAGTCGGCGGCATGGGACAAAGCTGCGGCGCCAACAGTTGCATGTCAACCAATTATTTTGAACAACTCGTTTAATTCGGCTGTGCAACCAAGATCTCCCCGCCCCATGCGCATGGCGACGACGCAAACCCGAGACGGTCGCATGAGCCGCCGGACAGGCCCTGATCGTCCGGACATCGCGCGTAGTCATAATGCGCAAGTGACCAGACTTCCCGTGCCGTTGCCCGCCGAACACATACCGCCCGGCACCGCCGACTGGCGGACTCCCGACGCCCGGCGCTGGCTCGCCGCCGTGCCCGCCCGGTGGGCACACCCTCTGTGGGCGCTGCTGGCGTTGGTCGCCTCGCTGATCTGGGACATGGTGGCGGCTCCCGTCGTCCCCTGTACGTCCGCCGACCCGTGCGGCACCGACTGGCTGGGCCTCGGGATGGCCGTCGTGCTGGTGCTGACCCTGTACTGGGTGTGGCGGCAGCCGCGGCTCGCGCTCGCGGGGCTCGGGGCCGTGCTGGCGGGGTTCGCCGTGGACGGCGGCTTCACGGCGGCGTTCAGCGAACCGTCCGCGCTCGCGTTCCTCGTGGCCGCCGGGTTCACCGCCGCCGGGCTCGTCCACCGGCTGGCCGTCGCCGTGCGGCAGCGGGCGCTGGCCCTGGAGGCGGCCGGGCCGGTCGCACAGCCGCTGCCCGCCGCCGCGCGGACGTTCCGCCGGGGCCGGCTCTCCTTCGGCCTGGCCGCGCTGCTGCTGGCCGTCGCCGGGTTCGGCTACTGGCAGGTCCAGCAGGTCGTCGACGCGTACGAGGAGCGGGCCGCGGGCGCCACAGAGCTGTCCGGACGGGTCACGGCCCTGAAAGAGGACGACGACGGCATCGGCATCCTCAAGGTGGAGGCCGACGGGCGTACCTACCGCTTCGAGACGGCCTTCCCCGAGGACTTCCCCGTGGACAGCCGGGTCGACATCGTCGTGGACGGCGACTGGGCGGCGCTGGTCGCGGAGCCGTACGACGCCTTCGGCTGGGAGCTGCTGGTGCTGGTCGGCTCCGTCGCGGGGCTGGCGTTCCTCGCGAACGGCGTGGACGGGCGGACCCGTTCGCAGCGGCTGCGGCGCGGGCCGCTGCCGGTGCTGCACGTGCTGGTGCGCGAGGGTCACGACGACGACGTCCGCACCTGGGTGTTCGCGGCCGACGACCCGGAGGGCCTCCGGCCGATCCTGCACTTCCACTCGCTGTACGCCTTCGAGGACGAGGACGAGGACGGGGACGGGGACGAGGACAGCCTTGACGCGGACGACGGCCCCGCAGCCGTCGTCGAACTCGGCAAGGTCACGGAGGTTCTTCGGGGCGAGGACCCTCCCCCGCCGCTGCGGGAGGCCGTCCTGTACGGCGTCCCCTACCTCGGCGCCGAAGTCGCCTTCGTCGCGCGCGACGACGCGGACGACCCCGAGGTGGCGGTGGAGTGCAGCGTCACCGCGGTGAAGCCGGCCGTCCCGCGGTTGGTGGAGCGCGGGACGCGGCGCCGTCAGCGGATGAACCCGCGGCGGTCCGTCGACGAGATCGCCGCCGGCATGACGCCCACGGCGGGCCCGCGAGTGTGGACGGCGCACGGCTTGTCGCGTGCGGTGGGCCTCAGCCTGCTGCTGATGCAGGGCGGCGGCATCTGGGTCATGCTCGACGAGGGGCCGTCATGGACCTGGCTGTGGCTGGCCGTGGGTCTGCCGTGGCTGGTGACGGCCGTGGCAACGGCGCTCACCTGGCGGATCACCGCCGACCGTGACGGGCTGTGGGTGACCGGGGCGTGGCGCGTGCGGCGGGTCCCGTGGAACGTGATCACGTCCGTGCGGCACTCCGATGACGGCATCCGCGTCGGCCGGGCCAAGGACTCCCCCGTCGAGCTCTCCCCCACCGGCTGGGCGTGGCTGGAGCGCCGCCTGGGCCGCGAGCCGCATGTGGGGCGCGCCGTCGAGGAGTTGCAGGCGCTGCTGCTCCGCCCGGAGCTGCGGCCGCTGGAGGAGGCGCCGACGGGGCGGCAGGGCGTGCCGGTCGGGCCGCCGCTGGTGGCCCTGTCGGTGCTGTGGGGTGTGGCGGTACTGCTTCTGCTTTGACCGGACCGCAGGTCGGTGACCGGGCCGCGGGTCCCGCTCAAGTCCGTGACCTGCGGCGGGCGGGCCGCGTCCCCGAGGGGGGGAGAGCGGTTCCCCACCCTAGGAGTCTCAATGACGAAGTCAAGCCGTCTGGGTGACCGGTGGGGCGGAGGTGAAGACCCGTCCGTCACGCAGCAGGGCCCACAGCACGCTCGCC
>NZ_JBIAIV010000057.1:0-41200 GCF_042871645.1 Streptomyces sp. NPDC005774 | reverse complement strand
GTTACAGCGCTCATGCTTCGACGCAAAAAGTTATTTTAGCTAAAGGATTATCAAAAGGTAAACATTCTTTTAGAGGCGTTTTTAAATCGAAAAAACCTGGTATTGATTATAAGAAGTCTAATCCAGTCATGTATGTTGGTACGAGTAAAAGTAGTGTTTTAAATCTAACTGCAGTTCTTAAAGGCAAAGATATTTATCATGTATATGCTGAATATAAGTCTCCATATTATAAGCAATATGGTAAATCAGAAGCCCCTACAATATATGATGATAATATTACAAATCAATCAGAGTTAAAGAAGAAATTAAAAGAAACGCTTGATGATATTCCAACAATCGAAGTAGCAACGAATTATTTAGGATTAGAAAGTATTCATGAAAATAATACTATTCGATTTATTCACAAACCTATCGGATTTAATACTGATTTAAAAGTTGTCAAACTTACTGAATATCACCCCCTTGTTTCGCAGCCTATTGAAGTGGAATTCAGTAATGCTCAGAAAGATATTATACAAATGCAATCACAGTTCAATCGTAGGTTAAGAAAGGTTAATAATCTTATGAAAAAAGGATTCAAAACTAGTGACTATTCTTTAAATGTGTTAGAGGAATATAACGAAACAGTAGGAAGTGTATTGATTGATGAGTAAAGAAGTATCGATAAGATATCTACAAGATAGAGATGGAGAAGAATATTTTCCAGTCACGCACATAGAGGCAGTCATCGGTTTAGGTGTTTACTTAGATAAAATAGAAATTTTGGAAAAAGAAAATGAAGAACTTAAAAAGAGAATATCTCATTTAGAGAAGGAATAAAAGGAGGTTCATAAAATGTTATTAACTTTAGACTTTCCTATTCAAATAGGACACACATTTAGAACCAAGATGATAAATAATTTTAGAACAATACTTAATTATTATAATGAATTAGATCATCAGCATCGCGCACACACAGAAACTAACCTTCATGCACATCAAGCCATGCAGGTTGATTATAGAAATACAAACGTTTCTGCATTTTTGGATTATCTTAACGGTAATATTAATGGGCTTGTTTTAGGAGCAAATGGAGACGGTATAGCTGAAACAAAACAAGCCAGAGTATCAATAGATGGTACCGTACATCCTTTGTTGCAAGAAAGACTGCTTCATGACTTTTTAGGAATTAACAGAAAATTAGATAAAGAAATACATTCTAATGGTGCAGTTGACTTTATTTGGAATCCTCCATATATATCAGGAAATAGATTAGGAGAAAATGGGACACCAAATAATTGGGAACCAGAAGCCCATATTGAAGCATTTTTAAACCCTTTAGTTGATAATCAATACGTTACAAAAGAAGTTATAGGAGAAGATACATCAGGAAAATATAATGTGTACAAATTTACGTTTGAACCACAAAATTACAATAAAACGCTACTTATTACTTCATGTATACACGGTAATGAAACTACTGGATTTTTTGATATGTGCCATATACTCAACCTATTGGTCAATCAGTGGGAAAAGTATCCTCAACTAACTTACTTAAGAAAAAATGTACGTTTAATTTATGTTCCTATGGTTAACCCGTGGGGATTCGCAAATCAAAAAAGAGAGAATGTGAACAATGTAGATTTAAACAGAAATTTTGATTATAACTGGAAGGCAGGTAAAGGGACAGATCCTGATAAATCTAACTTCAAAGGTAAAAGTCCTTTTTCTGAAAAAGAATCACAAAATATGCGTAGCTTAGTTCAACGTATAGATAATTTAACTGCTCACTTAGATTTGCATGATATTATTTCAGTAAATAATGATTACTGTTTATTTTATCCGCGTTGGGCTAATCAAAAAAATAATAATATGACTCATCTTATTAACAATTTAAAAAGTAAGGGAGATCTCGTTGTTTGGGGTTCCAGTACATTATCATCTTTTAGTAATTGGGTAGGAATCCGAAATAAAACAACGTCATATCTTTCAGAAATAAATGAAAAACGTGTCGGTGAAAAGAAAAGTCCCGAAGAAATGAGACGTTCAGTACGCTGGGTTGGTAATGTAATTTTCAGAATGGCACAATTTGAATCTTATCAAAATGGTCAAACATCATTAGATCCTTTCATTAAAGTGATGGTATATGATGATAGATTTAACAATAAAACGTCTGAAGTCATTACCCTACGTGCAGAAAGGAATGAATGGCAACGTATAATGATGAGTCAGCAGCGTTTCAAAGTTTTAGCGAATGGATTTGTAGAGCTCTATGGATATGTGACTATAAACGTTGATAGAGATGTCACAGTCGGGATTAGTCCTAATATTGTTCAGAATTATCATCCATTCTTTGGGTTTAATAAAAGTAGAAAACGTAATCTATTTTCAATTGAACATAGACTCAACAAAGGAAATACAACTTTCCCTATTTACGCTGCTGCTGGAGTTCAAATGTCGACGATTACTGAACCAGGTACAAAACGTACTGATACAGTAATGCCAGTATTAGATGTTAAGAAAAAAGGTGCTGGTATTGTAACAATCAAACAAATTAAATTATTTGCGAAGTTCACTCCTACGCATTCTGCTAATTCTATTCAGATATTAAAATCTGGAGAATACGGTAATCTTAAAGAAGATACGTTCACACAAATTTACCCTAATACTATATACGATGATGATTTAAGAAACGTTATAAATGGAGAGGATAAATAATGGAATTAAAAAAGATTGGTAAAATTGAAGTTAAAAACGAGCCTTACTTAAAACCGATATCTGATGAAGGTATCGGTTTTTATAATTTAGATGATAAAACTGCTGTTTTAAGGTTTTATGTGACTAAAAACAAAAAGCCTTTATTAATTAGTGAAGAAAACACTGAAACGTACATATATCTTGAGTCCTCTAACGGTTCTAATCAAGTAGTAGAAAATGTGCGTTTTATTGACCCTTTAAATGGTGTTATTGAAGTAACTATACCTATTGAATTCTTACAAGCTTCAACGAATACAACTGTTATAGGTCAAATATATATTTCGATTAACCATCAAAATCAGGTAGATAGCGATAAATCATCAACTGCAGTTTTAACTGAATTTGAATTCGAAGTGGGTGACGCAATAATAAATAAAATTAATGGTGCAACTAAAATTAAATATATCCGTATGTTTGATGAATTAAAAAGACAAATTAATGCACGAGCCACTGAAATACAAGAACAATTAGATAATTTAGAAGATTGCGTTGTTAAAGTGAAAGATGCAAGTGATGAAGGAATTACAAAGATTCAGATTGAAACAAAAAAAGGATTGGACAAACTTAATCAACAACATAGTAAAAGTGTAAAAGACGTCGAGGAATCTCTTAACGCGGCTAAAAATACAATTCAAAATCTTTATGAAGAATATGACAACGAAATTGACACAAAAGGAAGTCAATATTTGAAAGATTTAAGAATCGAAGTTAGGAATATTGAAAATATATTAAGTCAAGAGGGATACGTCACAATTGATGAACATCGTAAAATCATTACTGAAATACAAGAAAAGTTACCTGAATCTTCAGATTGGATTGAATATGATTTGATTAATGGAGCTATAAAAAATAGGCATTATAAAGCTGAAGGACAAAATGGTTTTAATTGCGCTTATAAAATCATTCAACATCAAGACTACAAGGAAGTGATTTTAAGAATTAACGCTGACAACTTTAAAAGTGGAACTGTTATAGCGAAGTTACCGAGTGAATTAATTACAAGTACGCAAACTGCGTTCCTAAGAGCGGTGCCTGTTAAAGCTGGTGGTGCTCAATTAACTATTGAACCTAATGGAGATGTTAAAGTTTATATTTCTCAGAGCGATCAGTGGTCAGTAAGTCGTGAAGCTTATATTTACGGAGAAATTAGAATGATAGATAAAGGAGGTGAATAAAGTGATGGATACTTATAAATCTATGACTGAACTTGTGAGAAATGAAAAAGATTGGATGATTGAGACGCAAGATAGAAATAGTAAATCACTTATAACTGCTATACACGGAGGTGGTATAGAGTGCGGCACTTCTGAATTAGCGTTATTGGTTGCAGAATTATCGAATTCAAACTATTTCACTTTTAAAGGTTTAAAACCGAAAAACAATAGAACTCTACACGTCACTTCAACAAATTATGATAACCCCAATTTACTATATTGGAATCAATTTATGAATGTAACGATAGCCATACATGGTTATTCAAGCAGTGAAGCGAATAGTTATATTGGTGGACTAGATGAAAGACTTATATCTCTTATTACTCACAATTTAAAAGTTTCAGGTTTTAATGTGGAAGCTGCTTCTGACAGAATTGCGGGCAGAGAAATTAATAATATAACTAATAAAAATGCCTATGGCATGGGTGTACAGATTGAAATATCAACTCAACAAAGAAAAGAATTTTTTAGTCGAAACGATTTTAGTCAAAAGAATAGAGAAAATACACATAATTGGACAGAAGATATGTATTACTATGCTAATGCTATTTGTGCTGCACTTAATGATAGAAAGTGGGTAGAAACATGAAGAAAACACACAGTATGACTGAAATGGAATATATTAATGTTATTTCTTTATTATTTATTGGAACAATAGGTATGGCTCGTGGGTCTTTTTTTATATTTGCTTCTGAAACTCAAGTCGATAAAAGTCCATTGTATAGCAGTATTAATGAAATAATACCCTTAAGTATTTGGGGTATTCCATTCTTTATAGGTGGTTTATGCTTAGCTATTGCAGCTATGGCTTTACCTTATAGAAATATTAACAAAGTCTATAGTATCACTCTTATTTTAGGAGGGATTATTTGTTCTGTGTTTTTCTTTGTAATCACGTTAGCTGGTATTAGTGATTCTTTAAATTGGATGTCACCTCTCATTTACTTTTTAACTACTTTAACGTGTGGTGGTTATGCTTACTTTGGAGTGTTGCATTATGCCAAACAATGAATTACCCCAAAGTTATTATGACGATAGGGATGCTATTCATAAAAGAATAAGAGAAGTCGATGAAAAACATACGAATAATTATAACAATTTAAGTGTGCTATTAGCAGAATTTAAACCTACACTTAATCAAATGGTTGAAGCAACTAAAGAGATGAGTGCTGAACAGAAAAAGACAAACCAACAAATCATAGAACAAGGCCATCGATTGTCTGTCGTCGAAAAGGATGCTCAAATGTTTAGGAAACATTTAAGTCAAGAAGAACAAGAAGCAAAAGAGAAAGGTAAAGAAAATAAAGAGTTTATTTTAAAAGCTACCGGTATATTTGTTGGTGGAGGCGGTGTGGCTTGGCTTATCCACCCATTGTTCGACTTTTTAAAAAATGTGATTAATTAAAGTGGTATTTAAAGAAAAAATCATAGTAAGGCATATATAGTTTTAAAATCTTTCAACTTTGTAAGTTTAAGATGTCATTTTGTAAGAATAGATAAAAGTAATTTTCATTAGAATCTTCTACAATTAAATTGTAATTAAATTGAAGGAGAGTTCATTAATGAGAGATTTAAAAATTTTATTAATTCCTATAATAATCATTATATTATTAGTAATGGGATTACTTTTCGGATTGAGAATTTACGGTGATTATCATCCAAGTAATGAAAATGTAAAAAGTTTGAATATGAAGAACCCTCTTGAGCCGACAAAAGAATATTATGTAAAAACTACTAAACCAGTAAAAGAAAAGCCTAAAAAAGAGGCAGATCAAACTCATGAATACGAAACAACAGGTTATGATAAAAAAGGTAACAGTAAAAAAATCAAATATGTAGGAATGAAAAGACTAAAACTCAATCACTATTTAAAAATTAAACAAAAATTAGATACAGTTAAAAGTTATGAAGAAGTTAAAAAAGATGACATTCCTAAAGAAGCACGTAAACATTTAAATTAATATCTTAGAGTCTGGGACATGAATCCTAGGCTCTTTTATTTTACTATAAAGGAGATGTATTTTTTGAAAATTAACTGGATTAATCGTTTTAAAAACGGAACAACACTCACAGCTTTAGTTGGTGCAGTATTATTATTTTCTAAACAAGTAACCGAAGCATTTGGTATAGATATATCAAGTGAACTTGAAACAATCAGTAGTATTCTGGGAAGTATTATTACAATACTTGTAGCTTTAGGTATTGTTACAAACCCTAACACTAAAGGCGTTGCTGATGCTGGTATTGACCTAGAACTAAATAAACCGCGTAATCAAAAAACGCACCCTGTACAGTTTAAAAGTGAGTCAGGGGCAGTGAAACCTGAAGTTTTCGACACTAACGAATCGTTTACTGATGATTCTGATGAAGAAGAATTCGAATTTAATAATGATGGAGGAGGAGCTCCAGATGAAAACGCAATCTCAAATCAATAAACGTTTACGAGATTATAAAAACGGTGTAGTAGATAGTCCATACAGAGTTAAACGTTGGACGAGTTATGACGCTTCCTTTGGTGCTATGGAACCAGGTTGCATTGATAAAGACCGTGCTTATCACGCACAGTGTATGGACTTGGCGATAGATTATGTAATGTGGTTAACTGATAATCAAACAGAGATGTGGGGCGATGCTAAAAGCTCTATAATAAACAAATTCCCTAAAGGGTGGAAGATTGTAGAAAACAAACCGTCAACGATACCCAAAAAAGGTTGGATAGCTGTATATACAGCTGGAACCTATTCACGTTATGGGCATATAGGTATAGTATATGATGGTGGTAATACTACCAGTTTCCAAATTTTAGAACAAAATTGGAATGGCTGGGCTAATAAAAAACCTAGCTTACGATGGGATAATTATTATGGTTTAACACACTTTATAGTTCCACCTATAGCGAAAGAAATAGAAGAACCTAAAAAAGATGCAAAATCAGCTCCTAAACAGTCAGTTAAGGAAAATAGTAGCATCAAAGTCAACACTAATCATATAAAAAGTTGGACTATGACTAAGAGAGGTCGTAAACCTAAAGGTGTAGTCATTCATAACGATGCCGGCACAATGAATTCAAAACAATACTACAACAATCTAGTAAACGCTGATTACAATAGATTAGCAAGAGGCATAGCTCACGCATACGCTGATAGAAACGGTATTTGGGAATCTATATCAGAAGATAGAATTGCTTGGCATGTATCAGATGGTGTCCAACCAGGTTCAGGTAATTTTGAATTCTACGGAATCGAAGTTAACCAATCGATGTATGCCGGAGATAAAGATTTTCTTAAAAATGAACAAGTTGCGCTTAAATTCGCAGCGCATAAACTTAAAAAGTGGGGGTTACCAGCTAACAGAAATACTGTTCGTTTACACAATGAATTTAGTTATACAGCTTGTCCTCATCGTTCTGCTAAATTACATGCTGGCATTGATCCAACAAAACAAGCATGGACTAAGGCAACACAGCTTGAGTTAAAAGATTACTTTATTAAGCAAATTAGGGCATATATGAAAGGTAGTACACCTAAAGTTACTACAGTTAAAAACAAACCTGGCAGTGCATCCACTCCAGCTAATAGACGAGATATGAACGGTTGGAAAATCAATAAGTATGGAACTTATTATAAATCAGAAATAGCTCACTTTACGCCAAACACTCCTATTAAAACTCATTATGTTGGACCGTTTAGAAGTTGTCCTGTGAGCGGTGTATTACAGCCAGGTCAAACAATAAAATATGACACTGTATGTAAACAAGACGGTCACGTTTGGGTGAGTTATACAGCTTATAATGGTAATGACGTTTGGTTAGCTGTGAGAACATGGAATAAAACAAATGATAGTTTAGGTAAATTGTGGGGTACAATCAATTAATCTGTTATAATAAAATTACCACGTCATTATACAAGGGTAGTCGCTATGGCTACCTCTCATAAATTACAATTAATTATGTCTATAATATGAAGATATTAGATTGATATTAAAAAAACATAGTTTAACACTACATTGGTTACACGGTCTGTGCTATAATTAAATTACATACAATTTAATTTTTTATACTCCTTTATAACTTTTTTGCTACCACGCTCTTTGTGAGCGTGGTTATTTTTGCGAACGCCAACAATTTCTGTCGTAACTATGTTATAATTAAATTGCAAGTCATTTCACAGAAGGGTAGTCTTAACGGCTATCCTTTTTTTTATGTAAAAGTTTTCATAAAACCTCATGCTAGACATAATAAAAACACTCCTAGAACATCCAGTATTGTCAGTACTGGTTATTCAAGAAGTGTTATGCAACTAAGAAAATGGCCTCTCGGTAACTAAACCGTAAGGCCAAATAACAAAGAAAGGATTATACCTGGAGCTTCAGAACTTCTCCATATCATATGATAAAATATTTTTGGGATATTTTCAATTATGAAAGAACAAATATATTTGTATTATTAATATTAAGCGTACCATTACTACTTTTATAGGAAGAGAGATCCATTTTTATTATTTAGATAAAAAGAATAGACGTAGAAAACTTGAGCGAGTATAAATCAAAAATACTTGAATTGATTAGTAGTATTATAACAGGATATCAGATTTTCAAAGAGCAAGCATAAAACAATTTGTCATCTCACAACTACGACTTGAAAATATAGAAGCTGATAACATACTGCAAAAAACTATATGAATATGCTACAAAGTATTATAATAAGGATAGAATACAATTATAATGAAGACTGGTGTGTTGTTTATGGGGAGCTAGTGAAAAGTACTTGAATGGTATGAATGACTAAAAAGTACAAAAGTCATAATGTTTATGTTGAAGGCAAATGGAACACTATTTACATAAAATCATATCAAAGAAGTGAAAAGTGAATAATGAGAAAAGAAATAGAGAAGTTATTAAAGAGTGATCTAACAAGCAATTGCATAGCAACAGAAACAGGTGTAGAACAAAGTACTATTCATCGACTAAGATTTGGAGAACGCACACTTGATAATTTAGGGTTAAAACAATGTGAAAAGTTATATGATTTTGCAATTAAGATAAAACTATAACTATTTCGACTTCGAGGTGGCCATTATATTAAAATAACCCTTGCCCTAATTTAATATTAATACTATATTCTAAACCACTTTCTTTATATCTTTAAATGTGCTAATTTATAAGTATACAATTTAACTTTCCTCTCAAATTTTCATGTATTTATTTAATAACCACGTTCTTAACAGAACGTGGTTTTTTGATACCATAATTGATACCAATTTAATTTAAAACTAAAAATATTGTAAAATTTTCAGATACCAAAACCGCTTAAAATCAACGTTTTTAGTATCTGAAAAATACAGAAAATAGATATTTTACACGAAATGGAAGGTGCAATTGGATAGCCTTCAAAGGCGTGGTTGAGCCATTCTCTATCACTGAAAACAGCTATTGATACCATTTTGATACCATTTACTCGTCAAATATTGCTATTGCATCGTGTTTTTTCTGAGTATATAAATGGCTGTAAGTGCCCATCGTTTCAGTGATTTGAGCATGTCTCATAAGCGATTGTAAAACAAAAATATCTACACCGTTATTTGCAAGGTAAGATGCGTAAGAATGTCTTAACGTGTGTATGTTATAATTAGGGAAAGCTTGTTGGAATTTCTTCTGAGCATGCTGGTAGTGCTTAGGAGCCATTCCACCAAAAATAAAGTAACTACGTTCATCAAAGTATTTGTTTGCTGATTTCTCACGTTGATAGCGTTGAGTTAACATTTCATTGATGAACTTAGGTAAGGGAACAATATCTTCTGAGCTATCTGTTTTAGGTCGTGGATATATTGTTCTATTAGAGATGTCCATTGTTTTACTAATGGATATCTCTTTTTTATATTTATTAAAATCAGTCCAAACTAGCGCCATTGCTTCTCCGACCCTTAATCCTGTATAAAACATCAAAGTAAACAATTCTCTATAGTCTTGTTCTTTAATATCTTTTACACGTTCTTCAAATTCCTCTCTTAGCATATACTTCGGTCTAGGTTTTACACGTGGAATAGGTTTGATGGATATAGTTGGATCTATACGCAACCCGAAATACTTTTTAGCATAGTTAACAACTACTTTGAAACCAGACCATATGGTACGTGCTGTATTAGTTGAAGGTACAGTTTCCATTAAGTATTTACGGAACTCTTGGCACTGATTTTGAGTTATTTTATTCATATTGATGTGTCCGAATTTATCTTTTATATGTTTATTATATTCGTTTCGTTTACGCTTTTTTGTTTTAGGTCGAAGATCGCTATTTTCCAGGTAATGATTGAAAACATAGTCAAAAGTTCTAGAGTCACTATAACCTTCGTTAACTTCATTTAAAAATCTTGCTTCTTCACTCTTCGCTTCACGCTTTGTGGCAAATCCTCGCTTCAATTTACGTTTGTTATTTCCGTAAACATCTTTGTATCGTATAGAGAAATACCACTTTTTTGTACTTTCATCTTTATATACTGGCATCTTTACTCATTCCTCCTTAAAAAAGTAAAAAATAATAAGGGTAGACGGGCTACCCGATAATATGCTCTCTAAATAATAGTCAATGTTACTTATAATTTAATTAAGATAACTCGAGAAGGATTAACGCTGGTCCCGAAAAGGAGTAAGTGCATAAGCACTGAGCATTACTATGTGCCTGGGGTTATCTTTTTTATTTCATAAACTATCAACAAATTTAGTTAGATTTTAAAAATTCTTTATCAATAATTTCATTAGTAATTCTTTCCATATGTTCTTTAGTCATATCCTTGTTTTCACCACTTTGCATACCATGTTCATTTGCTATTTTATCGTTATATTTGTCTAGTGGGTAAACAGTAAAATCATATCTAGAATCTTTATTGCCTGGTATTCTTTCTCTATAGAAATTTACTAGGGATTTCCAATGAACATTTTTAATTACAATTTTTTGCCCTTTTTTTGTTATATCAAAATTTATGCTACCACAAAGATTATTACTTTCATTACCAGTATTTTGACCATTTAAAAAATTACCTAATGAGTAAACTACCAGTGTTTTGTGATTATTTTTGCCTTTTACCCATTTTACCGGTTGAATTACATGGGGATGCATACCTATTACGGCATCGACATTTGAATTTGCGAATACTTTAGCATATCTTTCTTGCTTTTTATTTGGATAATGATGACTCTCTTGTCCCCAATGAGTTGAAACGATAACAGCATCACTATTTTTTTTAGCGTATTTGACATCTCGCTTTATTTTATTTTCATTTAAATAATTAATTTGATATTTATTTTCTGGTTTAAGTCCATTAGTACCAAATGTATAATTAAGTATTGCTATCTTTATTCCATTTTTATTTATAATTTGAAGTTTCTCATTATCTTTTTTAGATTTGTATACACCAGTGAACATAACTCCTTTTTCTTTATACTTTTCCCATAGATTAACTCTATGATTAACGCCATGTGTACCTTTGTCGAGAGCATGATTATTTGATCCGTTAATTAAATTAAATCCTGATTCAACCAAATATTTCGACAAATCGCTAGGAGTATTAAACCTTTTAAAACCTGAATAAGGTATATCATCCCCTCCCATTGGGGATTCTTGGTTGATGTAAGCAATATCAAACTTTTTTATATAAGGTTTAACGTTTTTATACATTGGTGAAAAATCATAGTCATTGTGACGGGTTTTTGCATCGTTATATACAACTGGATGAATTAAATTATCTCCAACTGCAACAAAAGAAACTTTTTCATGATTAAAGTGGGTGTCAATTTCAGCAAATATTATAGTTATAACTGCTAATAGACTAAAAAAAACTATAGCTATTATCTTTTTCAATTTACATACCTTCTTCATGGTTTATTTATCTATTTCACTTGCAATTCTCTCTAATGTTTCTCTAACATCTTTTAAAGTATACATATCTGAAAATGTGTAACAGAAAGTTTTTCCGTTATCAGTTTCGGCTGTAACAGTGTATAAATCTTCAATATGATCATAGCTAATATGATAATTTAAAATTTTCATTCATAGACCCCTTTTGTATGTAGTTTATTAAATTGACCTTTCATTAAAATAACTTTTGACTTGCTACAACTCTACCAATTATTTTTACTTCGTCATCTTTGCCATATACCTGTGGATAGTGGTTTGTATTGTTTGATTCTGGAATTAATATAACTTGGTCACCATTGTATCTAATACGTTTAACAGTCGCGTTATAACCATTAATCATAACAACGCCTAACTGACCATTCTCTACTATAGAATCTTTCTCTACCACAACTATATCGCCGTCTTGAAATATTTTATCCATGCTATCGCCAGACACTTTTAAGCCAAATTCTTCTTTATCAGAATTAAGTTTGTTAGTAGCAAAGTATATATAATCGATTAAATTTTCTTCACTATAGATAGGTAAGCCTGCAGATATTTTAGAAACGACTGGTATCTTTTTGACTGGTAGGGTTTCTATTTGAGGTTGTTCTTCTTCTATTCCCATAATATATGAAGGAGATACTCTCAATGCTTTTGCTAATTTTACAATCTTATCTCTTTTCATATTTTCTATGTCGCCAGTTTCCCATTTTCTCACAGTTGATTTTCCAACACCTACTAAATCTCCAACTTGTTCTAGAGTTAAATTCAATTCTTTACGTCTACTTTTAATGTCGGGTTTCATGTTAAATTTCCTCCTAATTGGTATGTACTAAATATAGCACTTAAGTATCTTAAAAGCAACACTTGTATAGGAAATTAAAATAAAAATGTATTTTTAGACACTTTTGTGTTGACTTAAAGATTCATAGTATGTATTATTAAAGTATCCTAAAAGACACGGAGGTGTTAAACAATGAACAAAGCAAAACTTTATTCTGCTTTGGCGATGAAAGAGATGCATGTAAATTATTTTTTAAAAGAGTTAAACGAACATGGACTGAAACTTTCTAAAAGTGCCTATTATAGCAGGATTAGAGGAGAGCAAGAATTCGACATTAAAGAAATTAAGACTATAGTTAAAGTTCTAAATTTAACTAGAGACCAAATGAACGATATTTTTTTTTGAAGAATTAGTGTCATAAAAGACACATTGGAGGAGGTGGATTAATTGAACGAATTACAAAATGATCCAATTGAAATGTTCAGAACAATTAACGTTTTATTAAAAGTAATACAAAAAAACCCAAACCCACAGTTGATTGAGGCAACTGCGAATTTGGTCTTAGCTTACAAAGAAGTCACTAGATAAATTTTGGTGGTTCAGAACTAGTATTAAAATATTCTATCCAAACCACTCTGTCTAAATTAACGATGATCTTTTCAGGTTTTTCGACTTGAAGAATACCTGCGATTGAAGGTGTGTTTTCTAAAACTTCAACTTTATCGCCATTATCTAAGTGAAGTTTTAAAGACATATCCTCGTATCGATCCAGAAATTGTCGGATGTTATCAATGTTCACAATATCACCTCCTTTTATAAGGAGTATAGCAAAAAGGAGCATAAACGATTGAAAGAATTACAACTCAGCAACGACTTAACCACAATAGAAACGGAAATCAAGAGTTATCAAAATATTGCAGGTCAGTCTATTTTCGAGATTGGTCGAAGATTGAAACATGTTAAAGAAAATGACTTAGCACATGGTGAGTGGTCTGAATGGTTGCAATCAATAAATATGAGTAGAGGGCAAGCAACTAAATTTATAAAAGTAAGTGATGAATTCTCAAATGATTCACCGGTGAACCATTTAGGGATTAAAGCATTATATTCTTTAGCGACCATTCCCGAGGAACAACGAGAGGAAGAATTTGAAACATCTTCTGGCGAAATGAAAAAACCTATAGATATGACAAATAGAGAATTAGAAGACTTAAAACGTCAACTCAAACAACGTGATGAACAAAACGCACAACTCCAATCACAAGTGGAACAAGCACAACGTTCAGAGTCAATTGCACGTAAGAAACTCGAAGATGAACAGAATAGAGAACCTGAAGTGATTGAGCGAGAGGTTATCAAAGAGGTTATACCTGATGAAATTCAGCAACAACTCGAACAATTCAAGCAAAAATTCGAACGTGAAAATAACAATGCTAATGAACTTAGAGATGAATTGCAGCGATATAGAAACAGTTTCAGCGACCCTAACCAAGCATACGAAGAAAAAGAATTAACGAGGTTAGAACGTGAATCAAGTATCAACGCACACAAGATATCAATTAGTATTCAGAACTTCATCAAAGAAAATTCGGTTGAGACATACAGACTAGATACAGTCATCAAAGCGAATACGAAATCGAAAGAAAGACTACAAGAAAATGTAGCATTACTGAAAGAATTTACAACCAATTTAGAAGCAATGTTAAACGGAAGAATCGTCGTAAATTAGGAGGAAAGCAATGCAAGAAGAAAAACAAAAAGTCATCTATTACTACTATGACAAGAAAGGTAATAGACGACTAATATTTGTATCTAATGAGTTAGTAGATAATTATGACCACTTGATTGAACGCTTTCCACAAATTAATAAAAACTTATATGTCTTAATTAATGGATTAGAGTTCAAATTACTGTAAACCAAACATTTGTTTAGCAACAGATGTAGCGAGCTGTTGTAGTACTGGAATAGATACCGAATGTATATAGAAAAATTATAACAGAAAGAAGGAATTCAAAATGGCAAAGCGTAAAGATGAATTAATTTTTTTACAAAATCATATTAAACAAACGAATGAACAAGGGCAACAGTTAGAACAAATCATTGAAAGAATGTTAGATATGGAAGATCACGTTGAAAATCGAGTGTCATATGTAGAAGATATGGTAGAAGAAATCAAGAAAGAAGTACCTATAACTTATGAACAGCAAAAGGAACTGCAGTCAATTGTTCAGTCAAAAGCAAACCAATTTACAAGAGAGTATTACAAAAATGGTATTCCAGTAGATATGAAGTACCAAAATGAATTATTCAAAAAGAAAAAAGGACAATTTATTCGTGCAATGTGGACACGCTTAAAAGAGTATTTCAACGTCCCGAGATACACAGCAATTCAAAAAGTTGATTATGACCGTACTAAACAATTTTTGATAATGATTGCGTTTAAAGATTTCAAGCCCAACGAACTTGAAGATAAAGCAAGTTGGAATATCCCTGGTTTGATATAGAAATGAATTATGGGGCAAAGAAAAGAATTTTTAGAGGATAAGATTTACCTAATAAAAAGAGATTCCTAATCACACTTTTACAAGTGAAGAGGAAACTCTAATGGAAATTTAATCTTCTAATAAATCAAGATTCTTTAACAATTTTTCAATCATCTTGTCATTAGCAAGTGCGAAAGATTCAAAATAGTTATTTGCTATGACATTAGGGTTTTCACTATCCCTTTCTAGAAACATTTCAGCAAATGTTTCTTCGGCATAATCATTTCTTTGATTAATCAGCTCAGATAATTCTTCTTTCGTAATCTTATTCATTATAAAACCCCCTTTGCCATTCATTATACATGAAAAGATAAAGAAGTAATAATCGAGTTAAAAATTAATTTTAGACGAAAGAATAATAATAGATTAGGAGATATAAACATGATTAAAAACTCACTTCAAGCAAAAGAGTTAGCGCAAATATTATCAGTTTCTAAATCAAAAGCATCATTAATAATCAGAGAGCTCAATCAAGAGCTAGAAGAAGAAGGTTACATTGCAATAAGAGGAAAGATACCTATTCAATTAGTTAGAGAAAAATTTCCTTATCATAATATTTCTGATGAGGTGTTGAAAGAATTGGAGAGAACAAAATGAAGTACTTACTAAGTTACATGACGATGTTTAACGCAATGATAATAACATTAATGTTAGGTGCTGGTTTCACGACAGTATTAGGAATTTCGATGTTCGCTTTAATTTTTAGTTCGTTCTTTTGGGAGAAATGGCTAAATGTAACTAAAAAAACTAGTAGACGTAATAACGTCTACCAGTAAGAGAAAGAGACAGTATTAAAATACTATGAATTAATTAAACCAAAAAAGGTGATGATAAGTCAATTATGAATTCACAATTATTATTAGATACATCGAGAATACTGAATGAACTTGTTATGTATAGCAATCAAAATGTGGAAGTTGAATTTAAAAAATACAATGACGGTAATGTAGTTTGTGAGTTTTGGCACTATTCAAGCCATTATCAATATGGGTGTCAAAGTCTTAAATTTAGAAACATTGATTCTATTAATAAAATGAAACAAAAGCTAGAAGTTGCTAAAAAAGTAATTGCAGGGGAGTGTCTAATCGATGAGCAACTTATTTGAATTAAAAGATAATTATCAACAAGTTTATGACCTTATCGCTGAACAAGAAGATGAACAAATTTTAAAAGATACGCTAGCAAGCATAAACGATGCAATCGAAGAAAAAGCAGATGGATATGTAGCAGTTATTAAGTCTTTAGAAGCAGATAACAATGCTATAGACGAAGAAATAAAGCGTTTAAGACAACGTAAAACTTCTAATCAAAACGGTGTCAAACGTTTAAAAGAAAGTTTACAGGAAGTTATGGAGCAGACAGGTAAAGAGAAGTTTAAAACTGCGCTTAATTCGTACAGCATCGCTAACAATCCACCTAGTTTAGATGTTACAGATGAAAGTTTAATACCTAAACAATACTACATCGAACAGCAACCAAAGCTAGACAAAAAAGAGTTATTGAAAGCTATAAAAGGCGGTTTAGAACTCAAAGGAGTAGAACTAAAACAAAGTAGAAGTTTGAGGGTAAGATAGATGACTGAAGAAAAACAAGAGCAAGATATCCTAACTCAACTAGGGGTTAAAGATATCAGCAAACAAAATGCTAACAAGTTTTATAAATTCGCTATCTACGGAAAATTCGGTACAGGTAAAACGACCTTTTTAACCAAAGATAACAACGCGCTTGTGCTTGATATTAATGAAGATGGAACAACAGTTACAGAAGATGGCGCAGTAGTACAAATCAAAAACTACAAACACTTTGCTTATGTAATAAAAATGTTGCCTCAAATTATCGAAAAACTTAGAGATAACGGAAAGAAAATCGATGTCATAGTAATCGAAACGATACAAAAACTTCGTGACATCACTATAGATGACATCATGAACGGTAAGACTAAGAAACCGACATTTAATGATTGGGGAGAATGTGCGACACGTATTGTGCATATGTACAGATATGTTTCTAAGTTACAAGAACAATATCAATTCCATTTAGCAATAAGCGGTCATGAAGGTATCAACAAAGATAAAGACGATGAGGGCAGCACGATTAATCCCACTATCACGATTGAGGCACAAGATCAAATAAGAAAAGCAGTTGTAAGTCAATCAGATGTTTTAGCAAGAATGACAATTGAGGAGCATGAGAAAAACGGACAAAAGTCATATGAGTATGTACTTAATGCTGAACCCTCTAATTTATTTGAAACCAAAATAAGACATGTAAGCAATATAACAATTAACAATAAGAAATTTGTAAACCCAAGCATTACAGACGTTGTACAAGCAATCAGAAATGGAAATTAAAAATAACTAATAAGGACGGTATAAAATTATGAAAATCACAGGACAATCACAACACACTAAAGAAACTAATCAAGAAGCATTTATAAAAGGTGGAGACTTCTTAGGAGCAGGAGAATTCACAGTTAAAGTTAAAGATGTTGAATTTAATGACAAAGAAGGAAGATATTTCACTATCGTATTTGAAAATAACGAAGGTAAACAATACAAACATAATCAATTTGTACCACCATTCCAACAAGACTTCCAAGAAAGACAGTACATTGAATTATTAAGCAGACTAGGAATTCAACTTAATTTACCTGATTTAACTTTCGATACAGACAGATTAATTAACAAAATAGGAACAATCGTACTTAAAAATAAATTTAACGAAGATGAAGGAAAGTATTTCGTTAGATTATCTTTTGTAAAAGTTTGGAACAAAGGTGACGAAATCGTAAATAAACCCGAACCTAAAACTGATGAAATGAAACAACGTGAACAACAAGCTAACGGACAGCAAACGCCAATGACAAAACAAGATAATCCGTTTGCAAATGCTAATGGACCAATTGATATTAGTGATGATGATTTAGCTTTCTAGGACGTGATTAAATGCAGCTTATTACAAGATACTAGCGAGATAACGACGGTACTTATTCCGTCGTTGCTACTGGTGTTGAATTAGAACAAAGTCATATCGATTTGTTGGAAAATGGTTACTCACTCAACGCAGATATAGAAGTGCCAGACCACGAAAAGATAACTCATAAACAACGCAGAACAATTTTCTTGTTATGCGAAGATATTGAATTACATTTAGGTCAACCTAAAGAAGCTATGAGGCAAGATTTTCAATTCGAATTAGAAATAATGAATGGCTATGATTCTATTAGTTTAAAGAATTGTTCTAAAAAAATAGCAAGAGAATTAATCGAAATGATTATTGCTTTTATGTTTCATCATCAAGTTCCTATGAGATTAAAGACGAGTAAGTTGATGAAAGAAGATAAGAGTTATCTATATTGGTCAACGATTAACAGAAATTGTGTGATATGCGGCAAACCTAATTCAGACTTAGCACACTTTGAAACAGTAGGTAGAGGTATGAACAGGAACAAGATAGACCACTACGATAAATACGTATTAGCGTTATGTCGTAAGCACCATACAATTCAACATCAGATGGGGATAGACAGTTTTAACAAATATTACCAATTACAAGATAGTTGGATAAAAGTTGATGATAAATTAAACGCCATCCTGAAAGGAGAGAAAAATGTATGAAAAAACGTGATCATATCATTTATTTATCGATACTGATCCTAAGTTTAATAGCGGTTGTTCTTTCAATTGTTTCTCTTTGTAATTAGTAATATAAACACCTTTACTAGTATAAATTTCAAAATTATAAATATCTAAAATTTGTTTTAAATCAAAAACAATAAACATCTTATGAGAAGCATAAGCGTTTAAATTAATTGGTAACAAACTGCTTTCATTTCTAATATGTTTACCTTTAGTTAATAACACTTTGTTTTGAATACACTCGAATTTTAAGCCTTTATTTTCGTCTATTAAAACTATTTTAGTAATAGAAACTGGGTTTTTAGTTTCATTTACTACATTCAGTTCAAATACATTTCTTTCGCCAGAAACAAAATGATTTTTTAAATCTACTGAAATATTTAATTGATTTTCTTTGTAGTCACGCCAGTATTTATAAGCAGTTAAACATAAAGAAATTATTGAAACTATTAACGCAATTAAAGAAATCCAATTCATTTTTATCACCTCGAAAATATTATATCAAAAAGGAGTTGAGTAGATGAACAACTTATTGATTGATGATTATCCTATATTAGTTTTACCAAAGTTAGCTACTGAGATAGGACTTAATGAAGCAATTGTATTACAACAAATGCACTATTGGTTAAAGAAAAGCAATCATAACTACGATGGTAGACGCTGGATATACAATTCATTTTCTGAATGGCAAAAACACTTTCCTTTTTGGTCTGTGATGACAATTAAGCGTGCTGTATATAGTTTAGAAAAACAAGATTTATTGCATGTAGGTAACTACAACAAAGCTAAATTCGATAAAACAAAATGGTATAGCATTAATTATGGAAAGTTAGAGGATGTGAAACGACCATCGTATCAAAATGATACGACGAGCGTATCAAAAAGAAACGATGGAGTGTATCAAAATGATACAACCAATACCAGAGACTACACAGACATTACTACAGAGACTACTAACAATAATATATTGTCGGGCAACCCGACTGTGTCTCGAATACCTTATAAAGAAATTGTTGATTACCTTAATGAGAAAACTGGTAAAAACTTCAAGCATAAAACAGCTAAAACAAGAAAGTTTATTGAAGCAAGATGGAACCAAGATTTTAGATTGGACGATTTTAAAAAGGTAATTGATGTCAAAACTGATGAGTGGTTAAACACAGACAGTGATAAGTACCTTCGACCTGAAACGTTATTCGGTACTAAATTTGAAGGTTATCTAAATCAAAAGACAAAATCAACTGGTATGGATCAGTTAGAACGTATGAAGTATGACGAGAGTTATTGGGACTAGGAGTGATTATAAATGCAATCAATGGAAAGTTTAGCTAGAAATATCAAACCTAGTAAAAACATCGTAGAAGAGCAACACAACCTTAAATGTAATAAGTGTGGAAACACATACGACTATTACAAGTTTAGTAACGGGCATGAGTTCAGACATGGTTGTGACTGTTCAATGATACAAGCTGGTAAAGAAGCAGAGAAGAAACGTAAGCAAAAATATATAAATAATATCTTCAATCAATCTACTGTAAATGGTTCGCTAAGAGATGCAACAGTAAACAATTACAAACCCCAAAACGAAAAACAAATATACGCCAAAAAAACAGCTATAGAGTACGTTAAAACCTTTTCTGTAGATAAACCTAAGTCTTTAATCTTACAAGGCTCATACGGTACCGGAAAAAGCCATATAGCGTATGCCATAGCTAAAGCAATTAAAAACGAAGGATATTCAGTGGCTTTTATGCACATTCCAATGTTAATGGAGCGTATTAAAGCGACATACAACAAGAACGCTGCAGAAACAACAGATGAACTTGTACAACTGCTAAGCAACATAGATTTGTTAGTACTCGACGATATAGGTGTAGAAAACACTGAACACACATTAAATAAACTATTCAGCATTGTAGATAACAGAGTTGGAAAGAATAATATTTTCACTACAAATTTTAGTGATAAAGAACTCAATCAAAATATGAATTGGCAACGGATCAATTCAAGAATGAAACATAACGCTAGGACTGTAAAGGTACTAGGAGATGATTACAGGGAGCGTGACACATGGTAACGAAAGAGAATGTTATGCAAATACTTGAGTGTTCCGATGTGTATGCTAAAAAAATGATTGATTGGTGCAGTGGGAATCAAGCTGCACTCATCAAGTTAATCAATGACAAATTGGAAGAAAAAGGCAACAGACAGGCAATAACGGAGGTGTCCTAATGGGACTTATCGACGGACTTAAAAAGCAATACATGTTGTATCAAATTGACGGTTGGAAGATGTGTAGTGTAACGCCGCTAGGAGAAGATACTTATAAATTAGGTAACTGTGCAGGGATACACTTTAGAAACACATTTTCAGGAACGGTAACGAAAGATGAACTAGAAAAACTCAAACGTAAACACAAGTTGTTCAGAAAAGAAGAACTGCAACAACAAATGACAATTAACGAATTATTATTTTGAGGTGAGTTATGGAAATAGAGATTAATTTCAATGATACGTATAAGGAACCTATTGGCTCTCCTCGTCCACGTTTTAGAAATGCAGGTAAATTCATTCAAACATACATGCCAACGTCTTATACGAAGCATAAAGCATATATACAGAGTCAATTACCTAAAAAGATGTTGAACAGTAGATTGAAAGTATCAATATATTTTTACTTCGCACCACCTAAGAGTTGGACAAAGAATCAAAAGTTAATATCGATAGGTCAATACAAACGTACGAAACCAGATATAGACAATTTAATCAAAACAGTGCTAGACGCTGCTAACGATCACTTATGGAAAGATGATAACCAAATTGCACACATTGAAAGCTTTAAGCAATATGCAGAAGAACCAAAAATAATCATGAATGTAGAGGAAGTGGAGTGAATGTACAAAGGGACAATAGAAATTAAAGCGAAAGTTGATATGAAAATAAAAGTTCCTGTTGAAGTCAACAGAGTAAGCGATATGTATGAAGAGGAAGAATTCTATAACAAGTTATACCACGATAATAAAGACAAGTTTTTGTCAGAAGCAGAATTTGTGAGAGTAGATATAGATGAAACTGGATGGGAGTTGAATTAAATGGAAGCGACAAAAATGAGAGTTAAAAATAAATACTTCTCTATTACACCAGATGTAGTAGAGAAAATGAAAGAAGCAGATATCAATTCAGATATCTTAAGACAAAGATTGGCTTCTGGTTGGAAGTTTGAAGATGCAATAGAAGCATCTATTGGAGTAAGACGTAGTGAGTGGGATAGTTTGAAACCTAAAGAGGACGAAATCACAAGTTATAAAGAGAGAATGGAGCAACGCAGATTACAGGAATTGAAACGCAAGAAACCGCACTTATTTGAAGTGCCTCAAGTACATCCTAGAAGAGAATGGTGTGTACACCTTATGAAGTACGATATTTTTCCAAAAAGGGTGGTTAGATCATGAGTATTAAAGATTTGATTATAGGCGATAGAATCAGAATCCAAGAAGTTAACGGTGTTGAAATTACAGTGCAAATAAAAAATGTTTATCGTTTAGTTCAGTCAAGTCTTGATATAGATAAATGGGTTGCTGATGTAGAAGCAATTGACGAGAGAACTTGGACTATTGATGATTGTTATGATTTTTACTCATTACCTAATGGAAATGAAGAAACTAAAAAGACGTTAGATGATAAGGTTAACCACCCGTCACATTACAATAGTGAGAAAGGTATAGACTTAATCGAATTTTGCCGTCAACAATTCACTGAAGAGGAATTTAGAGGTGCGATGAAATTCACCCAGATGAGATATTCACTTAGAACAGGGAGAAAAGAAAATGATATTCAAAATCAAAAGAAATTGGAAGAATATGCTAATAGATTTGTTGGAGCTCTAGAGAATGGCAGATAACTCAATAGAACTATCTGACACAATTAATCAGACATACAAGTACCAAACTAAGGGTAAAACACCTACAGAGGTACAACATGAATTGAGAAATTTGGGTGTCAAAGGATTCATAGTTGGTATGACATCTAGAAAAGTAAAAATGAAAGTTAAAATAGAAGATATAAAAACAAATAGGGAGTGCTTGAGATGAATTCTGATTATCTATTACTATAACAATTTTATTAATATTCCAGTAATAACTGCGCATGTTCCAAAAAAAGAGAAGATGAAAATTAGTATCCATTTAATCCAAAAGTCTTTTACTGAATAATACTTTTCTTCGCCTTCTCTTGTTGCTTCAACATAGTCACTATATTTTGGAGTCATTAAAGGAGTATTTTCACTTAAATCAGTATTATAGTAGACAATCGTTGGAACAATCCAATTTTTGGATAGCATATATTCAAAGTGCTTATAGTCAGATGGCATTTTAACACTGCCTTCTCTTACGCAAGTACGCAACTTCAAAAACATTGAAATGTTCAAAGCTAAGACCACCTTATCTTTATATAGGTTAATTATATCAGAATAGGAGAATAAGAATGAAGTACTTAGAGATTAAATTATTATCTGTGAACGCGACAATTCCTAAAAGAGCAAATCCTACAGATAGCGGATTAGACCTTTATGTATCAGAAACGATTCACATACCTGCAAACACAACTAAAGTGGTTAAAACTGATATAGCAATTGATTTACCTTTTGGTTATGAAGCACAGGTAAGACCACGATCTGGTAAAACATTAAAAACTAAATTGCGCGTTAACTTTGGGACTATAGACTACACGTACAATAAAGAAATTGGTGTTATTACTGACAATATTGGGGATGAACCTATCACAGTAGAAAAAGGCACTCGAATTGCACAATTGGTTATAGCTCCCGTTGTATATCCTAAACCTAAGCAGGTGGATTGGTTCGAAAACGAAAGTGATAGAGGTGCATATGGAAGCACAGGAGAATAAAGACGTATTAGAAGAGGTTAAAAGAATACTTCGCAAAGAGTAATGAAAAGTGGGGTAAGAAATGCAATAAATTAATAATTAAAAAAGAAAAATAAAAAGCCTATAAAGACTTTTTATTTTTATGCGAAAAGTAATTTTATTCCTAAATATAAATTTTTAATTATATAGTAAAATGTAAGGAAGGCTGTAATCAGACCTACTGTCAGCGTTATATTATTGTGATCGTAACTATATGCAGAAAGGATTAGAAATGACACGATGAAAAAGATGATTGGCAAAATATGGTAAAGTAAAGCTTTTCCAGCATGTCTTGAAGTATCTCCACTTGCCAATATCCAAACTATGAGTGGAAAGATAAATGGTGCAAAAAACACACTGAAATAACAAAATGAAGAAAGAATATTATTTGCTGATTTGTCCATAGCTACACCTCCAAATTTATACTGCAAATATAACGCAATAATTTTAAGATTTATAGGAGTTTTTCTTAATCTTACAAAATTGTAATTTTAAAGGAGTCGATAAAATGATTAAGAGATTAATGAGAATATGGTTTACTATCGCTATGTATGAACTAGGTAAATGGATTGGAAGAGAAATATATTATAAGCTTACCTCATATGATAGTGTCAAAGTACCTAAAGATTTTTATGAAAAGAACGATTAAATAGATATAGAAAATTATATACGAAAGGACGATGAATTTTAAATGTGGATTATCATTTCGATTATATTAGCTATTGCACTCTTAATATCATTATGTGTTCAAACTGGATTGAGAATTAAACTAAGCGAGCATAAACAACTTAATGAATTATTGAATAAGCAGATTAAATATTTTAAAGATAATAGAAAATAAGTATCGGAGGTTTCTTATGAGTCTAGGTAAAGAAGACATACCAAAGTTAGAACAGTTCTTTCGTAATTATGAAGATATGAAAGGACAGTTATTATACAGACGATACGAATTATTATATCAGCCTCAAGATACAAATACTGGTGGGGGTAAATCTAATCTTCCAAGCAGGCCTGTAGAAAATGAAATAATTGAGCTACATAAAGATGATAAATATCGTAACTTACAGGCAACTATCACAGCGGTTGAAGATGTGTATAGAAATGCGACACCTGAACAGAAAGCTATTATTGAATACAGATATTGGGAAAAGGACTTATTAATATATGAGTGGGAAGATATCGCTCACGAGTTAACTAAATGTAGAGAAGATGGCAAGGTGATTAGTCAACATTCGGCTATTAGAATGCGTAATCAAATAATGAGAGATGTAGCAAAAAGGATTGGATGGATATACTTCGATTAGTCGCAATTGGGCGTATAGTGAATTGCGGGTTGTCAATAGGGTATTCTTGTATCGTACCTAATATAAACACATGGTTATTTACCCCTCAATTATAAAGACCTTGTGTTTCTTAGCACCTATATTTAAGGGCTTATGTTAATAAAGCAGTGCTTAAGTGCATGTGTTGTATATAACCTTCAATATATCTTTTGAAGGTTATCATATCAATTTAAGTAAATTCTTATGTGTAACAAACATTCAATGAAGCTAAAAAGTTTCTTTAGTTTAAAAGATTGAATGAAACAAAAAGATTATTACGAAATGAAGTTTGTTGTTTGTATTAATGAATAAAAAGTTTTCTTAATTTGTTTACATTCTAATAATAAAATATTTTTTATGTAAAAGACAGAATGATTTGAGATTATAAATCTTATTTCGTTTTGTCTTTTATTTTTTATATTTGTAATTGAAGTAAAATTCTTTGAAAGAAGTTGAAAAGAAAATTTGTTTAAAGAACCAAAAGTTAGATTAGGAAACAGAACTTATAGTCAAAGCGAGCTACAAGACTATAGGAAAGCCAATGTACAAAGGTATAACCAAGAGGTTAGGCATAATAAGCGCAACAAAGAGTATACATCGTTCTACAACAGTTCTCAGTGGCGTAAGTTACGTAAACAAGTATTATTACGTGATAATTACTTGTGTCAACACTGTTTGAATAAGGGCATAGTGAATGATAAAGATTTGATTGTTCACCATAAGGTAGAACTAAAAGAGGACTGGGGTAAAAGACTGGATATGGATAATTTAGAGGTAGTCTGTATCGGGTGTCACAATAAAATTCACAAAAAATAATTTTTATAATATATGTTCTTATAAAATTAACGGGGCGTTCTAAACCCCCTGTGGCTCTAAGTTTCGAGTTAAACGAGCCGGCCTCATTTCCGACCAAATTCCCAAAACTTAATGTTGTAATTTTACAAAAGGAGGTGGTCAGATGGCTAGACCACGTAAATTGAACCTACAAAAACAAGGGCACCGTACCAAAGAAGAATTACAAGAAGCAGAAAACGTTGAAAATGGGCTTTATGAGTTTGATCAGATTGATGCAAAAAAATTACCTGAAGATTTAACCGAAGGTGCGGCTAAAGAATGGGTGCGTGTTGTTCCTCTTTTACAACAATTACCAATTGCAGAACTAGATTATGGTTTAATCAAGAAATATTGCCAGTTAGTCGACATTAGTGACGAAGCATACCAAGAAATGCAACAAGTTGGTACGTATCAACCAGATAACCATCGTAAAACAGGACCATATGTCACATTCATGGATACTACAAGAGAAATTATAAGCATATGTGGCAAATTGGGTATGACAATTGATAGTCGTATGCGTTTAGTTGTACCGGTTGAAAAGGATAAAGCAAAATCGGTTTACGATGAATTTGGTGTTGATGAAGATGACTAACGTTAAAATACCTAAAGTGTATGAAAAGCTTCTAAATATACCCAATGATTTAAGAGATGATGCATACAAATACTGTGTCATGGTTCTATCTGGTGCATACATTACATGTAAGGATACTAGACTTGCCTGTATTCGTCATTTAAAAGACATACACAAGTCAATAGATAATCCTGAATGGAATTATATCTATAAACCTAAACGTGCCAAAAAGGTTATTAAATTCATGGAAACACTACCTGATACAAAAGGTAAGATACACAAATTGACATTGTTTCAAAAGTTCATTGTCGCAAATGTCAGAGGTTGGTTCACGAAAGACAGAGATATGCTGAGATTTAGAAAAGCTTTTATCTCAATGTCAAGAAAAGGAGGTAAGTCACTTTTAGTAAGTGGACTTGTACTTTATTCTTTTTTATTCGATAGGGAACCAGCAGAAGGCAGACAGATATTTTGTGCAGCTAATGACAAGAAACAAGCAAGCGTAGTATTCAACATGGTAACTAAACAACTTATGCATTTAGTATCAAAAGTACCAGAATTAAAGAAAGACGTTAAAAAAGTACGCGAGTTGCTTAATAACTTGCGTGATGACTCTTTCGTTATGCCATTATCACGTGATACAAGTGCAGTCGATGGTTTCGAACCATTCCTAGCAGTTATTGATGAATACCATGCAGCGAAAACAGATGAAATGGTCGAATTAATCCAATCAGGTCAAGGTAACTTATACCAATCACTTATATTTATCATCAGTACCGCAGGTTTTAACTTAAATTCACCGATGTTTGTAAATGAATGGCCTTATGCTAAAGATATTTTAGCTGAAATTTATGATGATCCAGAATACTTTGCGATTATCTATGAACAAGACTCGGAAGATGAATGGCAAGATAAAACAACATGGGCCAAGTCCAATCCATTAATCAATGAATCAGACGACTTAAAAGAACAAATTGAAGAGTATTTGGAAAAACGCGTATCAGAGGCTAATAAAAAAGGATCTATGTTCAAGGTGCTTGTTAAAAACTTCAATTATTGGTTACAAGCAAGTACAGAATCTTACTTAGATTTCAATGATTGGAAAAAGAATGAAACAGATTTTGATATACATGGGTCTAAAACTTATATCGGCCTAGACTTATCACGTGCTGATGACTTAACCGCAGTGTCGTTCGTTCATCTTAATGAAGATAATCAAGAGTATTATGTAACCAGTCATTCGTTTGTGGCTACTAAAGGTGGACTAGATGGAAAAATTGATAGAGATTTTATAGATTATAGACAAATTGCAGAAAACGGTTATTGTACGATTACCGATTTACAAAGTGGAATTATCAATACTGATCAAGTTTTGAATTATATAGAGGATTATATCGACCAATATAAATTAGACGTACAAGCGTTATGTTATGATCCTTACTCAATACATGGTGTTATTGCAGAAATTGAGCGTAGAGATTGGCCTTATGATTTAGTAGAAATCAGACAAGGACCACAAACGTTATCTAATCCGATACTAGATTTTAGATTGAAAGTAATTAATGGCGACATTAAACATCATAAAAATCCGTTACTAGATATTGCGATAAAAAATGCAGTAGCTAAAGATACTAATGACTCATTGATGATTGAAAAGAAAATGAATAGAGAAAAGATAGATCCGCTCATGTCGACTATATTCGCTTATGTGATGGCTTGTGAACATGAATGGGATAGTGAAACTTTAATGCCATTGTTCTTATAGGAGGTGTGATGATGAAAAAATTCTTATACGCACTTGTAGTAATACTATTATTCGTTGTGGGCTTAATAGGTCTATTCTATGGCTTATTTATACTTTGGAAGCCGTTATATATTATTGGTGGCTTGCTGCTCATAGGCCTCTCAGGCGTTTTAAATCAAGCGTACGACAATACCTCGATAAGTCAGAAAGGGGGTGACAGTTAAAGATGCCATTACTTGATTTAGGATTTACAAGCAAACAAGAAAAGATGAACAGAGATTTAGAACGATTATTGTATTGGCAAGAACATGGCACACATGCAAGCTATGTTGGTATAAACGCGCTACGTAACAGTGATGTATTTACTGCTACACGTATTATATCTGCAGACATTGCAAGCACCAAGTTGAAAGTTAAAGGTCACGAAACAAATACAGTGATGGACCAAATACTGGATCTATTTAATAACAATCCGTATTCGGACTTACCGGGTTGGCACTTTAAGTTTATAATCATCGCGAATATGCTGCTTAACGGTCAATCTTTTGTTGAAATTGTACGTGATAAAAACGATTTCCCCGTAGGCTTCTATTTCTTACATAATGATTTAGTAGGAGTTGAGGAAAAAGACGGAGATATTGTCTACAACGTGAGCGAAGATGTGGAAGGTAACGCTGCAAAGATAACCAGTGAGGATATATTGCATTTTAGATACATTACATTAGATGGATATGTGGGTTATAGTCCTTTGTATGCTTTAGCACACGAAATTGGTATTTCTCAAGGTTCTAAGAGCTTCCTACGTAACTTCTTCGATAATGGTGGGACTTCGACATCAGTATTGAAGTATAGAAAAGGGCAAATCAATGCTGAACAATTAAGAGATTTGAAAAAGAATTTCTCAGAAAGCCAATTAAAAAACAATAGTGGCTTAGTTGCTATCGACGACACAATGGAATTCAGCAGGTTGCAAATTCCTACCGAAGTATTGAACTTCTTAAATAGTTATAAGTTCAGTACATCTCAAGTTGCTAAAGCGTTTGGTTTACCAGTATCGAAGCTAGGTATTGAAACAGTAAACACATCTATCACACAAGCTAACCTAGAATATTTGCAAAGTACATTAGATCCAATATTTAAAATGATGATTGCAGAACTCGAAACAAAAATATTTAAGTTTATTGATTCGGGTTACGAATTAGAGTTTGATTCATCACGTCTCATCGACATTGATCCAGAGCTACAATTACAACGTATTACCGAATTGCATAGTAAAGGAATTATTTCAACAGACGAAGCAAGAAGTGTATTTGGTTATCAACCTATTGAACATGGTGAACAACCATTGGTTGACCTTAACAGAGCGCCACTTAACACTTTAGAAAATTATCAAAAATCGAAAATTGACAAAGAAGTTGAAAAGAACTCCATTAAAGGGGGTGATGAGTATGACGAATAGTAACGTTGACACTGGACCACAAGATATGGTTATTAAGGGGTACGCAATTATCTTTAATATAATGAGTGATGACTTGGGTGGGTTCAGAGAAATTGTAGCACCTAACGCCTTAGATGATGTAGATATAAGCGATGTGAAATGTTTAATCAATCATGATTTCAATTACGTTATAGGACGCACACAGGCTGGAACACTTGAGTTAAAAGTAGATGAAAAAGGCTTGTACTTTAAATGTCACCTACCTAACACATCTTACGCCAGAGATATTTATGAAAATATTAAGGCGGGCAACGTAAATCAGTGTAGTTTCTTCTATACATTACCTCCTAATGATTCAACAGCTCGTACATGGCAAAACCTAGATAATGAGTATGTTCAAACCATAAATAAAATTGATGAACTGATTGAAGTTAGCATTGTTACAGTGCCAGCCTACAAAGATACATCGGTTGAAGTCGGTCAACGTGCGAAAGACTTAAAGAAATTCAAACAGTTGGAACAAATGAAGATAGCATTGGATTTAGAAAGCCTTCGTTTTGAAACGTGAGGCTATTTTTTATACCCAAATTTAATAAGGAGTGATATTGCATGGCCAATTTAGATGACCGCAAAAAAGAAATCGCTAATCTGATTTCTAAAGCGCAAGAAGCAGTCGAAAAGGGCGACCTCGAAACTGCTCGTAATTTAAAAGCTGATATTGATGCTCAAAAGAAAGAGTACGAAGAACTCGAACAACTTTCAAAAGAAATTGAAGCATCAGCACCTAAGTTAGAAGAAACACCACCCAAAGACGAGGGTGCAGAAGTCGAAGATAACAAAGGTGATGACACTGGAGAAGGGTCAGAAAGTAAACCATCTGATGACAAAGAGGAGAAACCGTCTGACGAAGAAAAACCTGATGATAAACCAAAACCAGATGACAAACCTGAATCTGAAGCAAAACCGAAACCAGAGGCACCTACAATTGAGAAGGTGGAAGAGCCAACAGAAGAAGAATTAAAAAAAGAAAAAGACAAAAAAGAAGGAGCGAAACGTTCTATGGCGAAATTAAACCAAAACCCAGAAACAAACGAAGAAGTTCTAGCATTTGAACAGTACATGAAATCAAAAGGGGCTAAACGTGACAATGTTAAATCTGATGACGTTGGCGTAACTATCCCAGAGGATATTAAATATATTCCTGAAAAAGAAGTTAAGACAGTCCAAGACTTATCAGAATTGGTACAAAAAACTTCAGTATCAACTGCAAGTGGGAAATACCCGATCTTAAAACGTGCTAACGCTAAATTCAACACTGTGGCTGAATTAGAGAAAAACCCTGAGTTAGCTCGTCCGGAATTCGAAACAATCACTTGGGAAGTAGACACTTATCGTGGATCTATTCCGATTTCACAAGAAGCATTAGATGATTCAGTTGCTAACTTAACTGCTATTGTTTCTGAAAATATTAACGAACAAAAAATCAACACTTTAAATGAACGTATTGGTGAAGTTTTAAAAGCATTCAATCCTACTAGTGTTTCTAATGTTGACGACTTAAAAGAAATTATCAACGTTAAATTAGATCCTGGTTATGACCGCCAAATCATCTGTACACAAAGTTTCTATCAAAAACTTGATACATTAAAAGATGGTAACGGTCGTTATTTACTACAAGACAGTATTATCAACACTGCAGGTAATACTGTGTTAGGTATGAATGTAACAGTTGTGCGTGATGACTTGTTAGGTAAAAATGGAGATGCACTAGCATTTATCGGTGATGTAAAACGTGGTGTGTTATTTGCAGACCGTACAGATGTTTCTGTTCAATGGATTGAAAATGAAATCTACGGTAAATACTTAATGGGTGCTTTCCGTTTCGATGTGAAACAGGCTGATAAAAATGCTGGTTTCTTCGTAACGTTTGAAGATGCAACAGAACCTAGTGGGGATCTAGGAGCATAAGTAAAGTAGGTGATTTCAATGTTCAAAATAGATGACGTTGAAGCCATTAAACAAGCGATACGCGTCGACCATGATTTCGATGATGACTTAATTATGGAAGTGTATTTACCAGGTGCGATTAACGAAATTAAAACAGCTGTATCTTTAAGGGAAGAAGATCAACCTTTTTATGAAAATAACGGATTGTTTAACCTTGCAGTATTGAATGTTGTAGCACATCACTACGATAACCGTTCAACTACTTCCAACGAACAAACTTTCGAAGTACCTGCATCTTCTGTAAAGCTCGTTCAGACATTAAGAAGTAGCTTGATTAAATGGCGTAAGGATAACATTGAGGTGATAGTCGATGAACCTTAACCAATTAGATTACAGAGTTACTTTTTATGAAGTTGTGAATGATGGTCCAGAAGCAGGAATGAATGAACAAAAAGAAATATACAGTTGTTTCGCTGGAATGTACGAACCAACACAAAAAGATGTACAGTTAGGTAATTTAGAACTTAGTAAAAGGTCAGTTACATTAAATATTAGAGATGCACAACCTCAATTTATACCAAGCTCAAAACACGTATTTGAGATAAAAAATGGTATGTATGCAGGGTTGTTTTTTAATGTCAAAAATGTAGCACCTGCTAAGTCGCCTAACTATGTCAAAGTGGTGGGTGAAGAAGAATGACTATGACATTGAAAGGTGATAAAGAAATAATCGCCTATTTAGAAACGAAATACGGTAAATCTGCTACTAAACGCATAACTGACTTTACACTAACTAAAGCTGGCAATAAAGTTGTAAGTATTATCAAAGGTAATATGAAAAGTTTTGAAGATACTGGAGAATCAGTAGAAGAAACTACACTTTCAAAGCCGATGACGATAAAAGGAGTAAGGGCCGTTAAAATTCATTGGCGAGGTCCTAAACAACGTTATCGTATTATCCACCTAAATGAATATGGTCACTTTGATCGTTCTGGAAAGTGGGTTAATACAGCTGGTAAAGGTGTTATTGAAAACGCTATGCGTGAAGGCAGAGAAACGTATTTCAGAACAGTAAAAGAAGAAATGAGAAAGAGGGTGTAATTTATTGGATGACATCACAATGAAAATATACGAAGCGATTATAGATAACAAAGAAATTATGAATCATGTTCAAAAGAACAATATTAAATTCTTTGATTATCCAAACGCACAAGAAATTAAAGATGTAGTGATTGTCATAGATCCATTAGATACACCTACACCTACTGATTTTGGTGATAATGATAATCTCACTTACGAATATTTTTATCAAATAGATGTATTTGTAAAACAAAAACAAGGAGTAAACGGACGAGTCTTATCAGATAGACTCGTTTTTTTAATACAACGAATGATGTGGGAAGTATTAGGTTTTGGAGAGACATCATCAATAAAACCCGAATATATCAAAGAATTTAGTATCTACCGACAAACTAAAAGGTTTGAAGGTAAACAATATTTTAAAATTTAGGAGTGTTTTAATATGGCAGAGAAAAACTATCGTTCATTTACAGGGTTAACAGAATTTTATTATAAAGTGCATGGTGAAGGTGGCGTTAAAAAAGTTGCTGATCCAGAACGCATTAAATATTTACAAGAAATTTCAGTATCCAAAGATCAAGACATCGAAAAAGCATATGGTGATAACCAAGTAGCAGAAATGGCAGTTGCTAACGGAACAATCGAAGTAGAAGCTGGTTTCCATAAGTTACCATTAGAGGACAGAGTTGCATTGTTCGGATTAGAAAAATCAGAGGACGGCATCGTGTCAGTTGGTAACGATACACCACCATATGTAGCTGTTATGTTTGCGAAAACTATGGAAGATGGTTCACGCGAGTATGTGGGATTACCTAAAGGATTATTCACATTCCCTGAATTAGAAGGTAATACAAAAGAAGATGGCGTAGAATTCAGTTCTGACTCTACTACTGCTGAATTCATGCAAGCTAAAGTTAAAGGCTTCGAAGAAGAAAAAGCAATGTTATTAGGTCACGATGCTAAAGGTACATCCGTTATGAAAGACGCTATTTGGGAGGCTGTTTTTGGCGAATCTGCACCAAGCAGTGATCCAAAAGAATCTAGTGGAACAGAATCAGAACTAGGCGCATAACATACAGGAGGTTTGATTATGGCTAAAAATAAGTATGAAGTTTTACACAAATTCATTGATTTAGAGGATAAGAAGAAAGTTTACGATACTGGAGATACTTATCCTAAACCAGCGAACAAAAAAATCTCTGATGAGCGTATTTCAGAGCTTTCTACAAGCAACAACAGACGTGGAAAAGCGTTAATCAAAGAATTAGAAGAATAACTATTATCGAGGACTTCGTGTCCTCTTTTTATTTGCAAATAAAAATCAAAATTAAAGGAGCAATTAAAATATGGCTAAACGTAATTTTATTAAATTAATTCAAATCGATAAAAAGGGTAACGCAGTAACTGATTCAGAAGGTAACGCAAAATTCGACACTTATATTACACCTACACAAATTCCTTTTCGTAAAATCTATGATGCAGCTGATTTAATGGACGGTGCATCAGATGAGAACACTTCTGCGCAAGAAAATATCGATCAAATGTTAGACATGGTAGTTGATATTTACAACAATCAATTTACAAAAGATGATTTACTAGACAGATTGCATGCACCAGATGCTGTAGAAGAGTTACAACAACAAATTCAATTTATTGCACAAGGTCAAATGGATGAAGAAAGAAAAAAGCAACTAGCCAAAATGATTTAAAACCTATCAATTATAAAGAACATAAGGAAAATATGAAGAAGTTAATGTTGAAAATGATGGAAGAAGGCGGTAAGGATATTAACGATATTTTAGATATGCCTTTTGCTTTTTTCATGGAGTTAGTTGACGAAAGTAATAAGAAAAACGTCAAGAAAACAAACAGTATGATCGACGCGTTCATGTAATACATTTTATAAGTAAGGAGGTGGAGTGATGCCAGAAAGAATAAAAGGGTTGCAGATTGACCTATCTATGAAAGATATGGGCGTTCAACGTAGTATTTCGGAAATAAAACGTAGTTTCAAAGGATTAAACGCTGACTTAAAACTATCTAACAACAACTTTAAGTATTCCGAAAAAAGTTTAAATTCATATAAGTTAAGAACTAGAGAATTATCGCAAGCAGTCAAAGAATCTAAAGCTAACGTTGCAGCGTTGAAAGCAAAATACCAAGAAGCAGCAAGAGCATCTGGTGTGAATAGCAAAAAAGCTGCTCAATTAAGGCAGGAATATAGTCGACAAGCTGACAATCTTAATTATTTACAAAACGAACTCGACCAAACGCGAGATAAATATAGAGAAATGATTGCAGTAAGTAAATCGTCTGTCGGTAGACTTGGGCAAACATTTTCTGAAATAGGACCTAAGATAAAATCTATTGGTGACTCAATGAAGTCGGTTGGGCGTAACATGAGTTTACACGTTACCGCACCAATTGTGGCAGGTTTTGGTGCTGCGATGAAGAAAAGTATAGACTTCGATGATACTATGCGCAAAGTAAAAGCCACATCTGGTGCTACTGGCGATGAGTTTAACCAACTTAGAATAAAAGCACTTCAAATGGGTCGAGATACTAAATTCACTGCTTCGGAATCTGCTGAAGCGATGAACTACATGGCACTTGCAGGTTGGGACACCAAAGATATGCTAAAAGGTATTGGTGGTGTAATGGATTTAGCTGCCGCATCTGGTGAAGATTTGGCAAGCGTGTCTGATATTGTAACCGACAACTTAACTGCATTTGGCATGAAAGCTAAAGATAGTACTCACTTTGCTGATGTTTTGGCTCAAACGAGTTCGAAAGCTAATACTGATGTACGTGGTTTAGGTGAAGCGTTTAAATACGCTGCTCCAGTTGCTGGTGCGTTAGGTTACACGATAGAAGATACATCAGTAGCTATTGGTTTGATGTCTAATGCTGGGATAAAAGGTGAAAAAGCCGGCACAGCATTAAGAACAATGTTTACCAACCTTTCTAAACCAACAAAAGCAATGAAAGACGAAATGGATAAACTGGGAATATCTATTACTGATAGCAACGGTGAAATGCTGCCTATGAGAGATGTAATGGACCAGCTTAGAACTAAAATGGGTGGTTTATCCAAAGATCAACAAGCAGCCGCAGCTAGTACAATATTCGGTAAAGAGGCTATGAGTGGTGCATTAGCAGTTATCAATGCATCAGACGAAGATTATAAAAAGCTAACTAAATCCATAGACGGCTCTAAAGGTGCTTCAAAAAGAATGGCTAAAGAAATGGAAGGCGGTATTGGTGGCGCAATGCGTAAAATGAAATCGGCAATTGAAAGTTTAGCGATTTCATTAGGTGATGCATTAGCCCCAATGTTATATAAAGCTGCTAAATGGATTACATCATTAGCGAATAAGTTTTCTAATTTACCTACTGGCGTTCAAAAAACGATTGCAGTTGTAGGATTACTCGCCGCAGCTATTGGTCCACTACTAATGGTCTTTGGCGTTATGGCATCAACAATTGGCACTGCTATAACAGTATTAGGATCTTTAATGACGAGTATGAGAACACTATCATTTTTATCTAAAACCAGTGCAGCAGCGACTGGTATTTGGAATGGCGTTACTGCCACTGCTCGTGGTATCGCAAATGGTTATAGATATGCGGTGGCTGCATTAACCACTTCTCAGACAATACAGGCTATGAAAACTAAAATTGCTGCAGCTGCAACAACAGCTTGGACTACAGTTACTAAAGGTGCAACTTTAGCAACTAAAGGCTTGGGATTAGCAATAAGATTTATGACTGGACCAGTCGGTATAGTTATTACAGCCATCGGATTATTAGTAGCAGGGCTTATTCATTTATGGAAAACAAATAGCTCGTTTAGAAATGCAGTTATCGGCATTTGGAATTCAATAAAAAATGCTGCAATAGCTATATTTGGTTTTATCAAACCTTATATTATTAATATTTGGAACGCAATTAAAAACTCTACAATTGCCATTTGGAACGCGATTAAAAGAAGTGCTGTAATAATATGGAACGCTATTAAATTTGCTGTTCAACATCCTATTCAAGCATTAAAAAATGTCTTATCAGCTTTATGGAATGGCATGAAAAATGCTGCTATTAAAATCTGGACCGCCTTAAAGAACGGCGTTATAGCAATTATTAAAGCATATGTTGCGCAAGTAAAATTTAATATCAACCTTATTAAACGCATTGTAGTTACGATATTTAATGCTATTAAAAGCTTTTCTATTAAAGTGTGGACTGCATTAAAAAATGGTGTGTTAGGAATCGTTCGAGCTTTGCGCAAAGGTGTTCTATCTGTATTTAACGCATTAAAAAAAGGTGTTTCTGTAATATTTAATGCTGTAAAGAATGCCACAGTTAAAATCTGGACGGCTATAAAAAAATCAGTAGTGAATAAAGCAAAAGCATTATGGTCTGGAGTTAAAAATACATGGAATGCACTCAAAAAAGGTACAATTGGCATATTTAAAGCAGTTGGCAGTTTCATGAGTTCTAAATGGAACAGTATTAAAAAAGGTACTGTTAATAAAGCGAAAGCTCTATGGTCAGGCGTCAAAGGTGCTTGGGGATCACTTAAAAAAGGTACTCATAACACCATGAATGCTGTAGGTGGCTTCATGAGCAAGAAATGGAATGGAATTAAAAGTACTACTGTATCTATAGTAAATGGCATGAAATCGAAAGTTATGGGCACCATGAATAAAATGAGAGACGGTATCAAAACAGTTACCGGTAAAATTGGGAATCTTTTTGGCGGAATGGTTAAAGGCGTTAAAAAAGGCCTTAATGGATTAATCAAAGGTGTTAACTGGGTCGCAGATAAATTAGGTATGGATAAAATACCTAAGATTAAATTATCTACAGGTACTCAATCTACGCATACACAAAGTTATATTACCAACGGTAAAATCAATAAAGGTACAATGGCAACAGTAGGGGACAAAGGTAAAGGTAATGGTCCTAATGGATTCAGAAATGAAATGATTCGTTACCCTAATGGAAAACTAGCTTTAACTCCTAATAAAGATACTTTAACATTCTTACCTAAGAAATCAGAAGTTTATAATGGCGCCCAAACACATGCTATTTTATCTAATTCAGGATATGACACTAAGAAGAAAAAACTACCTAAATTTAGTAAAGGTACTAAAAAGAAAGACGGTATATTAGATGTTATTAGCTCTGGTGTAAAAAATGATGTTAATAAAGTAAAAGACATTGGTGGTAAAGCAAGAGACATAGGTGGTACTACGTTTGACAAAGCAAAAGACATAGGTACAAAAGCACTTGATAAAGCTAAAGATGTGTCTAGCACTGTTATCAAGGGTATTGGAGATGTTTTTGATTATGTAGGTCATCCTATGAAATTGGTAAATAAAGTCTTTGAGAAAGTTGGTTTTAACCTAGACTTTATGAAAAATGCACCATTACCATTTGATTTAATGACAGCTATGATTAAGAAACTTAAAAATGGTATTAAAGACTTCTTTAATGAAGGTTTAGACTCTGCAGGCGGTGGAGATGGTTCTTCGTTCACTAAATTCCCAATTACTACGGGGTATTATCCTAATGGTGGTGCTCCTGGTTATAGTTTTAATGGTGGTGCTCACTTTGGTATTGACTATGGCGCTCCATATGGTACAACTATCAATGCTACCAATGATGGAAATGTAAAAGCTATCCACAACTTAGGTGGAGGACTTGTTGCACGACTTTTAACAGGTCAGTTCACATTGTTCTTTATGCACTTATCTAAAATATTAAAACAAGGTAAAATCAAAGCTGGAGAACCAATGGCTAAAACAGGTAATTCAGGTCAATGGACTACTGGTCCACACGTACACTTCCAAGTTGAAAGAGGTCGCCATGATGACATCACAAACAGAGGGACAGTAAACCCTGCTAAATGGCTTAAAGGTCATGGCGGTGGCGGAAAAGTTGGTGGTAGTGGTTCTGCAAACGCACGTAGAGCAATTCAAAAAGCACAATCTATTTTAGGTGGACGTTATAAATCGTCTTATATTACCGAACAAATGATGAGAGTTGCCAAACGTGAGTCTAACTTCCAATCAGATGCGGTTAATAACTGGGACATCAACGCACAAAAAGGAACGCCTTCTAAAGGTATGTTCCAAATGATTGAACCATCTTTTAGAGCATATGCTAAACCAGGACACGGAAACATCTTAAATCCAACTGACGAAGCTATATCTGCTATGCGTTACATTGTAGGTAAGTGGGTTCCTATTATGGGGAGTTGGAGAAGTGCATTTAAACGTGCTGGAGATTATGCTTATGCTACAGGCGGGGTTATTAACACTGCTGGATTATATAATTTGGCAGAAGATGGATACCCTGAGATAGTAATCCCTACAGATCCAAGCAGACAATCAGATGCGATGAAATTGTTACATCTTGCTGCAAGTAAAATTAGTGGAAATAACAGAAATAAACGACCTAACCAATTACGTACACCTAATGTTACTAGTAATACAGTTGATAATGCAGAATTACTACTACAAATGATAGAAAATCAACAGAAACAAATAAACGTGTTAATGGAAATAGCACGAAGTAATAAAACTATTGAAAAACAACCGAAAGGTTTTTCAGAACGCGATGTAAGTCAGGCACAAGGTTCAAGGTTAAGACTCGCTGCTTATAGCCAGGGAGGTTTATAAATTGGAAAATAAAAAAGTAAAAATATTTAACGATCATTTCGAAGAAACACTAACGGATATTCCTCATCTTAAGTTTCTAGAATTTGAAGAAGAGGATTTAGATAGGAAGTCCAATCAGATTGAAGTTAATGGTAGCGATGGCGTTTTACAAGGACCGATGAATTTCGGTCCTTTTAATTTGATACTGAGATTTTCATATAAAGGCATGGATTATAAAGAATATAGATTAGCAAAAGAAAAGTTACGTCAATTGATAAATAGGAGAGATCCTTATTTCGTATGGCATTCAGATATGCCAGGTAAAAAATATGCAGTTATACCAGAGGGTGTCAGTAATGAAAATTTAACAAGTCAATTTGGACTTATTGAGGTGACTTATTCTGTCTACAAAGGATATGCAGAATCATTAAAAGATACTTCTGAATTTAGTTGGACTGATGAAAGTTGGCAATTTGAACAAGGTGTTATAGGAAGTGATGAAGTTAAATATAAACACAATATTCGTTACTTTAAAATATTTAACGGTTCTAAAGATACTATTAACCCTTTATTAAGACACAAATTAAATATTAATTGCACACTTACAGCACCTTATGGATTTGAAATCGTTAATCTAACCACAAATGATATATTTGAATATAAAAAACCGCTCAAAAAGCGTAATACGGTTTCTATTATAGGAGTGCATCCTTATATTAATAATAAAAGAGTTGGTAAAGACACAAATTATGATTTTATTACTTTAGCGCCGGGTTGGAATGAAATTTTAATTAGAGGTCACAATATATCCAATAGTCCTAAAACAGAATTTATATTTAATTACATCTATAGGTAGGTGAGAATATTGGAAAATCTAATATTTATGAATAGAGAAGGGACATTTTCGGAAATTGTTAATGACTTTGATTTTGGTTCCTTTAAATATGAATATGAACAAAATAATGAGCGATCCATATCTCTCACTGCTTATAAAACTAATGTTAACGCCGATATATTCGATAGTTTGATTAATGAAAATTATTTAATTTGGAAGGGCCAGAAATATGTTATTAAATCGACTGAGCTTAAGTATGAAGAAGGTGTAATACTTAATGAAATTGAGGCTAAGCATATTTCTATGGAATTTCAAAATCATTATGTACCTAAAGATTTAGATGATGAGTCACTGAATGATGAAGATGAGACTGAAGCAAAAATTTCCATGAAAGTTAAAGAGTACCTTGATTTTGCATTCAAAAATAATAAACTTAATTTCGATTATAAGTTACATGGAAAATTTAATGAGAGTAAATATATTGAACAGTTAGGAGATAAAAATGGTTTAGAACATCTTATTGAAGGTGCTGAGTATTTTGGCTATATATTTTTTGCTAATAATAAAACTTTCCATATTTATACACCTGATAATTTTTATAAAAAATCAGATGAAATATTAGTTTATAAATATAATAATAGTTCGGTTTCGGCTAAAACAATCACAACTGAATTACGCACCTATATTCAAGGATATGGAAAGAAAAAGTCAAAATCCGAAACGAAAAACTATAAACCTATAAAACCTAAAGATTTCTCATACTCTGGAAATTTTAATAAAGAAGGGACTTGGTCTACTGAACATATAGGAGATTCGTTTTATAAGACATTTGATTGTAAGTGGGGGAATGAAACCTTAACTTGGAATCTAAAAAAAGGACCTAAAGGTGGAATTATCGAAGTATTTATTGATGATAAGTCGAAAGGGACTTTTGATTGTTACAGCGCTCATGCTTCGACGCAAAAAGTTATTTTAGCTAAAGGATTATCAAAAGGTAAACATTCTTTTAGAGGCGTTTTTAAATCGAAAAAA
>NZ_JBIAIV010000056.1:12627-42068 GCF_042871645.1 Streptomyces sp. NPDC005774 | reverse complement strand
CGATGATGGGGCTGTTCCTGGCCCTGGCGATCGCGTTCGTGGTGATCTGGCTGTCCTACAAGCCCGACGTGCGCTCCCTGGCCACCGAACAGATGGTGGAGGCCGGCGCCGACAGAATTCCCGCTCCGAGCCCCGCGCTGTCCGCGCCGACCGTCGTGACCCCCGCCGAACCGTCGGTGGAGGCGCGGGCGCCCGAGCAGGAGAAGCCCGAGGACAGCGGGGATTCCGACGGCGCGGGCGCCGAGAAGAAGGAGAAGCCGGAGGCCGGCGGTGGCGGTGGCGGTGGCGGGGAAGGCCAAGCCGAGGTCGAGGCCGAAAAGGTCGAGCTGGTCGGCGACTTCATCGTGGGCGTGAGCTCCGGGCGATGCGTCACCGTTCCGCTGAAGAAGGGCAAGGCGCAGGACGGCACCGGTCTGGAACTGCGGGACTGCGACGACGAGGCCCCCAACCAGCGGTGGAGCTTCCAGGGCGACGGCACCGTCCGCTCCATGGAGATGTGCATGGACGTGGCCTGGGGTTCCACGGAGGACGGCGCCCAGATCCAGCTGGCCCGGTGCAGCGGCAACCCCGCTCAGACGATCGCGAGGAGCCCGGATCGCGATCTCGTCAACCCGCAGGCGGACAAGTGCGTCGACGCCGACGAGCACGGGACCGCCAACGGCACGAAGCTCCTGCTGTGGACGTGCACGGGCCTGGACAACCAGAAATGGCTCGTGAGGACGGTCTGACCGGACACGGACCGGACACGGACCGGACGCGAACCGGACCGAGCGTGGCCCGGCCGCCCCTGAGGGGAAGGCCGGTCACGGCCGGTCCGGTCACGCTCGGTCCGGTGGGGGCGCGGCGCGCCCTCGTCACCAGGTGCCCTCGCCCGGTACAAGCCGCCCCGCCTTGCGGTACTCCCGGCGCGCGCCCTCCAGCAGGTCGGCTGTGGTGACCGGGCCGCCCCGGTCCGCGGCCGCGTAGGCGGCGGTGACCACGGCGCTGCGGATGGAACCACCGGCCAGCTCGAAGTCCCGCGCCGCCCGGTGCGGGTCGATGCCGTCCGCGCACGGCACGTGGGAGAGGCTGTGCCGCCACAGCGCGAGCCGCTGACCGGCGTCCGGGAACGGGAAGTCGACCACCAGGTCCAGCCGCCGGGTGAACGCCTCGTCGATGTTCGCCCGCAGGTTGGTGGTGAGCAGCGCGATGCCGTCGAAGGACTCCAGGCGCTGCAGCAGGTACGCGCTCTCCATGTTGGCGTACCGGTCGTGCGAGTCCTTGACCTCGGACCGTTTGCCGAAGACGGCGTCCGCCTCGTCGAAGAGCAGGACGGCGTCGGTGCGGTCCGCCTCGGAGAAGATGCGCTCCAGGTTCTTCTCGGTCTCGCCGACGTACTTGTCCACGACCGAGGACAACCGCACGACGTACATGTCCAGCCCCAGTTCGGCGGCGACGACCTCGGCGGACAGCGTCTTGCCCGTGCCGGACTCGCCGGCGAACAGTCCCAGCACACCCCGGCCCCGGCCGCCGCCGGCACTGAGCCGCCAGTCGCCGAGCACCCGGTCGCGGTTGCGGGCCCGCTGGGCCAGCTCCCGCAGCTGCGTCAGCGGAGTCTCGGGCAGTACCAGGTCGCCCCAGTCCACCGCCGGCCGGATCCGCCGGGCGTGCCGCTCCAGCCCCGACGCCGACTGCTGGCGCGCGGCGAGCCTGAGATGGTCGGGGGTGAGCGCGGTGCCGTCGAACGCGGCGAGGCCCCGGGCGGCCCGCGCGGCCCGCAGCACCCGGTCCGCGCTCAGGTGGTACGGGGCCACGGTGGCGGCGAGGTCGAAGCCGAGGGAGCCGTCGGGTCCGGCGGGGGTGCTGGGGCCGGGCGGATCGGCAGAGGCGGGGGGATCGGCGGCAGGGCCGGGGGGCCCGGCCGGTGTGCCCGCACGGACGTCCGGTTCTGCCCCGGCGTCCAGTGCCGCCGACCAGGTGTCCACGGCGCCGGCGCCCAGCCGGGGGGCGTCCAGGACGAGGGGATCGTGGTCGCACCACTCCGGGTCGTACGGCCGGGAGCCGGTGAACACCACGGGCACGTCGGGCACCGACAGTGCCCGCACCAGTGCCCCGGGATCGTCGGGAAGCGGGGACACGACCACGGCGCGGTCCCGCAGCCGGGCCTCGCGCAGCAGAGCACCCAGCGGTTCCTCGGCGTGCGGCCCCTGGGGGGAGTAGTGCAGGGCGCCGCCGGGAAGGGCCCGCGCGGCGTGGACCAGGCCTTCGCCGTCGCGGTGTTCGCGCAGGTAGACGGTGAGTGGTGCGGCGGCCAGTCGTGCGGCGAGCCGCCCGGCGAACGTGTCACTGCCGGGCCCGTCCGCGGGGGCCGGCACGGTGAGCGGGCGTACCCGCCCGGCGAGGGAGGGATCCGGGGTGTCGTCGCCGAGGAGGTGGGCGAGAAGACGGCCCGGGACCCGCAGCGACCGGCTGAGGAACGGACGCTCCGGCTCGTCGACGCCGAGCAGGGCCAGGGACCGCAGGGGGGCCGAGGAGTGGAAGACGGCGCGGGCCTCGGGCCGGTGCACGGGGGCGCCGCACAGGTCCAGGGCGAGCCCGATGGTGGCGCGGCGGCGGCCGACGTCGTCGTTGAGGTAGCCGTAGAGAGGCTCGAAGGAGCGGTCCAGGTCAGGGGCGAGTGCCAGGAGCAGCACCGACACCTCCAGCGGACGCAGGCCGAGTCGCCGCGCGAGCGGCCCGAGGCGGTCGCCGGGAAGTTCGCCGTCGGGGCCGTCGTTGCCCTCGTTGCCGTCGGAGCCGTCGTATGTGTCAGGTGTGGCGGGGGCCAGGTGGGAGGAGGTGCGGAGGTGGTGCCGGACGGCTTCCTCGGACAGGTAGAGGCCGCGGAGCGGGTCGCCGGCGGTCGGGTCGCCGGCGGCGCGGTGCTCGACCAGCAGGGCGACGCGTTCCCGGAGCCGTAGGACGTGCTCCAGGAGCGCCTCGGCCGGGTCGTGGTCGTAGCCGTTCCCCGGGTCGTAGCTGTTCAACGGTGCCGCTTCCCTCGCTCGATCTGGTGCGGACGGTGGCTGCGCTCGGGCGAGTCGTCCAGGGTGCCGTCGACCGCGCGGACCCGTACGGCCGCGCCCTGGGTGACCGGCGGGCCGGCGTCGTACTCCGGGAAGGCCGGGAACGGGGCGACCACGACCAGGTCGAGCGACGGCTTGAGTTCACCGCCGAGCGCGGACCAGATCTCGGCGAGGGACCGTGACTCGGTCTGGGTGCCGGCCACCGTCAGCGGTATCGAAAGCCCCAACGCGCCCAGGGCGCCGGGAAGTTCGCTGGGCGGCAGGATTTCGCGGGGCAGCAGGGTGGCCAGCACGGCGGACAGCAGGCGGTGTTCGTCCTGCGGCTGCTTGGTCCAGGCGGTGACCAGATACGACAGCCGGAACCAGCGCGGCGGTTGGCGGCGCCGTACCACCTGGCCGCGGTCGTCGGTGACCGCGACCGTGCCGCGTTCGCGCCGCGCGACCTCCTCACGGATGTCGTAGAGGTAGGCGTTGATGGCGGGCGCGTTACGGCGGGCCGCCCAGTCCCGGGTCGGGGCGTCCAGCGACACCTCGATGCCGGAGCCGGCCAGGGCCCCGCCTTCGAGGAGCCTCTTCAGGACCTCGTCCACCTCGTGGATCACCGTCGTACTCCTGCTCTGCCGTTCCGCGGCTCTCCGGCTGCCGGACCCGCCGGGCCGCCGAGCTCTACCGATCCTGCCCGTGGGCGCGCCGTGCCGCGGACACTCCGGCACGGGGACGGGGCACGGGGCCTACCCGAGGGGGGCAACTCGATTGCCCGTTCGGTCAGATGTAGCCTTCCCGAAGGGCGTACGCGACAGCGTGCGCACGGTTGCGGAGGTGCAACCGGGTGGTGAGTCCGTGCAACACGTTCTTGACCGTGCGTTCGGAGTACGAGAGTTTGCCGGCGATTTCTCCGGTGTCCAGACCTTCGGAGACGAGCCTCAGGACATCGACCTCACGGGCCGTCAGCCCGGCGGCAACGCCTCCGGGGTGGCCCGCCGAGGCGCGGTGCAGCGTGCCCACCTGGTTGATCAGCCGGCCCAGCAGGTCCGCGGGCAGGTCCCCGTCGCCCCGGGAGGCCGCCACGACGGCCCGCACCATCCGGTGCGCGGTGGCCTCGTGGCGCCAGACGATGGCACCGACCCCGCATTCGACCACGTCGAGGAGCTCGGTCTCCCGGATCGCGCCGACCACGAGCACGGCCCGGCTGCCGTCGCTGCGCACGAGTTTGCGCATGCGGGTCAACAGGCCCTCGTCCAGATGGTCGTTGATCAGGAGGGCCACGGTGCCCGGACCGTTACGGCCGTCGTCCACCAGATCGATCACCGGATGTCTGCGGAGTTCGCTGACCGCTCCGGCCCGTGAGATGGGGTCCGGTGCGTCGACCACCACCGGAATCCGGGGTGCCTGCTCGGCCGCCTGGGAGGCCTCCGCGGTGCCGTACGAGCTGCGCAACCGAATCCCCATACCCGAGTTCTGGGCACTACTGGGGCGCCCGGGTCCGATGTTCCGGTTCCACATTCCTGTGCGGGGTGGGGTGCGGACAATCGTGGAGAACCACGAGACGCACCACGAGATCACGCACGCCGGTCACCGGCCGGGCCCCGTCGGGTACGCCTCGGCCGTGCCGGATGCGGTGGCCGGGAGGCATGTCCCGGCTCTGCGGGAATGCAACACGACCCGGCGTCCCGCGTCCATACCTTTGCCCGGGATTCACTCCCCCATCCTTGCTTCGTGCCCCAAGAGGCCGTATTGCCAGGTCCCTTGGGGCAGCCGTCGGACCGATTCCTGCGTCTTCCCCGGTGGGCGGCGGCGCGCCTCCCCGCCCGGCTTCCCGTTCGCCACCCGCTCGTTCGGGTGAGCCCTGGTGGTCCGCCCCCTGCCCACCCGTTCACCGACGATGACCCGCCCGTTCACCGATCATGACCCGCCCGGCCCAGGAGGAACTGTTGTCCCCAGTGGAATCCCTCAGCGAACGGGATGACGCCCTGCGGCTGCTGGCCGCGTCGGCCGAACGTGCCTGTGGGGGATCCGGTCGTCTGGTCCTGCTGCGCGGAGCCACCGGCACCGGCCGCACCGCGCTCCTGGAGGCCGCCGCCGAGCAGGCGGCGGCCCTGGGGATGCGGGTGCTGCGCGCGCGCTGCACCCCGGAGGACACCGGGACCCACTGGGCCACCATCCGTCAACTCCTATGCGAAGAAATGGACTTCACTGACGACGTCCCGGCCGGGTGCGGGGAGACGGGGCCAGGGGACCCCGGCACCGCAGGCCTCGGCATCGCGGACCCCGGCACCGCAGACCCCGGCACCGCAGGCCCAGGCATCGCGGACCCACGCGCGTACAGCGCCCGGCTGTGGCGGCTGCTGCGGCGGCAGGCGGACCGTGCCCCGCTGTTCGTGGCGGTCGACGACGTGCACGCCGCCGACCCGTCCTCGCGCCGCTGGCTGACCGAGGTGGCCCGGCGCCTCGACCGGCTGCCGGTGCTCCTGGTGGTCACCGAGCGCTGCCAGTACGACATCGACCCGCCCGACGCCGGTCTCGCCCACGCGCTCCCGCCCGACCTCGTGCGCACCCACACCCTCGCCCCGCTGAGCGCCGAAACGGCCGCGGAACTGGTCCGCGCCGCCTTCCCGGGAGCCGGGCCCGGCCGGGTGGCCGACTGCGTACGGGCCGGCGCGGGCAACCCGCTGCTGTTGCGTGCCCTGCTGGACGACCTGGCGTCCGGGGGCGGGGCCGGCGAGCCCGCCCCGCCCGCGGAGCTGCCGGACACCTGCGCCGCCCTGTACCCGGGCGGATACCCGGACGCCGTCTCCTGGTGGCTGGCCAGTGCCGGCGGTGCGACGTCCGCGGTCGCCCGCGCCCTGGCCGTACTGGAGACCGGGGGAGCATGGGCGGCCCCCGGCGCGCGGACCCTCCCGGACGCCCGCGTCACCACGGAGACCGGGGCACGTGCCACGCGGGCGCCGTCCACGGGGGACGGGGCGCCGGCGGCGGACGGCGGAGTGCCCGTGAGGGACGGGTGGCCGGGGACCTGCGCCGCCGAACACCGCGAAGTCCAGGCCCAGGTCATCGCCAGGATGGCCCAGGTGGACGCGGCCCGCGTCGCGGGCTGGCTCACCGCGATGACCCGCCTGGGGCTGCTGCGCCAGGACGCGGACGGACTGCCCCGGTACACGCATCCGCTGCTGCGCGACGCGGTGCTGAGCGGCTGGACGAGCGGCCGGCGCAGGGCGGCCCACCGCACCGCCGCCGAGGAGCTGATGCGCCGGGGTGCCGACGTCGCCGTGGTGGCCTGGTACCTGGCGCACGCCTCCGTGGTGGCCGAGCCGTGGGCCGTCGACTTACTGGTCCAGGCGGCGGCCGCCGAGGTCCGCGCCGGCCGCGCGCGAGCCGCTGTGGCGTTCCTGCGGCGCGCCCTGGACGAGCCGATGGGGCCCGGCCGCCGGGCCACCGTCCTCATCCAACTGGGTTCCCTGGAGTGCGCCGAGCACCCGTCCGGCGGCATCACCCGGCTCACGGAAGCCGTACGGCTCCCGGGCAGCTCCCGGGACCTGGTACGGGCGATGGTGGCCCTGGCCACGGCGCTCTCCCGCAGCGGTGAGACCTCGGCGGCGCTCCGCATGCTCCGTACGGAGGAGGCCCGGCTGACGGACCACCCGGACCTGGTACGCACGCTGCGCGCCGTCGCCGTACTGATCTCGGACCACGAACTGGGCGCCCTGCGGGAGGAGTACCGGCGGCGGCGCGGGCCCGACGGAGACACCCCGGACCTGCTCGGCGCGGCCCACCAGGCACTGATCGTGCGGTACGAGGCGACGGCCGGTCTGGTCTCCTCCCGGGACGCGATGGCCCGGATCCGCGGACTGCTCGAGGAGCCGGCCGATTCGCTCGCCGAGCCGTTCCTGCTCTGCACGGCCGCCGCCGTGGCCCAGTGGGCCGACGAACTCGACGAGGCCGAAGGCCTGGTGCGGCGCGCACTGGACACGCTGGGATCCTTCCTGCTGCACCCCATGCACCATGTCCTGCTCGACGTGCGGGTGGATCTCGCGGCGGCCCGCGCGGACTTCGCCACCGTGCTCGCCGCCCCGGGGGCCCGGCAGCCCGTGACCGGGCCGACCAGCGCGCACACGCAGGCCGTGATCGCGCTGGTGGAGACGGGCCGGCTGGAGGAAGCGGCCCGCCTCGTGGACGGGTTCGACCCGCGGACGGCACCGGACTCCTGGAGAACCCACCGCTTCCTGTACGCGCGGGGGGTGCTGCGCGCCGCCGCCGGGGACCCGGCGGCGGCCCTGGACGACTTCCTGGAGTGCGGACGGCGTCAGGTGGCCCATGAGGCGGCCAGGTCCGTGGTCGCCCCCTGGCGCATCGGCGCCGCCGAATGCCGGCTGGCGCTCGGCCGGCCGCGGGAGGCGCTGGCCCTCGCCGAGGAGGAACTGCGGCTCGCCGAGGTGTGGCACACCCCGCGCGTCCTGGGCCGCGCCCTGCGCGTGCTGGGTGAGGCGACCGGCGGCCGGCGCGGGCTGCAACTCACCGGCCGCGCGGTCGAGGTCCTGCGCGAGGGGCCGGTCGGTACGGAGCTGATCTCGGCCCTGGTCTCCCACGGCCGCCGACTGGCCGCCTCGGGGGAACGCTCCCGCGCCCGGGAACCGCTGCGCGAGGCGGTGGAGCGCGCCGAACGCCTCGGCGCGGTCCGGCTGCGCACCGTCGCCGAGGGGCTGCTCCACGAGGGCGGTGCCCGGCGCGCGGGCGCCCCGCGGACCGGCCCCGCCGCGCTCACCGACAGCGAGCGCCGCATCGCCGGCCTCGCCGCCGAGGGCCGGACGAACGCGGAGATAGCCGCTCTGCTCCACCTCGCCCGGCGCACGGTGGAGACCCACCTGACGGCCACCTACCGCAAACTCGGCATCCGCCGCCGCACCGAACTCCCCACAGCCCTGCCTCCCGGCGCACCGGCTGGGGCAGCCTGACACCGTCGCCGGTCCTGCCGGTCCTGCCGGTCCTGCCGGTCCTGCCGGTCCTGCCGGTCCTGCCGGTCCTGCCGGTCCTGCCGGTCCTGCCGGTCCTGCCGGGTCCGCTGGACACTTCGGCCTCGCGGGTCCTGCCGGTCCCGCTGGGCACTTCGGCTCCGCCAGGCCTGCCGGTCCCGCCGGATGCCTTGGCCGGGTTCTACGTCCCGTCGGGCAGGAGCATCTCCGGGTCGTGGAGGCGGGCCGCGTTGCCGGGGGCTGCTCCATGGGTTCCGGGCCGATGCCGACGGTGACCTCGTACCAGCCGCGGCCGTCCGCCCCCTGGACGGAGAAGGCGCGCCCCCGGCCGTAGAACGACTCCGGGCGGCCCGTCAGCTCCTTGCCGATCTCCGCCACGGTGTCCTCGGCGGTACCGGTCACCTCGGCCAGCCGTTCCGTCACGAACGCGTGCCCGGTCAGTCCGTACGTCGTGGACAGTCCCGGCGCGGCCAGTCCCCGCAGGTAGGGCGGCAGGCCGAGAGGGATCGCGACGGCGGGTGCGGCAGGGACGCGCGGGGTGCGGGTGCGGCGGGAGCCGGGGGCGGGACGCTCGCCGATGGCGGGGAGGGTGCCGACCGGACGCCGGGCCGCCCGACGGCCCGGATTCCCGTGTTCCTCGATGGTCGACGGTACGGCGGGGCGGCGTCCGGTCCGGTCCGGCCCGATGGGGGACTCGGTGAGCGGGCGCCGGTCCAGTGCGTGGGCGACGGCGGATTTGCCGGCGGTCCGCTGGAGGGCCTGCAGCGCCTGCGGGGACAGGGCGGAGGGGCCGGACGGTGCCGGTCCGGGGGACTGCTCGCCACCCGCCGGGGCGGGACGCGCGTTCCCGTCGCGCAGCGGTGACGGGAGGCCGCCGCTGCCGCTGTGGGTGTCCGTGGTCTTCTGCCGCTTCCGCACCATGAGCCGCCCCCGCCGAGGGGCGCTCACGCCACCTCCGTTGCCGCGTTCGTGGGCCGCGTAGCCATGGAACAGGCCTGTTCAGAGGGGTTGTGGACGGTCTCGGAAGATCGACGGCGGGCGACCACCGCACGGCCACCCCCGATTCACGTACCGGCCATTCTTCGACCGCTTCCCCCAGGGAACCCGGCGCCCGTGGCGCACGACAGCGCCCCGTCACCGGCCGGAGCCGGGACGGGGCGCTGGGAGTGGGGCGGCCGTGCCGGTTACTTCACCGGCTCGGGCTCCGGGGTGTTCTCGCTCTCCGCCTCACCGGCGGGGTCGAGCGGCGTCTTGACAGACTCCAGCAGGAGCTGGGCGACGTCGACGACCTGGATGGACTCCTTGGCCTTGCCGTCGTTCTTCTTGCCGTTGACCGAGTCGGTCAGCATGACCAGGCAGAACGGGCAGGCGGTGGAGATGATGTCGGGGTTCAGGGCGAGGGCCTCGTCGACGCGTTCGTCGTTGATGCGCTTGCCGATCCGCTCCTCCATCCACATCCGCGCGCCGCCGGCGCCGCAGCAGAAGCCACGCTCCTTGTGGCGGTGCATCTCCTCGTTGCGCAGGCCCGGGACGTTGGCGATGATCTCGCGCGGAGGCGTGTAGATCTTGTTGTGCCGGCCCAGGTAGCACGGGTCGTGGTAGGTGATGAGGCCCTCGACCGGGGTGACCGGGATCAGCTTGCCCTCGTCGATGAGGTGCTGGAGCAGCTGGGTGTGGTGGATGACCTCGTAGTCGCCGCCGAGCTGCGGGTACTCGTTGCCGAGGGTGTTGAGGCAGTGCGGGCAGGTGGCGACGATCTTCTTCGCCGACTTGGGCTTGCGCGACTCCTCGGTGACGTTGCCCTCGTCGTCCGTCTCCTCGCCGAAGGCCGTGTTCAGCGACATGACGTTCTCCATGCCGAGCTCCTGGAACAGGGGCTCGTTGCCGAGGCGGCGGGCGGAGTCACCGGTGCACTTCTCGTCGCCGCCCATGATCGCGAACGTGACGCCCGCGATGTGCAGCAGCTCGGCGAAGGCCTTGGTGGTCTTCTTGGCGCGGTCCTCGAGGGCGCCGGCGCAGCCGACCCAGTACAGGTACTCGACCTCGGTGAGGTCCTCGATGTCCTTGCCGACGACCGGGACCTCGAAGTCGAGCTCCTTGAGCCACTGAAGGCGCTGCTTCTTGGCCAGGCCCCAGGGGTTGCCCTTCTTCTCCAGGTTCTTGAGCATCGTGCCCGCCTCGGACGGGAAGGAGCTCTCGATCATCACCTGGTAGCGGCGCATGTCGACGATGTGGTCGATGTGCTCGATGTCGACCGGGCACTGCTCGACGCAGGCGCCGCAGGTGGTGCAGGACCACAGGACGTCGGGGTCGATGACGCCATTCTCTTCGAGGGTGCCGATCAGCGGGCGCTCGGCCTCCGCGAGGGCGGCCACCGGGACGCCGGCCAGCTGCTCCTCGGCCGATGCCTTCTCCTCGCCCTCCGTCGTCTTGCCGCCGCCGGCCAGCAGGTAGGGGGCCTTGGCGTGCGCGTGGTCGCGCAGCGACATGATCAGCAGCTTGGGGGAGAGCGGCTTGCCGGTGTTCCAGGCGGGGCACTGCGACTGGCAGCGCCCGCACTCGGTGCAGGTGGAGAAGTCCAGCAGGCCCTTCCAGGAGAACTGCTCGACCTGGGAGACGCCGAAGACGTCGTCGTCACCGGGGTCGGTGAAGTCGATCGGCTTGCCGCCCGACGTCATCGGCTGCAGCGCGCCGAGGGCGACGTCGCCGTCGGCCTCGCGCTTGAACCAGATGTTCGGGAAGGCGAGGAAGCGGTGCCAGGCCACACCCATGTTCATGTTGAGCGAGACCACGATCATCCACACGAACGAGGTCCCGATCTTGATCATGGCGACCAGGTAGACCAGGTTCTGCAGCGTCTCGACGGACAGGCCGTCGAAGGCCAGCACCAGCGGGTACGAGGCGAAGTACGCCGCCTCGTAGCCGGCCACGTGGTGCAGCGCGCCCTCGAGGCCGCGCAGCACGTAGATGGCGAGGCCGATGGTGAGGATGACGTACTCGACGAAGTACGCCTGACCCGACTTGGAGCCGGCGAAGCGGGACTTGCGGCCCGGACGCGACGGCAGGCTCAGCAGACGGATGACGATGAGCACGGCGATGCCGAGCACGGTCATCACGCCGATGAACTCGATGTACATCTCGAACGGCAGGAAGCCGCCGATGACCGGCAGCGTCCAGTCGGCCCGGAAGAGCTGGCCGAACGCCTGGGCGAGGGTCGGCGGCAGCGTCAGGAAGCCGACGGCCACGAACCAGTGGGCGATGCCGACGACACCCCACCGGTTCATGCGCGTGTGGCCGAGGAACTCCCGTACCAGGGTCACACTGCGCTGGTAGGGATTGTCGGTCCGGGTGCCGGCCGGGACCGGCTGGCCCAGCTTGAAGTACCGGACGAACTGGCCGATCGCGCGCGCGAGCAGGGCAGCGCCGACCACGGCCAGGACCAGCGACACGATGATCGCGGCGAGTTGCATGGGGGCTCCTCGGGCCTGCGAGGGTTGTGCCGGGGGTCCCTGCCATGGGATTCCCGACATTACTAAGCGGTAACTTATGTGGTCGGTCTGAGACTACCCCCGACCCCAGCCGCACTGTAGTCGGGTGCGGGGTGATCTGAATCGCTGAGGCTTGCCTTGGGGCGCCCCCGGTGCGGCCGCGCGACGACCGCCAAAGCGGGGCATACGTCACTAACTTATATCCGTGACGCACACTTGTATCCGTATACCGCCGTCCTGGCGCCACCGTCCCGGCGGCCCGTGGGTGCCCCCGCTGTCTCCGTGCGGCGCCTCCGTGTCGCGCGCGAGGCTTTCGCGCGCCACCGCGTGCCGTCGCCCGCCCGGTCGCCGAGTGGCGTCGCCGCGACGTCGCCGTCGAGGCCGCCGGTGGCCTGCTCCTGGCGGGTGGCTCCCGTTGCGTCCTCGCGCGGAACCGCAGGTCGGCGCCTGGTTGCGCGTAAGGAACGGATAAGAGTTGAGTCATGCCGACTCAGTTCTGTTGACCCGGCGCCGGACGTCAGGCATGCTTGAGTCTGTTCCACTCAAGTCAGCTGGAGGAATCGAAATGGCACGTGCGGTCGGCATCGACCTGGGCACGACTAACTCCGTCGTCAGCGTTCTGGAGGGCGGCGAGCCCACCGTCATCACCAACGCCGAGGGCGCCAGGACCACGCCTTCCGTCGTCGCCTTCGCGAAGAACGGCGAGGTGCTGGTCGGTGAGGTGGCCAAGCGTCAGGCCGTGACCAACGTCGACAGGACCATCCGGTCGGTCAAGCGCCACATGGGCACCGACTGGAAGATCAACCTGGACGGCAAGGACTTCAACCCGCAGCAGATGAGCGCCTTCGTGCTCCAGAAGCTGAAGCGGGACGCCGAGGCGTACCTGGGCGAGAAGGTGACCGACGCGGTCATCACCGTCCCGGCGTACTTCAACGACGCGGAGCGCCAGGCGACCAAGGAGGCCGGCGAGATCGCCGGTCTGAAGGTGCTGCGCATCGTCAACGAGCCGACGGCCGCCGCGCTGGCGTACGGCCTCGACAAGGACGAGCAGGTCATCCTGGTCTTCGACCTCGGTGGCGGTACGTTCGACGTCTCCCTCCTCGAGATCGGTGACGGCGTCGTCGAGGTGAAGGCCACCAACGGTGACAACAACCTCGGTGGTGACGACTGGGACCAGCGCGTCGTCGACTACCTGGTCAAGCAGTTCCAGTCCGGGCACGGCGTGGACCTGGGCAAGGACAAGATGGCGCTCCAGCGCCTCCGTGAGGCCGCCGAGAAGGCCAAGATCGAGCTGTCCTCGTCCACCGAGACCACGATCAACCTGCCCTACATCACCGCCTCCGCCGAGGGCCCCCTGCACCTCGACGAGAAGCTGACCCGCGCCCAGTTCCAGCAGCTGACCGCGGACCTGCTGGAGCGCTGCAAGACGCCGTTCAACAACGTCGTCAAGGACGCCGGTATCGCGCTGTCCGAGATCGACCACGTCGTCCTGGTCGGTGGCTCCACCCGTATGCCCGCCGTCGCCGAGCTCGTCAAGGGGATGACCGGCGGCAAGGAGGCCAACAAGGGTGTGAACCCGGACGAGGTCGTCTCGATCGGCGCCGCGCTCCAGGCCGGTGTCCTCAAGGGCGAGGTCAAGGACGTCCTGCTGCTCGACGTCACCCCGCTGTCCCTCGGTATCGAGACCAAGGGCGGCATCATGACCAAGCTGATCGAGCGCAACACCACGATCCCGACGAAGCGCTCCGAGATCTTCACCACGGCCGAGGACAACCAGCCGTCGGTGCAGATCCAGGTCTACCAGGGCGAGCGCGAGATCGCGGCGTACAACAAGAAGCTCGGCATGTTCGAGCTGACCGGTCTGCCGCCGGCGCCGCGCGGCGTCCCGCAGATCGAGGTCTCCTTCGACATCGACGCCAACGGCATCATGCACGTCACGGCGAAGGACCTCGGTACCGGAAAGGAGCAGAAGATGACCGTCACCGGCGGCTCCTCGCTCCCGAAGGACGAGGTCGACCGCATGCGTGAGGAGGCCGAGCGGTACGCGGAGGAGGACCACCAGCGCCGCGAGGCCGCCGAGTCCCGCAACCAGGGCGAGCAGCTCGTCTACCAGACCGAGAAGTTCCTCGCGGACAACGAGGACAAGGTCCCCGGCGAGATCAAGACCGAGGTCGAGGCCGCCGTCACCGAGCTGAAGGAAAAGCTCAAGGGCGAGGACGCCGCCGAGATCCGCACCGCCACGGAGAAGGTCGCGGCCGTCTCCCAGAAGCTGGGCCAGGCCATGTACGCCGACGCGCAGGCATCCCAGGCGGCCGGCGGAGCCGGTGCGGGTGCCGGTGAGGCCAAGGCGGACGACGATGTGGTCGATGCCGAGATCGTGGACGACGAACGTAAGGACGGTGCGGCGTGACCGAGGAGACCCCGGGCTTCGACGAGCAGTCGCAGCAGCCCGACGTCCCCTCAGGCGTTCCGGCCGACGAGGCCGAGCCGAAGGCCGCCACCCCCTCCACGGAGGAGGCGGCGGCCCCGGCCGGGGACTCGGGTCCCGACGCCGGGCTGGTGGCCCAGCTGGACCAGGTGCGTACGGCGCTCAGCGAGCGCACCGCGGACCTCCAGCGGCTCCAGGCCGAGTACCAGAACTACCGCCGCCGGGTCGAGCGCGACCGGATCGCGGTCAAGGAGGTCGCCGCGGTGAACCTCATGACCGAGCTCCTGCCCGTGCTCGACGACATCGGGCGGGCGCGGGAGCACGGCGAGCTGGTCGGCGGGTTCAAGTCCGTCGCCGAGTCGCTGGAGTCGACCGTGGCGAAGATGGGCCTGCAGGTGTTCGGCAAGGAGGGCGAGCCCTTCGACCCGACGATCCACGAGGCCCTGATGCACTCCTACGCCCCGGACGTCACCGAGACGACGTGCGTGGCGGTCCTGCAGCCCGGGTACCGCATCGGCGAACGCACCATCCGCCCCGCGCGGGTGGCGGTGGCCGAGCCGCAGCCGGGTGCCCAGCCGGGCAAGCAGGCCGAGGAAGGCACCGAGGCGGCGGCGGACGACAAGGAGACAGGTGGCCCTCAGGAGGGCTGACGCCCTCGCCGGCGTCCGCACGCCGGCGGAGGCGGGCAGGACGAGCAGGTCGGAAGAGACCGGCGGGGCAGGAGAGGAGGGACGTCGGGGATGAGTACCAAGGACTTCATCGAGAAGGACTACTACAAGGTCCTCGGCGTCCCCCAGGACGCCACCGAGGCCGAGATCAAGAAGGCGTACCGGAAACTCGCCCGTGAGTACCACCCGGACGCCAACAAGGGCAACGCCAAGGCGGAGGAGCGGTTCAAGGAGATCTCCGAGGCGAACGACGTCCTCGGCGACCCCAAGAAGCGCAAGGAGTACGACGAGGCCCGCTCGCTCTTCGGCAACGGTGGTTTCCGTGCGGGGCCGGGCGCGGGCGGTGCCGGGTCGTTCAACTTCGACCTGGGTGACCTCTTCGGGGGCGGCCAGGGCGGCACTCAGGGCGGCGGCCAGGCCGGCGCCGGCGGCTTCGGCGGCGGGATCGGTGACGTCTTCGGCGGACTGTTCAACCGCGGCGGCACGGGCACCACGCGTACCCAGCCCCGGCGCGGCCAGGACATCGAGTCCGAGGTCACCCTGAGCTTCACCGAGGCGATCGAGGGGGCGACGGTCCCGCTGCGGATGTCCTCCCAGCAGGCCTGCAAGGCCTGTTCGGGCACCGGCGACAAGAACGGCACACCGCGCGTGTGCCCGACCTGCGTCGGCACCGGGCAGGTCGCCCGGGGCAGCGGCGGCGGCTTCTCGCTCACCGACCCGTGCCCCGACTGCAAGGGCCGCGGCCTGACCGCGGAGAACCCCTGCGACATCTGCAAGGGCAGCGGCCGGGCCAAGTCCTCGCGGACGATGCAGGTGCGCATCCCGGCGGGGGTCAGTGACGGCCAGCGGATCCGGCTGCGCGGCAAGGGCGCTCCGGGCGAGCGCGGCGGCCCGGGGGGCGACCTCTACGTGGTCGTGCACGTCGGCGGCCACCCGGTGTTCGGCCGCAAGGAAGACAACCTCACCGTCACCGTCCCGGTCACCTACCCGGAGGCGGCGCTCGGCGGCGAGATCCGCGTCCCGACGCTCGGCGGTCCGCCGGTCACGCTGAAGCTGCCCCCGGGGACACCCAACGGGCGGACCATGCGGGCCCGCGGCAAGGGAGCGGTCCGTAAGGACGGCTCGCGCGGTGATCTGCTGGTCACCGTCGAGGTGAGTGTTCCCAAGGACCTGCCGGGGAAGGCTCGTGACGCACTGGAGGCGTATCGAGAGGCGACCGCGGACGATGATCCGCGGGCGGAGTTGTTCCAGGCCGCGAAGGGAGCTTGAGGGCGATGGACGGTCGTCGACGCAATCCGTACGAACTGACGCAGGACACTCCGGTCTATGTCATTTCGGTGGCGGCCCAGCTCTCCGGGCTGCACCCGCAGACGTTGCGTCAGTACGACCGTCTGGGGCTCGTCTCGCCGGACCGCACCGCGGGCCGGGGCCGCCGCTACTCGGCCCGTGACATCGAGCTGCTCCGTCAGGTGCAGCAGCTGTCGCAGACCGAGGGCATCAACCTGGCCGGCATCAAGCGCATCATCGAACTGGAGGACCAGGTCGCCGCGCTCCAAGTCCGGGTGGCGGAGCTGGAGGGTGCCCTGGACGGCGTGGCCGCGACCATGCGTCAGCGCGAGGCGGCGGTGCACGCGTCGTACCGCCGGGACCTGGTGCCGTACCAGGAGGTCCAGCAGACCAGTGCGCTGGTGGTGTGGCGGCCCAAGCGCCAGCAGCAGACCGACTGACTGCCGGCGTCCGGTTCGGTCGACCTGCGTGCGTGCGTCCGGTCGGCGCGCGTCCGGTCCGGTCGCCGTCGGACGGCGCGAAAGCGTCGGTCCGGGGCGATGGTGCGGTGACGGAAGTAGCTCAGTGAGAAGGCTGCGGCCTGACGGAGAAGTTCCGTTTGGCGCAAAAGTGAAGTACCGGCAGGGGCTCGGAGGTTCGGACGAACCTCCGAGCCCCTTCTGCGTACGGGCTGCTGACGGACCGTCACCCGGAGTCCCGGGCGTCTCCGTGTACGCCCCGCGCACGGCTGTGAGCAGCACGTGTATGCGCGTGTGGGATATATGTGCGATTCTTTCGCCGAGCCCACACGACTTCAGCGCACGGTGCTGTGTTCATCTCGTTAAGTAGTTGGTCTTGACGCCACTGGTCGCTGGAGCGTTGGCTTTTCAGTCACATGGGCCGCAATGTTTGCCCACGTCCAAAAACGTACTGAAGTGAGCCCTCGCATGCGTCGTATCGCCATATCAGTCGCCGCCGCCTCCGTGTCCCTCATGCTCGCCGGTTGCGGCGCGCTCAACGCGACAGGGAGCAGCGACGGAGCGAGCCCCACCAAGGGGAACGATGTCACCATCGGGCTCCTGCTGCCGGAGACGGCCAACACCAGGTACGACCAGTTCGACTACCCCATCTTCAAGAAGAAGGTGGAGGAGCTCACCAGTGACAAGGGCAAGGTCGACTACGCCAACGCCGATGCGGACGCGGGCAAGCAGTCGAGCCAGATGCAGCAGATGATCAAGGACAAGGTCGACATCATCGTGCTGGACGCGGTCGACGCGCACGCCATCGCCGAGGACGTGAAGAAGGCCAAGGACGCGGGCATCCCCGTCATCGCCTACGACCGGCTGGCCGAGGGCCCGATCGACGCGTACATATCCTTCGACAACGAGCTGGTCGGCGAGGTCCAGGGCCGCTCCCTGCTGGAGGCGCTCGGCGGCGACGGCGGGGTCACCAGCAAGATCGTCATGATGAACGGCTCGCCGACCGACCCGAACGCCAAGCAGTTCAAGGCGGGGGCGCTGTCCGAGCTCCAGGACGCGGTGACCATCGCCAAGACCTACGACACCAAGGACTGGAAGCCGGAGAACGCCGAGGCCAACATGGCCGAGGCGATCACCGAGATCGGCGCCGGCAACATCGTGGGGGTCTACTCCGCCAACGACGGCATGGCGAGCGGCGTCATCAAGGCGCTGAAGGCCGCAGGGGTGACCGAGATGCCCCCGATCACCGGCCAGGACGCCGAACTCGCCGGGGTGCAGCGGATCCTCCTGGGCGACCAGTTCATGAGCGTGTACAAGTCCTACTCGACCGAGGCGGACAACGCGGCGGAGATCGCGGTGGCGCGGATCCAGGGCAAGAACATCCAGTTCGACGCGCTGACCAGCGACCGCGTCGACAGCCCCACCCACAAGGACATTCCGGCGCAGCTCGTGCCCGTGGTCGCCCTGACCAAGAAGAACATCATGGACACGGTCGTCGCCGACGGGTTCTACAAGGTCTCGGACATCTGCACGGCCGCCTACAAGGAGGCGTGCGACGAGGCCGGGCTGAAGTAGCCTTCCCGCCCCGGCCGCCGGGCCGTGGAACGTCCTGCCGGGGAGCGCGGATCACCGCGCTCCCCGGCAGAGCTGTTTCCGCACGCCCCCGCACCACCGGTCTGCGGCCGGTGGTGCGGGAGGGCCGTCGGTGTTCGGCCACCCCGCCCTCCGGGAGACCGCGGATCCCTCACCGATCGGCACGTCTTCGTGGCGGGCCCGCCAGGGTGACGCTCCGGAGCAACCACTCGGCGGGGCCGTGCCGGAACCGCTGCGACCATGCCGTGCTGATCGCGAGTTGAAGGCCGTACACGGCGCACACGAGCACCATCAGTGCGGCAGTGCCCATGCGCCCGTAGAGAGAGAAACCGTACGCGGTCGCGAGGACGGTCAGGATCACGGACTGCGTCAGATGGTTCGTCAGCGCCGGCCGGCCTGCGGGGGCGAGCCACTTCCGGATTCCGTCTCCCCGTGACGAGCGGAGCAGGATCAGCAGCAGGCAGGCGTAAGCGCACGTCAGTGCGGGAGCCGTCAGTATCCCCACACCAAGCCCCAGGTACTGCCATCGCTCACCGAGCGGTCCCAGCGAGGCGGATGCGAAGAAGAGTGCTCCCGGTCCCCCGATGATCAGCCCGACGGTGGCGCACCCGATCAGCTGGGAACGGGATGTGCCGTCGCGCGAGAGCAGGGCCCGCTTGCCTGCGGCCAGCCCGAGAAGGAAGGCGGCAAGAACCCCCGGGGCCATGATGAGGACACCGAGGACGGCATCCGGGAATCGGTCCGGATTCGCCTGGAGGACCGTGCCCGCATCGCCGCGGTATGCGCTCACGGTTTCTGCGATCTTCCCTCGGTCGACGCCACTCGATGCCCAGCAGCGCCAGTCCCCGGAGCGCGTCGACGCCGGCCAGGCGCCGGGCGGCCACCGATGCGCTCGGGCTCACGAGGCCGCCCGCCGCCGGTAGCCCAGCCATCCACAGCACGCGAGAACGGTCGCGTAGGAGCAGAATGCGCTCAGACCTGTCAGGGGGCCAGGTCACTGCCGACCAGCCGGGCGACCTCGACAAAGGGCTGTCCGCCCTTCTCCGGCTCGGTTGCCTCCATCGGGAGCAGCACGCCGTTGAGCAGAGCCAGAACAGCCAGCGACCCCAGCACCGCCCAGGTGGAGCGCGGGCCCTTCAACCTCAGCCATTCGAAGTGCACAGCCCGTTTGAGCGCGGTCCCGGCCAGGGGGACGACCGGGACCGCGCGATCATGGGTGGCGGTGTCCGCCTCGTCGGTCACCAGGGGACTCATCGGCTCTCGTACTCCTGATCGGCGACGGACAGGTGGAACTCCTCCAACGAGGTCGCCCGCTCGTCCAGCCAGTGCAACGGCACCGAGTGGTCGGCCGTCAGGTCTCCGACCCGGAATCGCGACAGCCCTGTGATGTGGGCGGTACCGGGACCGGTGACGACGAGGGTCCCGCCTCGCTGCTCGACCAGTTGCGTCAACCTGTCCAGCGCGGGGCTCTCCACGCCGACTCGCCCGTGAGCGATCCTGGAGAGATCTGCCATGGACGTGCCGGCGACGACTCGGCCTCTCGCGAGGACGACGACCTCGTCGGCCAACTGCTCCATCTCGGCCAGCTGATGGCTCGACACCAGAACGGCGCGGCCGTCGTCGGCGAAGGCCCGGAGGAAGCCACGCAGCCAACGCACGGAGTGAGGGTCGAGTCCGTTGGTCGGCTCGTCGAGGATCAGGACGCGGGGATCGCCGAGGAGCGCCTGCGCGATCGCCACGCGCTGCCCCATGCCGAGGGAAAGACGCCCGAGGCGCAGCCCGGCGGCCTCCTGCATGCCGACCCGGCTCAGGACCTCGCCCCCACGTTCATCCGGAACGCCGATGCCTGCGGCCACCATCCTCAAGCGCGTCCGCACGGAGTGCTCGGGGTGTCCGGCGACGCCGCCGAGAACCGCGCCGACCACCTCGGCCGGAGCGTGCCACTGCGCGAGGGAGCGCCCCATGAACAGCGTTTCACCCTCCCCCGGCAACAGGCCGAGCATCATCCGGATGGCCGTGGTCTTTCCCGCCCCGTTGGCCCCGAGGAATCCGGTCACCCGGTGCGGAGACAATTGCAGGGAAACATCGGAAAGTACTCGGCGGCCGCGGAAGTTTTTGGTCAGGTCCCGGGCGGTTGCCAAAGGTGACGGGGCTGCCGGGTCAGCCATGGTTCAACCAGAAGAGAAATCCGGACACGATGAGCAGGGTGAACGAGAACAGAGCGCCGATGCCGAGCTTTTCTCGCCGTGCCAGACACCAGAGGCTCATTCCCACGGGCGGTATCCAGCCGCAGCAGTAGAGAACCCAGCCGGCCGTTCTCGCGCTCTCGGTGTGAAGGAAAACAAACGAAATGAAGGAAGCGCAGACGAATAACGCCGCCATTCCCCACATGTTGTCCGCGACTGCTTGTCCGAGCGGCTTCTTCATGCGTTCTTCCTCTCATGGAGCGGGGCTCCTCCCGGGAGTCGGGGAGGGGCCCCGCTTTTTTCGATCAGATGACCTGCTGGGCCAGTCAGGCGATCAGCTCAGTGATGAGGTGGTTCGGCGACGCCTTGATGGTCCACTTCGCAGGATTGAAGTTCGAAAGGCGGTTGACCCACCTGTCGAAGGCGGCCTTCCCCTTCTTCGCGGCCTTCACGGCTGCCTGGAACAGCGGCTTGCTCTTCTTGAGCAGATCCTTGAGCGCGCTGAGCTTCCCCTGCGCGACCCGCTCCCCCTCCGCGCGGGCCGAGACCTCGGAGCTGAGTTCTAACTCGGGATACACCTCCACTCCACCGTGGCCGACGATACTGCGGCACCGTACGACGACGCGGCAGTGGCAACGGTCCGATGAGCAGAAACGGCCGACGCTGCGGGTGCGGCCACACCCAGAGCCACGGCGGCGACCACCGAAGCGGCGATCGCGCGTGTCTTCTTGTGCGTAGCCCCTCCCCTTAATTCCATGGGGGCGCCTCTGGTGGGGCACCCGGCCGGCCTGTCCGGCCAACGGGAATCAAGGTGCCGTACGGAAGACGGTTCTGCCCATTGGACCTTGGGGCATAGTCCTTGAGGACGCTTCTCCAAGAGAAATGCCTTCACTGTGCAGGTTCGAGAGCAAGGCTGCTGCGAGTCTCGTTTGAATGCCCAGTTTCCGCATCAGGTTTGTCAGGTGTGCTTTCACGGTGCGTTTCGCTGTGCCGAGCCGCCTGGCCATCATGTGATTGGACGGTCCGTCAGTGAGAAGTGCAAGGACCTGTCGCTCTCGGTCCGTCGGCTGATCGAAATTTAAATCCTGTGGAACGCGGAGACGGTTTGCCGCGTCCTGGGTCGTCCCGGCGTCGCTCGGCGCGACGGTGCTCTTCGTTCTGTTGTCCTCCTCGGAAGGAATCGCGAGACCTGCTCTGTCGGTCAACTCGTTGGTGTCCCACCCGGTCACAGTGTTTTTCTCCTTCCCCCTTGGTGCGTCGATGCGGCGACTGCCACCGTGGTCGCGGCAGCATCAGGTGCCCGACGGAATCCCTGAGCGATCATCGACAATCGCACCATTGCGTGCCCGTACACCATCCTCATCTTGTTGCGATGAGGATGGAGAGGGGGTTGATATACGGTGATCAAAGTGACGAAAAGGGGCTTCTGTGTGGCTGAGTCGTGTTGCGGAGCCGGGTGGGGCCGCGCATAGTTGCGCATCGGTAAGTGGCTGAACCGGGGGTGGGGCGGGCAATGGCCGGGCGCGGGACGGACGAGCATCCACATGGTGCTGACCGACTGTGCGACATCGGGGATCGCGTGTACTCCCGGGCCGTACGGCGCGGGCGGGTGCCGCGCCGGGACGCGGAGCCGGTGCCCTGTCTGCTGGACCTGGCGCTGCTGCACCCGGACCCCGACGACATGGACTGGCTGGTGCCGACCGCCCCGCAGGAGGTCATGACCCGGCTGCTGCGCGGGATGTACGACGAGGTCAGCGCGAGCCAGCGCCGCGTGGGTTCGGCCGTCGAGGCCTTCGAGCGGTACGCCGGCCTCGGCCGCGGGACGCAGTCACCGCAGGCCTTCGCCGCCTCGGCGGGGGAGGGCCCGGCGATCCGGGTGCTGGACGGGGTGGCCCGTATCCAGGCCGCGATGGACGAGGCGACCCAGGCGTGCACCACGGAGGTGCTGACGGTCCAGCCCGGCGGCATCCGGCGCGAGGCGGAGCTGTCGGAGGGCCTGCACCGGGCGACGGCGCTGCGCGGGCGCGGGGTGCGGATGCGGGACCTCTACACGCATGTGGCCCGGCACGGCCAGGGGCTGCACACGTACCTGGAGCTGATGGGTGACGCGGTGGAGGCGCGGACGCTGGACGAGGTGACCGAGCGGCTGATCCTCTTCGACCGCACGGTCGCCTTCATCCCCGCCAACGCCGAGCGCTCGATGGCCCTGGAGCTGCGGCACCCGGCGCTGGTGGAGTACCTGGGCACGGTCTTCGAGCGGCTGTGGCGGCTCGCCCTCCCGCTGGCCGCCCCGCTCCCCGACACCGGCTTCGAGGGCGTCTCGCACCGGGAGCGGTCCATCGCGGCGCTGCTCGCGGAGGGCCACCAGGACGCGGTGATAGCGGAGCGGCTCGGGATCAGTGTGCGCACCTGCCGGGCCCACATCGCCCGGCTGTCGGAGACGCTGGGCGCGGCCAGCCGCACCCAGCTGGGCGTCAAGATAGCCCAGACCGGCCTGGACGGCCCGCCGCGAGCGGCAGCGGCCTCCGCCTCCGCCTCCGTCACGAGTCCTGGTCGAGAATCCCGGACTGCCCGATGAGGTGCCCGAGCTGAGCCCGGCTCCCACTGCCCGGTGTCGCGGCGAGCTTGGCGATGTGCACGCGGGCGGTGCGGACGTTCATCCCGAGGCGGTCGGCTATCACGGCGTCGGTGTGGCCTTCGACGAGGAGACGGGCGATGGCGCGCCGGCGGGGCGTGACGCCGTTCAGCGTGGGCCGGCGGACTGTCTGGGGGTACATCGGTGTAGCGAGCCGCCAGAGGCGGTCGAAGGCGGTGGCCAGGTAGCCGACGATCGTCGGGTGCCGGATCTCCAGCGTGACGCGGCCGTCGCTGTCGGAGGGGACGAAGGCGACGGTCCGGTCGACGATGATGAGACGGTCGGTCACTTCGTCGAGAGTGCGGGCCTCCGCGTCATCCCTCAATTGCTCGTATCGCGCGATGACCATCAAGACGTGGCGCCGGCTGTGCGGGTACAGGGTACGGATACGGCCGCCGCGGTCGAGGAATGCCTGGTCGCGTTCCAGGGCGAGGGCCTGAGCCGCCACGCCGCGCCCGGAGCTGTAGTGGTTCCTGTGCGGCTGGACGCACAGGAGTTCGTCGGTCCCTTCCGCCAGAGCTTCGAAGAGGGCCCTGTTGATCCGCTCCGAACCGCTGAGAACCCGGATCATCGGGGTGTCCGCCCTCGTTGTGCGGGGCCTGCCGATCCGCATGAGCGGCTGGAATGTCTCGGCCAGTCGTTCCTCGCGCCGCCGTTCGTCCGCGATCCGCGCTTCGCAGGCCCGCAGCATCCCGGTGAAGGGCGACGGTCGGTTCGACGGGCTCCAGGCGGTTCAGATCGTCGACGGCCGGATGCAGCAGCCCGAAGTCGACCAGACAGGGAGCAGTGCGCGCCTCCTGCGCATGGACGTGCCCCTCACGTAGGGAACGGGCGTACAAATCCACCCCCGCCCCGCACAGCTCCTCCCCTCCGTGGTCGTGGGTCTCCGCCGTCACGTGTGGCTCGCTCATCCCCGGTTCTCAGCGCTCCTGTTCGAGGATCCCCGACTGGGCGACAAGGTAGCCCAGTTGGGCGCGGCTGCCACTGCCGAGGGCGGAGGCCAGCTTGGCTATGTGGGCGCGGCAGGTGCGGACGTTCATGCCCAGGCGCCGGGCGATGGCCTCGTCGACGTGGCCCTCCACGAGGAGCTTGGCGATGGAGTGCTGGATGTCCGTGAGGCCGTCCGAGGTCGATTCGTACGGGGCGCCCATGCTCAGGGGGACCGCACGGGTCCACATGAACTCGAAGACCTTGATCAGGTAGCGGACGAGGCCGGGGTGGCGCAGTTCCAGGGCGACCTGACGGTCGTCACGGGTGGGGATGAAGGCCACGGTCTCGTCGCAGATGACGAGCCGCTCCACGAGTTCGTCGATGGTGCGGTACTCCACCCTGCTGGTGTCGAACCGTGCCACGTACGCCAGCGTCTCGGGGCTGTGGCGGGCGGTGTGCTGGTAGAGGGTCCGGATGCGCACCCCCCGCTCGGTCAGCTGCTGGTCGCGCTCCAGCCCTTGGGTGAGGGTGTGTTCCAGCCGACGACCGCCCGGCTGGACGGTGAGCATCTCGGACCGGCACTGCGCGGTGGCCAGATCGAGGGCGGCGTTTATCCGGCCGAAGCCCTCCAGCACCGTGATCGAGTGGGTGGTCATCGTCGTCTGGGCACTGAGGGCCATGAACGGTTCGAAGGCGTCGGCCAGCTCGATCGACATCCGCCTGCGCTCGGTGATCTCCCGTTCCAGCGGGTTGAGCCGGTGGGCCAGGGCCACCGCAGGGGAGAGGGGGCGCAGCCAGGTGGGGTCGTCCGGGTCGGGGTGCAGCAGGGCGAGCTCCATCAGGCAGGGAGCGGGCTCCACGTCCGTGCGGGCGATGCGGCCCGCGCGCAGGGCGTCGGCATAGAGACGGCTGCCGGCCTCGCACAGTTCGGTGACCGCATGGGGATGTGCCTCATTAGTCTGATTCATTGTCAAATCTCCACCCCACAGGGTCCTGAACATGCAGGAACATGATGCACCGATTGTGTGGCCACGACGTGTCCGAATGAGCCATCGTCGTACGTGACGGGGGAAAAGGGTGATCTTCGAGTGAGGACGAAGCCGACTATGCGCAAGAGAACGCTTCGCTCGGTGCTTGTCGCCGCGTTTTCCGCCGTCATGGCCTTCGGGGCACTGGGTGTCCTGGCCGACACGGAGGGTGATGTCCGGGCGGACAGCAGCTGGGGACCGGTGGTGGGCGCCAAGTCCGTGAACGGGGACAGCAGCTGGGGTGTGCCCGCTCCCGTGGTCGGGGACAGCAGCTGGGGTGTGCCCGCTCCCGTGGTCGCGAACGACAGCAGTTGGGGCTGAGTGATGACCACGCCTCCCGACGACCGATCCTTTCGCCGTGAGATGGCCACCGCCTACCGGTCCGGGTGGCACTTCATCGACCTGGTCACCGCTCTCCCCCACAGCGGTGACTCCCTGATGGTGACCGTGTTCGGTGAACCGGTCGTCGTCACGCGCGAGGAGGACCAGGACGTACGGGCGTACCGGTGCCTGCGAAGGCCCCGTGGGGCGCCGCAACCCGTGCGGTGCGCCATCCGGTACGGAATGATCTTTGTGAACCTGGATCAACGGGACCATGAGCAGGTGGACTCCGTCTCTCCCGCTCCCCGGACCCTCTCGGCCACCCCCCGCAGTGCCTGACGCGATTCCCCCGTCGTAAAAGATCGCGCAGGCGCTTCCCCCGGCAGTGGCGTCACCGTGACCTGAACACGGTGACGCCACTGCGATTTTCGGGGACATTTCCGGGTATGGCCAGGACCGAGTGATGGCCGGAACCGGTCGTCGGACGCTACGGATCTTCACCGCTGCCTCACCCCTGTCCCACCCTGCCTCCCCCCGCGTGTGAGTGCGATCGCCATGATCTCCCGCGCCGGACCCGGTACCGATGGCGCCCGCATGTGACGCCCTGCCCGCACCGTCGCCGCGCACCCCGGCCGGCCCGCACGACGCGCCCGCCGCCCTCAGTGTCACCCGCGGCCGGCGTTGTCGTTCCCCGCGTGCGGGCCCGCTGTGCGCCTCTCGCGTCCGCGCCGCGCTCTCGCGTCCGCCTCGTGCCGTGATGCCCGCCGGGCTCCGTTTTCGTCGTGCGCATGTCTGTGGCCGATGTGCGCGGGCGGTGGTCGCGCCGGAAGCTGGGATGCCCGGGAACTCGACCGCTGCGGCCCTCCCGCCTTCACCTTGAGTGGAATAGACTCAAGTTTGTGTACGCTGACCGAGTCAGCCAAGTCGATGTCGGCCATGAAGGCCGCTGAATGGTCATCGCAAGGAGGAGAACGCGAACGTGGACGCCGAGCTGACCAACCGGAGCCGGGACGCGATCAACGCAGCCGGCAATCGGGCCCTGACCGGGGGACACCCCGACCTGACCCCCGCCCATCTGCTGCTCGCCCTGCTCGAAGGGCAGGAGAACGAGAACATCACCGACCTGCTCGCCGCGGTCGACGCCGACCAGGCCGCCGTACGCGCCGGGGCCGAGCGCGTCCTCGCCGGACTGCCGAGCGTCACCGGGTCCACCGTCGCCCCGCCCCAGCCCAACCGTGAGCTGCTCGCCGTCATCGCGGATGCCGAGGCCCGCGCCCGTGACCTGGGCGACGAGTACCTTTCCACCGAGCACCTGCTCCTCGGCATCGCCGCGAAGGGCGGCGCGGCCGGCGAGGTGCTGGCCGGGCAGGACGCCACCGCGAAGAAGCTGCAGGCAGCCTTCCAGCAGACGAGAGGAGCCCGTCGAGTGACGACGGCCGACCCCGAGGGTCAGTACAAGGCCCTGGAGAAGTTCGGGACCGACCTCACCGACGCCGCCCGCGAGGGCAGGCTCGACCCGGTGATCGGCCGGGACCAGGAGATCCGGCGGGTCGTGCAGGTACTGTCCCGCCGCACCAAGAACAACCCCGTGCTCATCGGCGAGCCCGGCGTCGGCAAGACCGCCGTCGTCGAAGGGCTCGCCCAGCGGATCGTCAAGGGGGACGTGCCCGAGTCGCTGAAGGACAAGCGGCTGGTCGCGCTCGACCTGGGGGCGATGATCGCCGGAGCCAAGTACCGCGGTGAGTTCGAGGAGCGGCTGAAGACCGTCCTCGCCGAGATCAAGGCCTCCGACGGGCAGATCATCACCTTCATCGACGAGCTGCACACGGTCGTCGGCGCCGGTGCCGGCGGCGACTCAGCCATGGACGCCGGCAACATGCTCAAGCCGATGCTCGCCCGCGGTGAGCTGCGCATGGTCGGCGCCACCACCCTCGACGAATACCGCGAGCGGATCGAGAAGGACCCGGCACTGGAGCGGCGCTTCCAGCAGGTGCTGGTCGCCGAGCCGTCGGTCGAGGACTCCATCGCCATTCTGCGCGGCCTGAAGGGCCGCTACGAGGCGCACCACAAGGTGCAGATCGCCGACAGCGCACTGGTGGCGGCGGCGACCCTCTCGGACCGCTACATCACCTCCCGCTTCCTGCCCGACAAGGCCATCGACCTGGTCGACGAGGCGGCTTCCCGGCTCCGCATGGAGATCGACTCCTCGCCCGTCGAGATCGACGAACTCCAGCGCGCGGTGGACCGGTTGAAGATGGAGGAACTGGCGATCGGCAAGGAGACCGACGCCGCCTCCCTCGAACGCCTGGAGAAGCTGCGCCGCGACCTCGCCGACAAGGAGGAGGAACTGCGCGGCCTCAACGCCCGCTGGGAGAAGGAGAAGCAGTCCCTGAACCGCGTCGGTGAGCTGAAGGAGAAGCTCGACGGCCTGCGCGGCCAGGCCGAACGCGCCCAGCGCGAGGGCGACTTCGACACCGCCTCCAAGCTGCTCTACGGCGAGATCCCCGGCCTGGAACGCGACCTGGAGGCCGCCTCCGAGGCCGAGGAGGAGGTCGCCAAGGACACCATGGTCAAGGAGGAGGTCGGCTCCGACGACATCGCGGACGTCGTCGCCTCCTGGACCGGCATCCCCGCCGGCCGCCTGCTGGAGGGCGAGACGCAGAAGCTGCTGCGCATGGAGGACGAGCTGGGTAAGCGGCTCATCGGCCAGAGCGAGGCCGTACGGGCCGTGTCGGACGCCGTACGCCGCAGCCGCGCCGGAATCGCGGACCCGGACCGCCCCACCGGTTCCTTCCTCTTCCTCGGTCCCACCGGCGTCGGCAAGACCGAACTGGCCAAGGCGCTCGCCGACTTCCTCTTCGACGACGAGCGGGCGATGGTCCGCATCGACATGTCGGAGTACGGCGAGAAGCACAGCGTGGCCCGCCTGGTCGGCGCCCCGCCCGGCTACATCGGGTACGAGGAGGGCGGCCAGCTCACCGAGTCCGTGCGCCGCCGCCCGTACAGCGTGGTGCTGCTCGACGAGGTGGAGAAGGCCCACCCCGAGGTCTTCGACATCCTGCTCCAGGTCCTCGACGACGGCCGGCTCACCGACGGGCAGGGCCGCACGGTCGACTTCCGCAACACGATCCTGGTGCTGACGTCCAACCTGGGCAGCCAGTTCCTGGTCGACCCGCTGACCACCGAGGAGCAGAAGAAGGAACAGGTCCTGGAAGTGGTCCGGTCCTCCTTCAAGCCGGAGTTCGTCAACCGGCTCGACGACCTGGTCGTCTTCTCGGCACTGACCAAGCCCGAACTGGAGCGCATCGCCGCACTGCAGCTCGACCGGCTGGGCCGGCGCCTGGCGGAACGCCGGCTCACCCTGGACATCACTCCCGAGGCGCTGGCCTGGCTGGCGGAGGAGGGCATGGACCCGGCCTACGGCGCCCGCCCGCTGCGCCGCCTGGTGCAGACCGCCATCGGCGACCGGCTCGCCAAGGAGATCCTGTCCGGCGAGATCAAGGACGGTGACACGGTCCGCGTGGACCGCGCCGGCGAGGGCCTCCTGGTGGGCCCGGCCACGCGCAAGACGCTGTAATACCCCCCAGGGGTACGGTCTCCATGGTCATCGGAATGTGATCATGGAGACCGGCGCGTGGGGGTACCTCTCGGCCAGGCAGGTTGCCCGGCACGTGCCAAGAGAGAGAGGGTGGGACATACGTCTGGTCCCATCCACGGCCGGACGCCAGACGACCGCAGGAGAGTCCCAGCATGTCCATCGACCCGTCCTCGATTCCTAGTTTCGGGGGCCAGCCCGAGCCGCAGCCCCAGGGCCCCGCGGGCCCCGTGGTCCCGGATCAGGACCTCGTGAAGCAGCTCCTCGACCAGATGGAGCTCAAGTACGTCGTCGACGACGAGGGAGACCTCGCGGCGCCGTGGGAGCAGTTCCGTACCTACTTCATGTTCCGCGGGGAGGACGACCAGCAGATCTTCTCCGTGCGGACGTTCTACGACCGGCCGCACGGCATCGAGGAGAAGCAGCAGCTCCTCGAGTCGATCGACGACTGGAACCGCCGCACCCTGTGGCCCAAGGTCTACACCCACACCCATGACGACGGCACCGTCCGCCTCATCGGTGAGGCCCAGATGCTGATCGGCACGGGCGTCAGCCTGGAGCACTTCGTCTCCTCGACGGTCAGCTGGGTGCGGGCCGCGATCGAGTTCGACAAGTGGCTCGTCGAGCAGCTCGGCCTGGAGCAGGAGCTCAACGAGTCGGAGAAGCCCGAGGACGACGAGGAGTAGGAAGCCCTCCGCTTCCCACCCGCGTACCCGCGAAGGAGCCGGGCGCCCGGGGGGGGCCCCGGGGGGGGCCCCCCCCCCCCGGCCCGGGGGGGGCCCCCGCCCCCCCGGCCCCCCCCCACAACAACCC
>NZ_JBIAIV010000056.1:0-12617 GCF_042871645.1 Streptomyces sp. NPDC005774 | reverse complement strand
TTTTTTTTTTGTCACCCCCCCCCGCCCCCCCGGGGGCCCGGGGGGGGGGGGGGGGGGGGGGGCCCCGGGGGGGGCCCCCCCCGGAGCCCGGCTCCTTCGGTTTCTCCACAGGCTCGCTGCCCGATCCTTCTCACCCGGGGTGGCAGAGGGCGCGGTCGACGAGATCCCGCAGCGCGTCCTCCTGGCGGTCCGCCGTCTCCGGAGCCCCCGGGCGGCTGTGCGTGGAGACGGTGATGCCACGACGGCCGTCCGTCGTGGTGGCGGCCCGGACGAGATAACCGAAGCCGCTTCCCCCGTGGCCGAGGTAACCGCCGCCGCAGGACAAGGGCGTGAAGAACAGTCCCAGACCGCTCCGGGTGCCCGCGGGATGGTCACTGTCCCGGGGCATGGGGACGGTGGCCCGCATGGTGGCGAGGGTGGCGGGTTCCAGTAGTCGCCCCCGGGCCAGGGCGGTGAAGAAGCGGTTGAGGTCACGGGCCGTGCCCGTCATCGCTCCGTCGGCCCCGAGGTCGAAGGGACGGTAGGGGATCGTGGTGTCGACCAGCGGACCGCCCGGGGCGAACTGCTGGTGGTTGGCAGCGTGCGGCTGCGGCAGGAAGGGCCGGGTGCCGGGGATCTTCAGCATCACCGGTGAGTCGGCCCCAGAACCTGTCCGGACCGGCCCCACGGCCATGTCGTCGGGCTCGGTGACACGGCGATGCCCGTCGTATCCTGACCGCACACGGGAAGGAGCCGTCCATGAGCGTCGACGCGATCGTGCACACCGATTTCCCCGAGGGGTACGCGGTCCTGTTCGGGGCCGACGGAAAGGTGATCATGACCCCGCAGAGCGAAGAGCGCTCCAGCACCATCAGATCGATGCAGATCGACTCCGCTCTCGCCCTCGGACGGCACGCCAAGGTCACGTCCGATGTCTACATCGACTTCCCCGCCGACGAGAACTCCGCCCCCGATCTGGCGATCCTCCGCGAGGATGCCCGCCGGGAGGGAAAGCGCTACAGCTTCGAGGACGTCCTGCTGATCTCCGAGGTCGTCTCGACCTCCTCGGCACGCAAGGACTACGACGACTGCACCGCGAAGTACGGCCGCTACGGCATCCCCGCCTACCTGATCGTGGACCCCTACGCCCAGGAAGTCGTCCTCCACACCCAGCCGACCGCCACCGGTTACATCGCGGCACACACCCACAAGTACGGGACGGGCAAGCTCCCCATCCCCCTGGCCGACGGCCGCACCTTCACCCTCGACCTCGACGAACTCCCGCGCCCGGAGCCCGAGGCGGACGTCCGCTGATCGGACACTTCCTCACGAGGCCGAACTCGCCGTGGCCAGGACGTAGTCGGGTGGCCCGAGGGTGAGATCCCCTCGGGCCACCCGACTGACTACTGAAGCGACCGAGACCGCGTGAACGCGGTGGCGATGGGGATCACCTGCTTCGGCGCACGAATCTGGAACGGGACTTAACGCCCGCTCAGGGATGCTATTTCGAGGACTCTGCTGCGCATCTCGCTGGGGTGTCAGGTCTCCCGGTGCCCGCTCAAAACAGTTCTAGGTCCTCGCCGCTGGTGTCCGCGATGACTGGCCGGAACTGGGCAGGGAGGCCGTCCAGGCGGTCAGGGCCGGCCGCGGCGGCCACGGCAGGGGCCGTCTCGGCCAACCAGGCACGAAACCGCTCGGCGGCTTCGCGGTAGGGGACTCGCGCCAGGACACGGTGCTCGCCGGAGGGGCAGAAGTCGACGACGACAGTGAGCAGGCAGGAACGGGGCGCGTTCTGACTGCCCGTCCAGGACACGCGCAGGACACCGCAGGGCTTGCGCCCGCGGGGGGCGCGGTGGGTCGGGCGGAGCGATCGGCAGGCTATGTGGGCGGTCCATGCGGCGAGGTGCGGCAGGGGCAGGGTGGTGCGTGCGCGGCAGCCGGCACAGCGGTGCCAGTGGCGGAACCAGTCGTCGGTGTCGGTGTGGAAGAGGCGTGTGTAGCGGTTCGCCACGCGGATGTCGTTGCTGTACAGGTGGTCGGGGCGTTCCTGTGTGTTGCAGGACTGGCAGACGGGGGCGCGGACGTAGCCGTGTTCGTGGCAGTGGTCGAGCACGGTGGCGGGCGCAGTGCGGCAGACGGCGCACGCCCACCCAGCCACCCTGCGGGAGGTACCGGGCTTCCTGCTGAGCACCGAGTACAGCTGGCTTTCCAGCTCTTTGTTGTACGGGCGCAGTGAGGCGGTGGGGCCCTCGGGACTCGTCGTCTGCCGACTGCCGGCGTCTCGGGCCTGCCGGAGGTGGGAGGGCGGCTCGGTGACGGCTGCGCTTGCCCGGCGGGTCCGCGCGGCTTGCACCCACTGCGTTTCGGCGTGCTCGGCCGCGTCCAGCAGCCTGACCACAGCGCGCGGCAGCCACCACGTGCGCTGCGTCCCGTCGCGGATCTGCTCCACGAGTACCTGTCGCCAGTCGATCCCCGCCAGATGGTACGGCCGGCCGACTTCACGTCGTGCTGCCCGCTCGGGGCCGCCCAGCTCCTGCAGTTCCCCCGTGATGCGCTGGCGCCAACGCAGCGGCGTTTCCTCGGTGCACTCCTGCCTCGGCGCCCCACGAAACGGACCGATGCGGACCAGGTCCTGCCGATCCATCCCAACCGCGTTCAGTTCCGCGGCCGCCCGGCGCACCTCAACCTCCGGAACACTCCACTGACCGCCGCTCGCCCTCACCGTCGCCACCACATGGCCGCCGAGCAGGACGTACCCCACCCGGGCATGGGCAGGAGAGCAGGTGAATGCCCCAGAAGCCGTCGGCACAGCACTGTCGGCCGCCAAATCGACCCACAGAGCGTCCGCGGCAACCAGGGAGATCAGGTCGTCCGTGTGACCGGGCATGACACGCTCTGACATACCGACAGGCTAACGGCCTGCAACGCGGCAACGGGTCCCAAGCGCCTCGGTCAGCCGGGCCGTCGCCCGCAACTCCTTATTCCTGAGCATTTGGTTCGTCAGCACCTCCCGTGCCCGTAGCCTCGCTACCAGAACGTCAAGAACCAGGCAAGTTGCCCTTGCGCATCAGCGGTCCCCGAGCCCGGACGAATTGAGCAACAGAGTCTTCGAGGACTTCAAAAACATCGGGCCGTCGTCATGTCACGAGATCGCTCCATCAGCCGCTGGCACCGGTAAGCGTCAGCGCTGCGTCCGGTGGTAGGCAGATCACCTACTTGAACGGAGGGCGCAACATCTGTTGGACCGGCTGTCATGCGATCGGAGACGAGATGTGTATGACCAGCTAGGACCGGGCCGACTGCGATCACGGAGCAGCACGCGTCCAGGGCTTGCAGGCCCTCATGACGCGTGGATCTCGCGGCTGGACCTGAGGTGGCGAATGCGGCGCCATCGGGGAGCCAACCCGCTCCCCGATCCCCTTCGAGACCACCCGAAACCACGACAGCCCGACGCTCTGACCAGGCTAAACGCCATCCATGCTGGCAAGATCGGCAACCGAACCTCATTCGGGACGAAGGAGGCGTGAGTTCAGGACGAGAGGTGTCGCAGGCGGCTGGTGGCCTCGGCGAGAACGTCGTCCTTCTTGCAGAAGGCGAAGCGGACCTGGCTGCGGCCGGTGTCGGGGTCGTCGTAGAAGACGGATACGGGGACGGCGACGACACCGCAGCGTTCGGGGAGGGCGCGGCAGAAGGAGTAGGCGTCCTTCTCGCCGAAGGGGGCGATGTCGGTGGTGATGAAGTACGTGCCCCGGGGCTGGTAGACCTCGAAGCCGGCGGAGCGCAGACCGTCACCGAGCAGGTCGCGCTTGCGCCGGTGGGCCGCGCGGAAGTCGTCGAAGTACGCCTCCGGCAGCGCGAGGGCCTCGGCGACCGCGTACTGGAACGGGCCCGCGGAGACGTACGTCAGGTACTGCTTCGCCGAGCGGACCGCCGTCACCAGTTCGGGCGTTCCCGTCACCCGGCCACTCCCTGTTCGCACGCCTATTTGTATGCGGCGAGGGTCAGGCTGCGAGGAGTGTGCTCAGGACGACGGCGGGGTCGGCGTCGGGCGGTCCGGCCGGCCACCAGGTGCCTCGGTCCTTGGTGTACGGGTACCACAGTCCGTCGCGGCCCAGGCGCAGCTGTGCGGCGTGGCCCTCGACGGTCCAGCGGTTGCGCCAGGAGCGGAGCCGGGGTGGTCTGCCGTGGGCCCATTCCGCGCGCAGTGCCTCGCGGGCGCGCTCCAGGCGGGAGGCGGGCGGGTTCCAGGGGCTTTCCAGTACGTCCAGGGACGCTGCGCCGCCGTGCCGCCATGCACGGGTGGCGGCTGCGAGCTCGCCGGGGGTGCGGCCGCAGTTCGAGGCGATCCTGGCGAAGACGTCCAGGGTGGGGTGAGTGGCGGCGAGGCGGACTGCGTCCTGCCATTCGGTGAGCGGGGCGGGTGGGGCGGTGTCGGCGTGCCGTGCGCCGAGAGCTCCGGCGAGGAGGTGGTGGGCACGCGCCGCGGCGTCGACGGCGAGCAGTTCCAGGGCTGCCGGGTCCAGACCGGGCTCCGGGACGGCGGAATCCACCAGCGCGGGGCCGCGGCCGGGCCGATCGGGGAGCGGTGGCGGGCCGGGCAGGGGCGGTAGCGCGGTACGGGAGGCGAAGGTGGGCCCGGCTGGATCACCGGGCCGGGCCGGGAGCGCGGCCGGGCCCGCGCCTGCGGTCGCCGCGGATGCGGCGGCTTCGGCGGAGGCACGTGCGGTGTTGCGGCGGCCGAGCTCGTCCGTCAGTTCCCGCTCGCCGCGACCCCGCAGGAGCAGCAGCACGAAGGGGTCGCGGTCCAGGAGCCGGGCGACCTGGTAGCAGAGGGCGGCGGCGTGTTTGCAGGGGTAGCCCCAGTCGGGGCAGCTGCACTCGGGGTCGAGGTCCCGAGGGCCGGGCAGCAGCGGGACGCCGACGGCTGCGGCGTCGTCGGCGAGTCCGGCGGGCATTTCGCCGTCCAGCAGTGCGGCGATGTTGGCGGCACGCTCGGCGATCATGTCGAGCAGCTGGTCCCATTGCCGGTCCGTCAGCTGCTCGACCTGGACCGTGGAGCGGTACGGGGTGCGGTGGCTGCCCTGCACCGGGGCGGCGGCCGAGCCGGGGGCGATGGTGACCGGTCCGACCGCGCCGCCGCGCGCGTAGGTCCGGCCGCGCGAGAGGCGGCCGGAGTCCAGGGAGGACTCCTCCAGGGAGCGTAGCCATGCGCGGCCCCACCAGGACTCGGCGAAGGGCGCGCGGCTGCCCTTGGTCGGCGGGAGTGCCTCGAAGGTACGGGCGGCCGACTTGCCCGGCCGGCTGCGCCTGGTCATCGTCCCGTCCTTCGCAGCGTGACCAGTTCGGTCAGTTCGGTGTCGCTCAGTTCGCTGAAGGCAGCCTCGCCCGAGCCGAGCACCGAGTCGGCCAGTTCCCGCTTCTGGCGGAGCATCTCGGCGACCCGGTCCTCCACGGTGCCCTCGGCGATCAGCCTGTGCACCTGGACCGGCTGTGTCTGTCCGATCCGGTAGGCGCGGTCGGTGGCCTGGTCCTCCACGGCCGGGTTCCACCAGCGGTCGTAGTGGATGACGTGTCCCGCCCGGGTCAGGTTCAGACCGGTCCCGGCGGCCTTGAGGGACAGCAGGAACACCTTCTTCTCGCCGCTCTGGAAGATGTCGACCATCTCCTCCCGGCGTTTGACCGTGGTGCCTCCGTGCAGGAACAGGGTGTCCACTCCGCGGTCGGCCAGGTGGCGCTCGATCAGCGCGCCCATGGCCACGTACTGGGTGAAGACCAGGGTCGACCCGTCCTCGGCCAGGACGGTGTCCAGGAGTTCGTCCAGGAGTTCCAGTTTCCCCGAGCGGCCCGGGAGCTTGGCGCCCGCGGGTTCCTTCAGGAACTGCGCGGGGTGGTTGCAGACCTGCTTCAGGCCGGTGAGGAGCTTCATCACCAGGCCGCGCCGGGCGATGCCCTGCCTCTCCTCGATCTCGGTCATGAGCTCGCGTACCAGCGCCTCGTACAGCGAGACCTGTTCCTTCGTCAGGGACACCGGCTGGTCGGTCTCGGTCTTGGGCGGCAGTTCGGGCGCGATGCCGGGGTCGGACTTGCGCCTGCGCAGCAGGAAAGGGCGGACCAGCGCGGACAGTTGCCGGGCGGCCTGTTCGTCGCGGTCGCCCTCGACGGCCGTGGCGTAGCGGTCACGGAAGGAGGTGAGCGTGCCGAGCAGGCCGGGGGTGGTCCAGTCGAGCAGTGACCACAGTTCGGACAGGTTGTTCTCGACCGGGGTGCCGGTCAGCGCGACCCGCCCCCGCGAGGGGATCCGGCGCAGGACCTGGGCGGTGAGCGCGTGCGGGTTCTTGACGTGCTGGGCCTCGTCGGCGACGAGCAGTCCCCAGGGCTGCTGCGCGAGGCGTTCGGCGTCGCGGCGCATGGTCCCGTAGGTGGTCAGGACGAAGCCGCCGTCCGCTCCGCCGTCGAGGCCGGCCAGGTCGCGGCCGGGGCCGTGGAAGCGGCGTACCGGGGTGGCCGGTGCGAAGCGCCGGATCTCGCGCTCCCAGTTGCCGAGCAGTGAGGCAGGGCAGACCACCAGGGTCGGGCCGGCAGTGGTCTTCCGTTCCTGGCGGCGCAGGTGGAGAGCGATCAGGGTGACGGTCTTGCCCAGGCCCATGTCGTCGGCGAGACAGCCGCCCAGGCCGAGCGAGGTCATCCGGTGCAGCCAGTTCAGGCCGCGCAGCTGGTAGTCGCGCAAGGTTGCGGCCAGGGCTTTCGGCTGTCCCTGGGGCTCGTGCGCGGCGCGGGCCTCGGGAGCGGCGATTCGGGAGCGCAGCTCTTCCAGTACGCCGCTCGCGGTGACCGCCACTTGTTCGCCGTCCACTTCGACGCTACCGGTCAGCGCGGCGCCCAGAGCGTCGATCGCGGTGAACGTCGCCGTCCTGGACTGCGCGGCCCGTCGCAGCCGGCGGACCAGCTCCGGGTCCACGACCACCCACTGGTCGCGCAGCCGCACGATCGGCCGGTGAGCCTGGACCAGCCGTTCCAGCTCCTCTTCGGTGAGTTCCCGGTCTCCGAGCGCGACCCGCCAGCGGAAGTCCAGCAGGCCGCCGGAGGACAGGAAAGATTCGGCCGCAGACTGCGTCCCCTGGTGGCGTACGGGTTCCAGGACTCCGGAGGCGGTCAGCTCGCGAACCAGCTCCTTGGGCCAGTGCACGGCGACCCCGGCGGCGGCAAGGCTTTCCGCCGCGTCGCCCAGCAGCGCTTGGGCCTCCTCGTCGGACAGCTCCAGACCGGCCGGGGCGGCGGAGTCCAGCAGCCGGCCGGCCGGGGGCCAGGTGCGGGCGGCCCGGCGCAGAGTCAGCAGCGTGTCCACCTTGGCCCGTGGACCGAACAGTTCGGGGGAGGTGGCCCTGCCGGACCACAGGTCAGCGGCGTCGGCGAGCACCGTGGGATCGGCCAGGCTCCGCAGTTGGACCACGGCCTGGAAGGAATCCGCGCGGCCCAGTTCCAGCCGCAGCGACACCGCCAGACCCGTGTCGCGGCCGGTGGCGACCTCCGCCGCCCAGCCTCGCTGCTCGGGCACGGGCTGCGGAGCTCGGACCGCGAACGCCGGTCCGCCGGTCACCTGACGGGCGGCGGGCGGGCGGGCGAGGGAATCGGCCACGGAGTCCAGGAAGGCCCGCAGCAGTGGCTCGGCCGCCGGAAGCGTAAGGGGGGAGAGTCCGGGAATTGCGACCGCGCGGGCCTCCGGAGGCATGGCGGCGGCCAGGGAAGCCAACCGCTCGCGGTCCTCGGTGTCCAGCGGGCCGGCCCGCCACGCATCGAATCCTTCCGGCGACACCCCGGGCAGCATCCGGCCCCGGGCGAGCAGACGCAATCCCAGCAGGGTCGCTGTGCCCCAGAACGCGGTACCGGCCGACGCCCGCCCGCTGCCGTCCGCACCGAGTGCCCGGCAGCGGGTCAGCAGCGGCAGCGCCTGCTCCACCGGCAGCAGCACGGCGACCACCCGCGCCCGGCGCACGGACGAACCGTGCGGGCGAACCACGGTGAGTTCCTCGGGTTCCACCCCAAGGTCCGGCGGCTCACTCCCGGGCATCCAGAACGCCATCCGTCCCATCCGGGGCGGGTCCGCGGGAAGGAACACCGCCTCGCTCAGGGCGAGCTCCGGCAACCGAGTGAACATCCGTTCCCGGTCCGGAGTCGTCGACTCGGGCTCTGCCGACGGATAAACCTTCACCACTACGCCCACTCCTGGCACAGACTTCTGCAACTGTTCGGGAGGACGCGAGCCGCCCGCGAGCCCTCGGCGAGTAAGGCTATCCGCGCAGACGGACAGCGCGTGCCAGAAGTGCTTCGCTCACTCGGCGCAGTGCGGGAAGACGCCACCGGCACCCGCCGGGGAGGGTGGCGGCACTTTTGTGGTCGCAGTCCCTTGCCAGTGGGTGATCGCCGCGTGACACCGGTGTCAGCAGGTGCTGTGCTCGATCCGGTTGAGTCCTGTCAGCTCTCGTAGTGGTAGCGGCACTGTGCGATCAGGACGTCGTCCTCGGTGGCCTTGTAGATCAGTCGGTGCTCGTCGTTGATGCGGCGCGACCAGTAGCCCTGGAATCCGTGCTTGAGCGGTTCCGGTTTGCCGATCCCCTCGTTGCCGTTTCTGGCGATGTCCGCGATGAGCGTATTGATGCGCTTCAGGATCTTCCGGTCCTGAAGCTGCCACCACAGATAGTCCTCCCAGGCGCGAGAGGAGAAGGTGATCTTCATTCGCGGCCCTTATGCGTCGGTCGCCAGCTCGCGTACGGTGCCGCCGCCGTTTTCCAGCTCGTCGATGGACGCGAGCAGGCGCCGAGCGTTCGCCGGGCTTCGCAGCAGGTACGCCGTCTCCTTCAGGGACTCGTAGTCCTCAAGGGAGACGATGACGACCGGCTCATGTCCGGCCCGGGTGATGACGACCTCTTCGCGGTCGTCGGTGACGGAGTTGAGTACCTCGGCGTACCGGGCGCGCGACTCGGAATACGTCATGGTTTTCACGATCGACCCTCCTTACGTACAGGAAATTGTACGTCGGCCCCTGTGGTGCGGCAAGCGCCGGAATGACGGCCGCGACCGGGCGGCCTCCGGCGTGAAGGTTCCGGGCGGGTGATGAGGTGCGGCAGGCAACGGGTAATGCGACGACCAGCCCTGCAGGGCGGCGGTCAGTGCGCGAATGCCTTGCGGAGCCGTTCCGTCGCGTCCACCAGTACCTCGGTGCGCTTGCAGAAGGCGAAGCGGATGTACGGGGCGCCTGCCTTCCGGTGGTCGTAGAAGACCGAGGTGGGGATGGCGACGACGCCGGCGCGTGCCGGGAGGGAGAGGCAGAAGGCTTCGCCGTCGGTCTCGCCCAAGGGACGGATGTCGGCCGTGATGAAGTAGGTGCCGGCCGGTCGCAGGACGTCGAAGCCCGCCTCCGTCAGGCCCGCCGACAGCAGGTCCCGTTTGGCACGCAGATCCGCGCGGAGCTCGGTGTAGTACGCCTCCGGCAGGGTGAGGGCCTCGGCGACCGCGTACTGGAACGGGCCCGCGGAGACGTACGTCAGGTACTGCTTCGCCGAGCGGACCGCGGCGACCAGGGCGGGCGTGCCCGTCACCCAGCCGACCTTCCAGCCGGTGAACGAGAAGGTCTTGCCGGCGCTGGAGATGGTGACCGTGCGGTCGCGCATGCCCGGGAAGGTCGCCAGGGGGACGTGTTCGGCGTCGTCGAAGACCAGGTGCTCGTACACCTCGTCCGTGACCACCAGCAGGTCGCGTTCCACTGCCAGTGCGGCGATCGCGGCCAGTTCCTCGCGGGTGAGGACGGTGCCGGTCGGGTTGTGCGGGGTGTTGATCAGCAGCAGGCGGGTGCGGTCGGTGACGGCGTCGCGCAGTTCGTCGAGGTCGAGGTGGAAGCGGCCCTCACGGGGACGCAGGGTGACCGGCACGCGCGTGGCGCCCGCCATCGCGACGCAGGCCGCGTACGAGTCGTAGTACGGCTCCAGGGCGACCACCTCGTCGCCCGGCTCCAGCAGGGCGAGCAGCGACGCGGCGATCGCCTCGGTGGCGCCCGCGGTGACCAGGACCTCCGTGTCGGGGTCGACGGACAGGCCGTAGCGGCGCTGCTGGTGCGCGGCGATCGCGGTGCGCAGCTCGGGGATGCCGGGGCCGGGCGGGTACTGGTTGCCGAGGCCGTCCCGCAACGCCCGCACCGCCGCCTCTCTGACCTCCTCGGGACCGTCGGTGTCCGGGAAGCCCTGGCCCAGGTTGATGGAGCCGGTGCGCAGGGCCAGGGCGGACATCTCGGCGAAGATCGTGGTCCCGAACTCGGCGAGCCGGCGGTTCAGGAGGGGACGCGCGCTGGAGGTCATGCCGGTCATCCTGCGCCGAACCTCTGGAGTTGCTCAACTCTGCTTCACCGATATGCACCCGCGCCGGTACCCGAAGCACCGTCTCTGAGCAGGGGAAGAGCCGTCGTTGACTGTCGTCATCTGTCATCGTTGAGCACCCCCGCACGGCCCAGAGACGGCCCGGGCGGGGGTGTCGCGGTGTGTCCTTCGATGCGAACTACAGGCGGGGTGGTCGTTGAGGTCTACTCGGCTGGTCACCCGTGTGCTTGTGGTCGGCGACGGCTGGCTGCGGTTGCTGCGGTTGCGGTACTCCGCTGCTGTACAAGTCGCCAGCATGGCCCGGCGCTCCAAATCGCCTCGCCTACTCTCTGGACCATGGGTGACTCGGAGGCCTTTCGCGCAGCGGTCAGCGCGCGTGCGGCGGCCATGCTGGACAGCGACACTTCGCCATACGACCCGGCGTTGGAGATCTTGGGCCTTGCCAGTGGCGGGTTGCCGGTGGATAACGGCGACGAAGCGCTCTACTCGCTCGCACTCATCTGGGGCGAGCTGACCGATTGGGTCGAGCTTCGGCCTGCGGAAACGGATCAAGCCGAGACGCATATGGTCACTGCCGCCCGTGAGTGGCTGACCGTCGAGGGCGACCGAGAGGCAGAGGCCCAGTACCTCGACCGTTGGCTTCACGACATCCTTGGGTACGAGCGTCCGGCTCCCCCGCAGACTTAGTACACGGTCTTGAAAACCGTCGTGGCAGCGATGTCACCGTGGGTTCAAATCCCACCGCCTCCGCTTGCTGAGCAGCGCGAACGGTCCCTGACCAGGTCATACGGTCAGGGGCCGTTGTGCTGTGCGCTGCCCGCTCGTCACCGTGTCTCCCGGTGGTTTCCCGCTCGATCGGGCACGGAAGGGGCACGGATGGGGCACGGACGGGGCACGCGCGGACGACCGTATGAGGACATCGGCAACGGACGCGGGATGCGGCCGGTCAACGACTGATCGGGATCTCGTAGACGATCTCGCAGAGGGCCGCGGGCACCACGATGTCGGCGGTCTCCACGGGCTGCCCCTGGTCGCTGTAGTACGTCCGCCGGATGTGCGTGACCAGTGAGCCCTTCTGGATGCCCAGGAGCGAGGCCTCCTCGGCGGTCGCCTGCCGCGGCTCCGGCTGCTCCACGGCGTGGCTGACGGTGATGCCGATCTCCGCCATGCGGTTCACGACGCCCGCCCCGGCGTGCGGCCCTCCCTCGGGGAGGACGACGAGAGTGCCGGCGGTGAGGTCGTACGGCTCCCAACTCGTCGACAGCTGCACGGGTCTGCCGTCGGCGAGGAACTCGTACGCGGTGCGGACACACAGGTCGCCCTCGGCGACACCAAGACGCGCCGCGATCTCCGCCGGTGCCGGGATCTTGGCGTCGGTCCGGCTCTCCCAATCCCCCTGCTTGCCCACGGCCCTCATGTCCGCGCGGAACGGGGAGCCCTTGGGCTGCTCGCGCGCCGACGAACGGACCACCCGGACGCGCTGTCGGGGCTCGGCGACATAAGTGCCGGAACCGGCGCGACCCTCCAGCACACCTTGGGAGATCAGCAGCTCCTGCGCCCGGCGGACCACGTTCTCGCCCACCCCGCATTCCTGGGCGATCTGGGCGCGGGAGGGAAGCCGGTCCCCCGCCGTCCACTCGTGCTCCGCGATCCGCCGCCGGAGCTCGTCGGCGATGCGGAGATAGGGCGGCTGCTCAGACATATGGAAAATCTAGTCCACTAGCTCTAATCTAGTTAACTAGCTTCACCTGAAGTGATCGCCGGTGACGGAGGCTGCCCTGTGCCTGCTTCGGAAGTAAGCGCGGAGGCCATCGCGGCTCGGTTATCGGCCGTCGGGCTCACCACGCGTGTGGAGGAGCACGACGGATCCACGGCCATCGAAGCGGAGGTGCCGGAATCGCTCTCCGCCGAGACATGGCGGGAGGTCCTGGAAGTGGTGGCCGAGGCCGATCGATTCGGGCTCCTCGCCACCAGCCTGAACGGCCGCACCCTCTGGGCGGTCGTACGCAAAGCGGTCCCCGCGACGGGCGATGTCGGGGGACCGGGCCATCAGCGATAGGAGCTGAGCAGCGTGCTCAATCGTATCCGCCGTACCGTCTCGCGCATCAGTGAGCGGTACCACCGCAAGGGCCGGCACCGCCGCCCCACAACGCCCGCACGGCCGTTGGCGACTTCTCCTCGACTCTCCTACGGGGCACCGCTGTTCCCGCGCCGACGCCGGGAAGACATGGGCATCCTCATGGGCGAGGAGACCGCGCTCGTCCGCCCGTA
>NZ_JBIAIV010000055.1:0-42425 GCF_042871645.1 Streptomyces sp. NPDC005774 | reverse complement strand
CTCGGCAACATCCTCGCCGCTACCGCGATCAACATCATCCGACTCGACGCCTGGCTGACCGAAACCCCACCCGGCGGCACCAGAGCCTCACACCTGGCCCGCCTCGAACTCACAGCCTGAATCACCCTCACAACAGCCAGTTCGCGGATTTCCCAACGGAGTCGTTCACGAGGGGGAGGAAGTCAAGTCGATGACGATCAGCGCGGTCCTGCCCATGGCACCCGTTCTCCTTCGGCCGCCCGAACTCGGACGGGATCCGACGGCAGGGCCCGGCCGTCCCTGCCGGACCCCACCGGCCCCCGGGGTACCCACCTGCACCGTTTTCACGCGTCGGCACCTGCTTTCCAGGGGCCGGCGGCTCATCAGGGCCGTCCGGCCCTAGCCCGGCCGGGATCGGCCGCCGACCATGGACTGATGTTCCAGAGCGATGGTTTCCGTGCACTCGAACGCCAGGAGTGCCTGCGCCTGCTGGCCAAGGTGCCGGTCGGTCGCGTCGTGTACACCCGGCAGGCACTGCCCGCCGTCCTGCCCATCAATTTCTCCCTGGACACGGACGCCTCCGTGCTGCTGTGCACTTCGCGGGACTCCGACCTGGTGCGTGCGATCGACGGGGTCGTGGTGGCCTTCGAGGCCGACGAGTTCCATGCCGAGCACCGGGCCGGATGGAGCGTGGTGATCACGGGCCGGGCCGCGGTGGTGACCGATCCCGCCGAACACGAGCGGCTGCTGCGGACCGGACCCGATTCCTGGGTGCCGATGCGGGACGGGGTCTTCGTACGGATCGAGGCCGGAATGGTTTCGGGCAGGGAACTCACGGGCGTGAGCGTGCACGACACAGCGTGACCTTCCACCGCGTGCACCGCGTGCACCACGTGCACCACCAGCGCTGTGCGCGGCGGTCCACCGGAGGCCGTACGCCTCCCCTGCCGTGCAAGGCAGTTGATCACGGCCCCGGTGTCATCCCGTACGGTACGTCTGTGACCGAGTACAGCACTGATGAAGTCCCCGGACGCTTCGGCCCCACTGCCACCACGGAGGCCGAGCCCGGCGGGGTGGGCCGGGTACGCACGGAGTACTCGCCCGAGCGCGACGGCGACCCCGACCCGGGGGAAATAGTCTGGACCTGGGTCCCCTACGAGGAGAACGACGGCCGGGGCAAGGACCGTCCGGTACTCGTGGTCGCGCGGGAGCCGGCCGGGACCTTCCTCGCGGTGCAGCTGTCGAGCAAGCAGCGCAACGGGGACCGGGACTGGGTGCCGATCGGGAGCGGGCCGTGGGACCGCTCGGGCCGCGATTCATGGGTCGCCGTCGACCGGGTGCTGCGGCTGCACGAGGACGGCATGCGCCGCGAGGCGTGCGCACTGGACCGGATGCGGTTCAATCTGGTGCGTCACCGGCTGCGCGAGCGGTACGGCTGGAACTGACCTTCACCCGATCCGCTGCCGAGTCCCCCAAGAGGCCGTCGGCCGGAGCGCGGTAGCCTCCCGACGCCACGATCCGCTCGGTCTCCCGCGCGATGCCGCGCAGACGCGCGCTCACGCCGCGACCCCCGTACGCGCCGTGACCGCGCGCCCCGCGATCGCCCCCGTGGTCTTCGCCGGCATGTCGCCCGGCCTTTCCCCCGTCGTGCTCATAGGGGCATCGTGAGCGATGCTGAGGAGGCGACGCAACGGAGTTTCCCCCACGGAAGGCCCGGGAGGCGGGGGGGAAAAGCCCTCGGAAACGGGCGGGAAGGATGGGTTACCGGCCCGGAACTCCCGCCAGGCGCTCTTGTGCCGGACGTCGTGAGGGTTTTGGCTGGACGAGTTGATGCCTGCCCGGCAAAAGACCCCGGGCCGGCGACATGGAGGTATCTCAGGAGGATTCCCACATGTCCGATTCGGCAAGCGCCTGTATCGAGCCCCGTCCCGCCGTCACCGAAGCCGAGGCGGAGGCCCTCGTACGGGGCATCTGCTTCAAGACCGGACCACCACGTCGCCTCGGTGTGGAGGTGGAATGGCTGGTCCACGAGCTACGGACCCCGCAGCTCCCCGTGACATCCGAACGACTTGAAGCGGCCTACGCCGCTCTGCGGACCGTGCCCCTGAGTTCGGCGCTCACCGTCGAGCCCGGAGGCCAGCTGGAGCTCAGCTCACAGCCCGCCGCCTCCCTCATGGAGTGCGTCGACGCCGTCCGCGCCGACCTCGACGCCGTCCGCGCGGCACTGCGCGAGGACGGTCTCGGTCTCGTCGGCCTCGGCCACGATCCCTGGCACCCACCGCGCCGGTTCCTGCGCGAACCGCGCTACGACGCCATGGAGGCCTGTCTCGACCGCACCGGCCCCGCCGGCCGCGCCATGATGTGCGCCTCGGCCTCCGTACAGGTGTGCCTGGACGCCGGGTACGAGGAACCCGGCACCCTCGGTCATGTGCGGCGCTGGTGGCTGGCGCACCAACTGGGCCCGGTGCTGGTGGCCGCGTTCGCCAACTCCCCGCTGGCCGGGCACCGGCCCACCGGCTGGTTGTCCACCCGGCAGCTGCGCTGGGCCCAGATCGGCACCGGCCGCGCGGGCGGCCCCGTGCTGAACTCCGAGCCGCGCGGCACCTGGGCCCGGCACGTCCTGGACGCGCCGGTGATGTGCGTACGGCAGGACAGCGGGCCGTGGGACGTGCCGGACGGGCTGACCTTCCGCGAGTGGACCAGGTCCGGGGTGCCGAGGGCGCCCACCCGGGAGGACCTCGACTACCACGTCACGACGCTGTTCCCGCCGGTCAGGCCGCGCGGCCATCTGGAGCTGCGGATGATCGACGCGCAGCCCGGGGACAACGGCTGGATCGTGCCTCTGGCCGTGACGACGGCACTGTTCGACGATCCGGAGGCCTCCGAGACGGCCTACCGGGCGGTGAAACCGCTGGCCGAACGGACCCATGGCATGCCCGCGCCGCACAACCCGCTGTGGCGGGACGCGGCCCGCGACGGCCTGGCCGACCCGGAACTGCGCGAGGTGGCCGCCGTCTGCTTCTCGGCGGCGCTGCGGGCCCTCCCCGGGCTCGGTGCCACGACCGAGGTCGTGGACGCGGTGGCGGCGTACCAGGATCGTCATGTCGCCCGCGGCCGCTGCCCGGCCGACGACCTGCTCGACGCCCTGCGCACCGGAGCCGACGGCGCGCGCCCCCACAGCACCTACAGCGCTCCCGGCCCGCACGCGCACGGAGCGCATCCGTACGGGAAGGACACCTCCTCATGACCGATCCCGCCCTCGACGCCGAAGCCCTGCGCGAGCGCGCGGTCGCCTCGCTGGTCACCGCGCGTGACCGGACCACTCTGCTGACCAGCTGTGTCGACGGGCCCGATCTCACCGCGCAGCACTCACCGCTGATGTCGCCGCTGGTGTGGGACCTCGCCCACATAGGCAATCAGGAGGAACAGTGGCTGCTGCGGGCCGTCGGCGGGCAGGAGGCGATACGGCCCGAGATCGACAGCGTCTACGACGCCTTCGAGCACCCGCGCGCCGAGCGGCCGAAGCTGCCGCTGCTGCCTCCCGAGGAGGCCCGCCGCTACGCCTCGGACGTGCGCGGCCGGGCGCTGGACGTGCTCGAGAGCACCGCGTTCCACGGCGAGCGGCTGACCGAGGCGGGGTTCGCCTTCGGGATGGTCGCGCAGCACGAACAGCAGCATGACGAGACGATGCTGATCACCCATCAGCTGCGCAGCGGCCCGCAGGCTCTGACGGCACCGGATCCGGAGCCGGTGCCGCTGTTCACCGGTCCGTCCGAAGTGCTCGTCCCGGGCGGCCCGTTCACCATGGGTACCTCGGACGAGCCGTGGGCGCTGGACAACGAACGTCCGGCGCACCGGCGCGAGGTGGCACCGTTCCACATCGACACGACGCCGGTGACGAACGCCGCGTACCAGGCGTTCATCGAGGACGGCGGCTACGACGAGCCGCTCTGGTGGACCGCGGAGGGCTGGGCCCACATCCGCCGGAACTCCGTCACCGCCCCGCTGTTCTGGCGCCGGGACGGCGGGCAGTGGCTGCGGCGCCGCTTCGGCGCGACCGAGGCCGTGCCGCCCGACGAGCCGGTGCTGCACGTGTGCTGGTACGAGGCGGACGCGTACGCCCGCTGGGCCGGGCGCCGGCTGCCCACCGAGGCCGAGTGGGAGAAGGCCGCCCGGCACGACCCGGCCGGCGACCGTTCGGCACGCTATCCCTGGGGCGACGCCGACCCCGGCCCGGAGCACGCCAACCTCGGCCAGCGCCACCTGCGGCCCGCGCCCGCGGGCAGCTATCCGGCCGGTGAGTCGCCGCTCGGGGTGCGTCAGTTGATCGGCGACGTGTGGGAGTGGACGTCCAGCGACTTCCTGCCCTACCCGGGGTTCAGGGCGTTCCCGTACAAGGAGTACTCAGAGGTGTTCTTCGGGACTGGGTACAAGGTGCTGCGCGGCGGTTCGTTCGCGGTGGACCCGGTGGCCTGCAGGGGCACGTTCCGCAACTGGGACCATCCGGTCCGACGGCAGATCTTCTCCGGGTTCCGGACGGCCCGCACGGCTCGCTCGGAGAATTCCTGATGTGCCGTCATATCGCGTACGTGGGTCCCGAGGAGCCGCTCGGCCGGCTCCTCGTGGACCCGCCGTACGGGCTGTACCACCAGTCGTGGGCGCCCCGGCACCAGCGGTACGGGACCGTCAACGCCGATGGTTTCGGGGTGGGCTGGTACGCGCCCGGGGACCCGGTGCCGGCCCGGTACCGCAGGGCGGGGCCGATCTGGGGAGATCCGTCGTTCGCCGATCTCGCCCGGGTCGTCCGCACCCCGGCGCTGCTCGCGGCCGTACGGGACGCGACCCTGCCGGGGGCGGACGGCGAGGCCGCGGCGGCGCCGTTCGCCGCGGGGGCCTGGCTGTTCAGCCACAACGGGGCCGTACGGGGCTGGCCGGGCACGCTCGCGCCGCTCGTCACGGCCCTGCCGCCCGAGGACGTGCTGTCGCTCGAGGCCCGCAGCGATTCCGCGTTCGTGTGGGCCCTGGTGCTCGCCAGGCTGCGGGCCGGGGACGAGGAGGGGCAGGCACTGGCCGACACCGTGCTGGAGGTCGCCGCGGCGGCCCCCGCATCCCGGCTCAACCTGGTGCTCACCCAGGGCGACACGATCACCGCGACCGCGTGGGGCGACACGCTGTGGTACCTCGCCCGGCCGGGCGGCGGCACCGTCGTGGCCTCCGAGCCGTACGACGACGATCCGCACTGGCGCGAGGTTCCCGACCGCACCCTGCTGGCCGCGAGCCGCACGGACGTGCTGCTCACCCCCCTCAAGGAACCGGGTGACGCCCCGGCGAGCACCGGCACACCGGTACCGCACACACCGGCACCACCGAAGGAGCCCCGCACGTGAGTCCGTTCCGTGTCACCCGCACCCTGCCCGAGGACGCCACCGACGCCGCCCTGCGCGCCGATGTCCTCCAGGGCCTGACCTCCAGCCCCAGGACACTGCCGCCGAAGTGGTTCTACGACGCGCGGGGCAGTGAGCTGTTCGAGGAGATCACCGGGCTGCCGGAGTACTACCCGACGCGCGCCGAGCGCGAGATCCTGCTCGCCCGCTCCGGTGAGATCGCCGGGGCGTCCGGTGCCCGTACCCTCATCGAACTGGGCTCCGGCTCCTCGGAGAAGACCCGCCATCTGATCGACGCCCTGACCGGGCTGCACACGTACGTCCCCGTCGACGTCAGCGAGAGCGCCCTGACCTCGGCGGGGCAGGCACTGGCCGCCGAGCGGCCCGGGCTGAACGTGCACGCCCTGATCGACGACTTCACCCGCAGCATGACGCTGCCCGACACTCCGGGCCCGCGCCTGGTGGCGTTCCTGGGCGGCACGATCGGCAATCTGCTGCCCGCCGAGCGGGCCGTGTTCCTGGCCTCCGTACGCACGATGCTCGCCCCCGGGGACGCGCTGCTCCTCGGCACGGACCTGGTCAAGGACGAGAAGGTGCTGGTCCGGGCGTACGACGACGCGGCCGGGGTGACGGCCGCGTTCAACAGGAACGTCCTGACCGTCATCAACCGGGAGCTGGGTGCCGACTTCGATCCGGCCGCCTTCGACCATGTGGCCGCGTGGGACGCCGAACACGAGTGGATCGAGATGCGCCTGCGCTCGCGCGACCGGCAGTCGGTGAAGATCCAGGCGCTCGATCTCGCCGTCGACTTCGCCACGGGCGAGGAACTGCGCACCGAGATTTCAGCGAAGTTCCGCAAGGAGGGAATACGTGGCGAACTAGCCACTGCAGGGCTGGAGTTGACGCGGTGGTGGACGGACGGGGAGGGCCGGTTCGCGCTGTCGCTCAGCGTGGCGCGCTGACGGAGGGATGCCAGGCACGTGTGGGGCCCGAGGGGCGGACATCTCGCGCTCGCGCACCGCCTGGGGGACGGTGGAGTGACGTGCGACACAAGAAGCGGCCCTCGTACCGGTGGGAGCCGCCGGCGAGAGGAGCACCCGCATGTCCAACCACACCTACCGGGTCACGGAAATCGTCGGCACCTCACCCGACAGCGTGGAACAGGCCGTCCGCAACGGCGTCGAGCGTGCCTCGCAGACCCTGCGCAATCTGGACTGGTTCGAGGTGACCCAGGTGCGTGGCCAGATCGAGGAGGGCCGCATCGCGCACTGGCAGGTGGGCCTGAAGGTCGGCTTCCGTCTGGACGAGCCGGCCTGAGCCGCCCGCCCGGCCCCGGAGGCGGCCGCGAGCAGCCGGGCGCGTTCACGGCACGGGGGCCGTGCACACCCGGAGGGGAGCGGGAGGGGCGGACGTCACGTCCGCCCCTCCCGCTGCTGCGCCGCCCTCAGCTCCCCCGACGGGGCCGTCCAGCGGGCGTGCACCACGGTGAATCCCGCCCGCCGGGCGTCCGCGCAGACCAGTTCGTCGTCGTCCACGAGCACCCGGATCTCCCGGGTGCGGGCGAGGCGGCTCAGGATCGCGAGCTTGGTGTACCGGGCGGGCCGCCGGTCGGCGTCGCCGCGCATGTGCAACGGCCCTTCGGGCAGCCCCTGGGCGGCCAGCCAGTCCAGCGTGTCGCGCCGGCAGCGCTCGGGGCGTCCGGTGAGGTAGACGATCTCGCACTCCCGCGCGCTCTCGTGCACCAGCGCGATGCCCTCCGCGAGGGACGCGTCCTCGGGCGCGGCGGCGAAGAAGGCGTCCCAGTCACGCGGCCTGCGCTCCAGGAACCGCTGCCGGTGCCCGGTGTCGGCGAGGGTGTTGTCCAGGTCGAACACGGCGAGCGGGCGCTTGTCACGGTTGGTCACGCCGCTCAGCCTAGGCCCGAGGCCGGTTCCATCGGGCACCGAGGAGGAGAGCCTCGGCTGCCCCGCGCGGAAGATGTCCCGCGGCAGCACCCGGCACCGCCGCGTGAGGCGGACGGACGGCCACCGCACCCCGCGGGTCCCGGTCACCGTCGACGGCGTGCGCCACCCGGCTCCCGGCTCCCGGCTCCCGCAGCGTCCGGTCGGAGCGGCCGATGACCCCGGTCGCGCGCTGCCCCTGTTGCGCGGGGCGCTGGCGCTCTGGCTGGAGCTCCGGATCCCGTACGAGGCGGCCCGGGTGCGGATGGCCCTGGCCGCGGCCGGCCGCGGCGGTGGTGACGACGAGGGGGCGCGGATGGAGTTGCGGGCGGCCCTGGAGTCCTTCGACCGGTTGGGCGCCGAACCGGACACGCGACGGGCGGCAGCGCTGCTCGCCAGTGGGCCGCCCCGGCCGGGTGGACTGCGAGACGCACAAGGGATGGGTGCGGGCCTTCCACCGGGCGCTCGAACCGCATGCCATGGGCGGGGCCTACGTGAACTTCATGGACGGTGACGACCAGGACCGCGTCCGGGTGAACTACCGGGGCAACCACGCCCGGCTGGTCGCCGTGAAGCGGCGCTACGACCCGAGGAACCTGTTCCGCCTCAATCACGACATCGCTCCGTGAGGAATCGCCGGGCCCGGCAGGTGTTGAACCTCGTATGAGCCCTTTGATCGCCTCGGCCCGCTTCTCCGTCCTCGACCGCTCGCGTACCCGTGAGGGACACAGCGGTCCCGAGGCGCTGCGCGACACCGTGCGCCTGGCGCGGGAGCTGGAGGAGCTCGGCTACCACCGCTTCTGGGTCTCGGAGCACCACGGCGTGCCCGGGGTCGCGGGCTCCGCGCCGACGGTACTGGCCGCCGCCGTCGCCGCGGCGACCCGGACGATCCGCGTCGGCACGGGCGGCGTCATGCTGCCCAACCATCAGCCGCTCGTCGTGGCCGAGCAGTTCGGGGTGCTGGAGTCGCTTTTCCCCGGGCGCATCGATATGGGCCTGGGCCGCTCCGTCGGCTTCACCGACGGGGTCCGCAAGGCTCTGGGGCGCGACAAGGACGACGCCGAGGACTTCGGCGCCCAGCTCGACGAGCTGCTCGGCTGGTTCCGCGGCACCTCCCCCACCGGTGTGCACGCCCGCCCGGCCGAGGGCCTGACCGTGCCGCCGTTCGTGCTGGCCATGGGTGAGGGCGCGACGATCGCCGCCCGCGCGGGCCTGCCCATGGTCATCGGCGACCTGCGCGGCCGCGACCGGATGCGGCGTGGCATCGACCACTACCGGGAGCACTTCCGCCCGTCCGCCTGGGCGAGCGAGCCGTATGTGGTGATCTCCGGGACGGTCGCTGTGGCGGACACTCCCGAACAGGCCCGCCGGCTGCTGATCCCGGAGGCCTGGTCGATGGCGCATTCCCGGACCCACGGCGTCTTCCCGCCGCTGCCGCCCGCCGGGCGCGTCGAGTCGTTCACCATGACGGCCAGGGAACGCGACCTGTACGAGTCCGGGCTGGGCGGCCACATCGTCGGCACCGAGGAGCAGGTGGCCGGCGAACTGGAAACGGTACTGAAGGAGACGAGCGCCCAGGAGGTCCTCGTCACCACCAGTACCCACGACCGCACGGCCCTGCTGGACTCCTACCGGCGGCTCGCCGCCCTGACCGGCCTCGTCGGGCCCACGGACACGGAGGGCGACGGGGCGGCGCGCCGGTGAGCGGACCCGCCGACGCGCACCCGGTGCCCTCCGGTCATGCGCGGCCCCGGCGTGGAACGTCGCGGCCCCGTCCGGCGGCGTCGTCCCGCCGCGCGGTGGTGTCCGGAACGCCCTCGCTCTCGATGCGCTCCTTGCGGACGCGGCCCCGTACGGTCTCGTTCTCGACGTGCTCCTCCATGGTCAGCCGCACCCGCTCGACGGGTACCGCCCTGGTTTCCACAATGGGCCGCTCCTCGTGCAGCGTGATCTCGTAGTCGGCCTCGCCCATCTCGGCGCCGGACAGGGCGGCTTCGCGGTCGGCCTCCGTGATCGGCTCCCGCACCAGGCGCACCTCCTCATGGCGCACGGGCACGGTCTGTTCGACGTCCTCCGTCACGACGTACTTGTGCAGCTTGGCCCGGCCGGTCTCGCGCCGCTCGACGCGGACATGCATCTCCTCCTCCATGCGTGTCATGGACTCGGCGCCCTGACCTGCCCGCACGCCGGTCCCGCCGGCGGTCGCGGCGGCACCCGTGGGACCGGTCCTGCCGGAGGTCGTCGGCGTTCCCGTCGCGGCCGCCGATGCCGTCCCCGCGGTGGTGGTCGTCCTGGTCGCCGTCCGGTCCTTGCCCGACGTACGGGCCGTACCGGCGGCACCTGCCGTCCCGCCCCGGCCCGCAGTTCCGGCGAAACCGGCAGCTCCGGCGACACCGGCGGCTCCGGCCTTGCCCATGCCGGGGCGCTTGTCGGTCCGGCCCTCACCGGAGCTCTTGGAGTCGTCGCGCAGCACGCCGCCCCAGTCGATGCCGTAGTAGTCGTACAGCCGGTGTTCCTCCGCCTCTGACAGGTGGCCGTGCGAGTCGACGTCGACGTCGGGTGCGCCCTTGATCTTGTCCTTGGGGTACGGGACTTCGAGGTGGTCCTCCACCAGTTCGGCGTCGCGGATCGGAATGAACGACTCACTGGTGCCGAACATGCCCGTCTTGACGCTCACCCACTCGGGTCGGCCGCTCATGTCGTCGAAGAAGACGTGCTTGGCCTCACCGATCTTGTTGCCCTCGCCGTCGTAGACGGGGTGATCCAGGAGAATCCTGACCTCATCGCGGGTGATCATCTGGCCTCACCCTCCTTTCAGGTATCACTCCCGTCCGGATGTCCTCCTTCGCGCGGTAAAAACTTCACATAAGGCGCAAAGCGTGCTTAATTTTCGACAGCGCTCACTTCCGGTGGTCGCGACCGGAGGTCCTCGACCGGGCAACGGGCCTGATGTCCGACCCTGTGCCCGGTCCGCCGCTCCACCCCCTGACCGGCCTGCCGCCCTGCCCGCCGACCGGCCCGATGGCCCCGCCCCGGACCGCCGTGCGGTTGCGCGGCGGCGGCCAGGGCGCGGCGGTCCGGGTGGCTGCCCGGCGGGATGGCGGACCGTATCCCGACCTCGGCGACCAGGCCCCGGGCCGAGACCACCCGCCACAGGGACGCGAACAGGGTGTCGTCCCCGACGAAGGCCGGGGCGGTGGCAGGGGTTCCGCTCGCGTCGCGGTAGCGGATGCGGACCGGCTGCACCGGGACTCCGGCGTCGATCGCCGCCTGGAAGGCCGCCCGGCGGAAGGAGCCTTCTCCCCGGCCGCACCAGGTGCTTCCCTCGGGGAAGACCGCGACGGCCGAGCCCTCGCCGAGCGCCGCGGCGACTCGGGCGACCGTGCCCGGAAGAGCGCGCAGCCGGTCGCGGTCGATGAACAGAACGCCGCTGCGCGCGACCAGCGGCCCCGCCAGCGGCCACTGCCGTATCTCGGCCTTGGCCAGCATGCGGGCCGGACGGACCGCGCTCAGCAACGGGATGTCCAGCCAGGAGATGTGGTTGGCGACGAGCAGCAGCCCGCCGGTGGGCACGGCGGCTCCGGTGATCCGGACCCGGACCCCGGCGGTCCGTACGATCCACCGGCACCACCGGCCCACGAGACCTGCCGGGATCCGCCGCCCGACGGGCAGCAGCAGGACCCCGGCGAGCACCAGGACGACGACCGCGGTCAGCCGCAGCGCCGCTCCCGGTAGGGCCCTCGCGGTCCCCGTCGGCACCACGCAGCCGCTCGGAGTGCAGGGCGCGCCGGGTAGCCAGACGCTCATTTCGCCGGCACGAGGGAGAGGAAGTGCCGCAGATAACGCTGGTTGACCCGGTTCATCGGCAGCAGCACATACAGGTCGGCTACCCCGAAGTCCGCGTCGTGCGCGGGCTCGCCGCAGACCCAGGCGCCGAGCCGGAGGTAGCCGCGCAGCAGGGCGGGCAGCTCGGTGCGGGCGGCGGGTGCCGCGGTCGTCGGCCCGGGTACTGCGGTCGTCGGCCGCCACGGGTGCAGAGGGCGTACGCGGTACTCCTCGGGGGCGAGGTGCTTGCCCTGGACGCGGTCCCAGGTGGCGGCGGCGAGCGTGCCACCGTCGGCGAGCGGGACGGAGCAGCAGCCCGCGAGCCACTCGTGGCCCCGGTCGATCATGTAGCGGGCGATGCCGGCCCAGATGAGGCCGATGACCGCGCCGTCGCGGTGGCCGGGGTGCACGCAGGAGCGGCCGACCTCGACGAGACCCGGCCGGATCGGGTCGAGGGCGGCGATGTCGAACTCGGTCTCCGCGTACAGGCGGCCGGCGACCGCGGCGCGCTCGGGCGGCAGCAGCCGGTAGGTTCCGACGACCTGGCCGCTCACCTCCTCGCGCACGAGCAGGTGGTCGCAGTAGGCGTCGAAGGGGTCGACGTCCAGGCCCGGCTGCGGGGTGGCCAGCAGGGCACCCATTTCTCCGGCGAAGACGTCGTGCCGCAGCCGCTGGGCGGCGCGCACGTCGTCCTCGTCGCGGGCGAGGGTGACGGTGTAGCGGGTGGGCGCCGCGGGCTTGGCGGGGTGGTCTGCGGTCAGGACGGCGGTCATGGCTCTCTCCTGGTCACGTGCCGGAGCGGGGTGGGACGGGGACTCCCCTTGTTTCTGCCGATGCCGGTTGGCGTGTACGTGACCTGAGCCGGGAGTACGGATGTGGGGATGCTGAATGCCTGGCGTCGCCCGCACAGCGGCGGGCGTGGCCCGGACAGCAGACGGGACCGGGGATGAGCACCACTCCCGGTCCCGCCCGTCCGCCCCCTGGCGAACGTTTCCCTGCTGCCCGCCCGGCGGTTACCGGCCGGTTCCCTTGGCCGTGGCGCGCAGCCACTCCTTGTTCATCGCGGTGATGGAGAACAGCGGGATGCCCTTGGGGCAGGCGGTGGCGCATTCTCCGGCGAGGGTGCAGCCGCCGAAGCCCTCGTCGTCCATCTGCGCCACCATGTCGAGCACCCGGGTCTCGCGCTCGGGCGCGCCCTGCGGCAGCACGTTGAGGTGGTTGATCTTCGCCGAGGTGAAGAGCATCGCGGCGCCGTTGGGGCAGGCCGCGACGCAGGCGCCGCAGCCGATGCACTCGGCGTGCTCGAAGGCGAGGTCCGCGTCCGGCTTCGGAACGGGCGTGGCGTGCGCCTCGGGCGCGGAGCCGGTGGGGACGCTGACGTAACCGCCTGCCTGGATGATCCGGTCGAAGGCCGTCCGGTCGACGACGAGGTCCTTCACCACCGGGAAGGCCGCCGCCCGCCACGGTTCGACGTCGATGGTGTCGCCGTCCTTGAAGGACCGCATGTGCAGCTGGCAGGTGGTGGTGCGCTCGGGGCCGTGGGCGTCGCCGTTGATGACCAGCGAGCAGGCGCCGCAGATGCCCTCGCGGCAGTCGTGGTCGAAGGCGACCGGGTCCTCGCCCTCGAGGGTGAGTTCCTCGTTGAGGGTGTCGAGCATCTCCAGGAAGGACATGTCGGGTGAGATGCCGTCCACTTCGTACGTGGACATGGCGCCGTCGGCGTCGGCGTTCTTCTGCCGCCAGACGCGCAGGGTGAGCTTCATGCGTAGCTCCGCTGAGTGGGGTGGACGTACTCGAAGACGAGGTCTTCCTTGTGCAGGACGGGAGCGTCGCCCGTGCCGGTGAACTCCCAGGCGGCGGCGTAGGTGAACTCCTCGTCCCGGCGGGCGGCCTCGCCGTCGGGGCTCTGGGACTCCTCGCGGAAGTGGCCGCCGCAGGATTCGGCGCGGTGCAGGGCGTCGAGGCACATCAGCTCGGCGAGCTCGAGGTAGTCGACGATGCGGTTGGCCCGCTCCAGGGACTGGTTGAACTCCTCGCCGGTGCCGGGGACCTTGATCCGCCGCCAGAACTCCTCGCGGATCTGCGGGATGCGCTCCAGCGCCTTGCGCAGGCCCGATTCGGTGCGGGCCATGCCGCAGAACTCCCACATGAGTTCGCCGAGTTCGCGGTGGAAGGAGTCGGGGGTGCGGTCGCCGTCGACGGACAGCAGCAGGTTCAGCCGGTCCTCGGTCTGCGCCAGGACCTCCTGGACCTCCGGGTGTTCGGCGTCGACCTCGTCCTTGTGCGGGTTGCGCGCCAGGTAGTCGTTGATGGTGGCCGGGAGGACGAAGTAGCCGTCGGCCAGGCCCTGCATCAGCGCGGAGGCGCCGAGCCGGTTGGCGCCGTGGTCGGAGAAGTTGGCCTCGCCGATGGCGAACAGGCCGGGGACGGTGGTCTGCAGGTCGTAGTCGACCCACAGGCCGCCCATCGTGTAGTGCACGGCGGGGTAGATCCGCATCGGCACCCGGTACGGGTCCTCGTCGGTGATCTGCTGGTACATGTCGAAGAGGTTGCCGTACTTGGCCTCGACCGCCTTGCGGCCCAGCCGTTCGATGGCGTCGGCGAAGTCGAGGTAGACACCCTGGCCGCCGGGGCCGACGCCCCTGCCCTCGTCGCAGACGTTCTTCGCGGCGCGGGAGGCGATGTCGCGGGGCACCAGGTTGCCGAAGGACGGGTAGATGCGCTCCAGGTAGTAGTCGCGCTCGTCCTCGGGGATCTCGTTCGGCGGGCGGTCGTCGCCCTTGGCCCTGGGCACCCAGATGCGGCCGTCGTTGCGCAGCGACTCGCTCATCAGCGTCAGTTTGGCCTGGTGGTCGCCGGTGCGCGGGATGCAGGTGGGGTGGATCTGGGTGAAGCAGGGGTTGGCGAAGTACGCGCCACGCCGGTGCGCCCGCCAGACGGCGGTCGCGTTGGAGTTCATGGCGTTGGTCGACAGGTAGAAGACGTTGCCGTAGCCGCCGGTGGCGAGGACGACCGCGTCCGCGAAGTAGGTGTCGATCTTTCCGGTGATCAGGTCCCGGGCGACGATTCCGCGGGCCCGGCCGTCGATGACGATCAGGTCGAGCATCTCGGTGCGCGCGTGCATCTCGACGTTGCCGGCGGCGATCTGCCTCGAGAGCGCCTGGTAGGCGCCGAGGAGGAGCTGCTGGCCCGTCTGGCCGCGGGCGTAGAAGGTGCGGGAGACCTGGACGCCGCCGAAGGAACGGGTGTCGAGCAGGCCGCCGTACTCGCGGGCGAACGGCACGCCCTGGGCGACGCACTGGTCGATGATCTCGACGGAGATCTGCGCGAGCCGGTGCACGTTGGACTCGCGCGAGCGGAAGTCGCCGCCCTTGACGGTGTCGTAGAAGAGGCGGTGCACGGAGTCGCCGTCGTTGCGGTAGTTCTTCGCCGCGTTGATGCCGCCCTGGGCAGCGATCGAGTGGGCCCGGCGCGGGGAGTCCGTGTAGCAGAACTGGACGACGTTGTAGCCCTGTTCGGCGAGCGTGGCACCGGCGGAGCCGCCGGCGAGGCCGGTGCCGACGACGATGACGGTCTGCTTGCGCCGGTTGGCGGGGTTGACCAGCTTGGCCTCGAAGCGGCGCTTGTCCCAGCGCTCCGCGATCGGCCCGGACGGGGCCTGGGTGTCGACGGCCGGCTCACCGGTCGCGTACTCGACATAGGTAGTCATATCAGCTCACCACTCCGGTCATGACGCCCACGGGGACGGCGAGGAAGCCGATCGTGAGCAGCAGCGCGAGGACGTTCGCCAGGCCCTTCAGGGCGCGGTCGCGGGTGCGGCTGCCGACGCCGAGGGTCTGGGCGGCGCTCCAGAAGCCGTGCCGGATGTGCAGGCCGACGGCGAGCACCGCGACGATGTAGATGACGTTGCCGTACCAGGTGGAGAAGGTGTCCACGACGTTCTGGTAGGGCTTGCCCTCCTCGAAGCCGCCGGAGTGCACGTGGCCGGTGGTCAGGTCGAGGATGTGCCAGACGATGAACAGGGCGAGGATGATCCCGCCCCAGCGCATGGTGCGCGTGGCGTAACTGGCCCGCGCCTTCTTGTGGACGTACTTGCTGGGGCGCGCCTTGATGTCGCGGCGGCTGAGCTGGTACGCGGAGACGGCGTGCGCGACGACCGCGACGACGAGCACGACGCGGACCACCCACAGGGCCCACTCGTAGTGCAGGAGCGGCTCGCCCATGGTGCGCAGCCAGTGCGCGTACTCGTTGAACTCGGGCGCGCCGAAGTAGATCTTCAGGTTGCCGAGCATGTGGGCGACCAGGTAGAGCAGCATGATCAGGCCGCTGACGGCCATCACTGTCTTCTTGCCGACGGTCGAGTTCCACACGTTGCGTGCCATGGACGGTCGTCGGTCCGTCCGCGTTGCCAGAGCCATGTCACAGAACGCTAGGGCCAAAGGCCCCCATCGGTCCAAGACATGGAATCCCTCGTTTCCATAGCTTCCCCCTATGGCGGCACTATGCTGGGCATATGCAGTTCCAGCAGCTCCAGTACTTCGTGGCGGTCGCCGAGACCCGGCACTTCACCCGGGCCGCGGAACTGGTCCATGTCGCACAGCCGTCCCTCTCCCAGCAGATCAAGGCACTGGAGCGGGAGCTGGGGGCGGATCTGTTCCTGCGGGCGCGCGGCAACATCACGCTGACCGACGCGGGCGAGGCACTGCTGCCGCTGGCCCGGCGCATCCTGGCCGACGCGGACACGGCCCGACACGAAGTGCAGGAGCTGGCCCAGCTGCGCAGCGGCCGGGTCAGGCTGGGGGCGACCCCGAGCCTGTGCACCGGGCTGCTGCCGGACGTGCTGCGCGCCTTCCACGACCGCTATCCGGGCGTCCGGCTGCTGATCGAGGAGAGCGGCTCCCACGACCTGGTGCGCGAGCTGGCCCGCGGTGCCCTGGACCTGGCCCTGGTCGTGCTGCCCCTGCCGACCCCCTCCCCCGCGCTCACCACGGTGGCGCTGCTGCGCGAGGACCTGGTGGTGGTCTCCTCCCCGGACGCCCCCAAGCCCGGCCGGGGCCGGCGCACCGTGCGCGTCGCCGATCTCGAGGGCGAGCGCCTGGTGATGTTCCGGCACGGCTACGACCTGCGGGAGCTGACGGTGGCCGCATGCCGCGCGGAGGGCTTCGAGCCGGACTTCGCGGTGGAGGGCGGGGAGATGGACGCCGTACTGGGCTTCGTCCGGGCGGGCCTGGGCCTGGCCGTGGTGCCCCGCATGGTCGCCGCGCGGTCCGGCCAGGGCCTGCGGGTCACCCCTTTGGCCCGCCCCGGCCTCGACCGCACCATCGCCCTGGCCCACCGCAGCGACGTGGCTCCGCCCAGAGCGGCCCGGGAGCTCCAGCGGATGCTCCTGGAGCGGTGAGCGTGCCGGTCAAGCCACCTCCGGAGGCACCGGAGTGCCCTGGTGGTAGTACATGCGCCAGCCCGTCCCCTCGTCACGCTTGCGCCACAGAGAGCTGCGCCGGGCGCGGCGGCCGTCGAAGCGGGTCTCGTAGGTGAGGTGCACCAGGCCGGGCGCGAGGAGGACGCCGCTGATCTCCGACGGCTCGTAGACCGGCCCGTCCACCGATCCGCCCGGGTGGTCGGGCAGCTCGGCTGCCATCTCCGCGTGGGTGTAACGCCGGCCGGAGGCGCCGACCTCGACGAACTCCGGGTCCAGCAGTGCGGCGGCGAGGAGGTGGGAGGCTCGGACGGCGGGGTCCATGAGGCGCAGTTCTGCCGTGATCGCCTCGCGCACGTCACCATTCACGTCGTCTGCCTCGTGTGTCATCCACACAGACTCACCTACGGCCCGGTGGGGCTGCGACCGAAACATGCCTCACCCCGTCGCGTCCACCAGAGCCAGTTCGTGCAGCCGCTCCGGAGGGCCCGGGCGGGCGTAGTACCAGCCCTGAGCGGTGTCGCAGCCGAGTATGCGGAGCTGTTCCGCCTGGGCTCCCGTCTCGACGCCCTCCACCGTCACGGCGAGGTCGAGGCTGTGGGCCAGGGAGACGATCCCCTCGACGATCTTGAGGTCGACCGGGTCCGCCGGGAACTGCTGCATGCTCTGGGTGAAGGAGCGGTCCAGCTTGAGGACGCTCACCGGGAGGCGACGCAGGTTGGCGAGGTTGGAGTAGCCGGTGCCGAAGTCGTCCAGGGCGATGTCCACGCCCATCTCGGCGAGTCTGCGCAGCGGCTTCAGCAGGTCGTCGTCCGCGCCGATGAGCGCCGACTCGGTCACCTCCAGGCACAGCGCGTTCGGCTCGACGCCGGTGCGCTCCAGGATGTCGACGGTGTCCTGGACCAGGCCGGGGTGGGTGAGCTGGCAGGGGGAGAGGTTCACGTTGACGCGTAGCGGGCCGAGCGCGTCCGCCCCGCCGTGCCGCTCCTGCCAGGTGCGGGCCTGGCGCACGGACTGCTCGAGCACCCAGCGGCCCAGCGGGACGATCAGCCCGGTGTGCTCGGCGAGCGGGATGAACCGGTCCGGCGACAGCACCCCGTGCTGCGGGTGCAGCCAGCGCACCAGCGCCTCGGCACCCCGGACGCTGCCGTCGCCGAGGTGGACCAGCGGCTGGTACTCGATGAAGAACTCGCCCCGTTCCAGCGCCGCGGGCAGCGCCGTGGTGAGGCCGTGCCGGGTGATGGCGCGGGCGTCGGACTCCGGGTCGGCGAGCTCGAAACGGTTGCCGCCCGCCGACTTGGCCCGGTACATGGTGATGTCGGCGCTGCGCAGCACCTCTGCCGGGCTGCGCTCCCCGGCCGGTCCCTCGACCACGCCGATGCTGCCGCGCACGGTCAGGTCCCGGCCGTCGACGCCGATGGGGGCGAGCAGCGCGTTCATGATGCGGGTGGCGAGTTCGTCGACCGTGTGCTGGGTGTCCGGGCCCGTGGTCAGCGCCACGAACTCGTCGCCGCCCAGCCGGGCGACCATCTCTCCGGGTGCCGTGGCGCAGGACTCGAGCCGGTCGGCGACCTCCACGAGCAGCCGGTCGCCGGCCGCGTGCCCGAGACTGTCGTTGACGGTCTTGAAGCCGTCCAGGTCGAGGTAGCACAGGCCGAAGCGCTGTCCCTCACCGGCGCTCAGCGCCTTCTCCAGCCGCTCGAAGAAGAACGTGCGGTTGGGCAGACCGGTCAGGGCGTCGTGGGTGGCCTCGTAGCGCAGCCGGAGATTGAGCAGCCGCCGCTCGGTGGTGTCCTCCATGAGCGCGAGCTGGTATTGCGGTTCGCCGTCGGCGTCGCGCAGCAGGGACACCGTGAGGTTGGTCCACAGGGCCGTGCCGTCGGGCCGGTAGAACGCCTTCTCGAGGTGGTAGTGCTCGCGCTCGCCGCGTACCAGCTCGTCGTAGAGGGCCCAGGTCTGCGGAGCGTCGTCGGGATGCGTCCACTCCAGGACGCTGCGGCTGCGCAGGCTCTGCTCGGACAGGCCGAACATGCGCAGCAGGGCGGCGTTGACCTGGAGGACGTTGCCCTTGAGGTCGGCGATGCCGATGCCTATGGCAGCGCCTTCGAAGACCGCGCGAAACCTTGCCTCGGTGGCGTGCAGGGCCTGTGCCACCACGCCCTGTGCCCGGAGCGCGGCCTGGGCGATGGCCTCCTGCTCGGCCAGCGTCCGTTCGCGCAGCGCCTGCGCGTATCCGGCGGCCATGGCGTGCTGCAGCCTGGCGCTGCGCGCCCTCAGGTCCTCGCCGTCTCCGTCCCCGCCGCAGTACAGGACGAGGTAGGCGTCCACGCAGTCCAGGGTCCGGCTGAGTACCTCCGGGTCGGTGCAGTGCGCCTCCACCAGGGCGGCGCCGACCGCCTTGCCGGTGTCCGGGTCGAACGCCCTCGCCCGGAGCGCCTCACTCAACCGCCTGGCCAGTGGGACCAGTTGTTTCTCGAGCTCCGGCCGGGTCGACGAGGTCGAGGTCACCGGGAAGACCGCCCGGCCCCAGATCGTCGCGAACCGGCGCAGTCTGCCCTCCGGCCCGTCCGGCTCCGCGCTCACGCTGTACGCCCCACGCCCGCGTAAGCCGAGAAGGCGTAGGGATCCTCGTCCTCCGATGCGGTCTCCGGCCGCCACTTCGGCATCGGCACCAGTCCGGGTTCCACCATGTCGTACCCCTCGAAGAACCGCGCGATCTCGTCGCGCGAGCGCATGATCAACGGGTTGCGGATGTTCCTGTACACGTCCACCGCGCCACCGGCCCGCTCCGGCGGCAACGGAATTCCCTCGTACGAGGCATGGGTGAGCATCAGCATACTGCCGGGCGCGAGCGCGTCACGCAGCTCGGCCACCGCCGCGTACGGGTCGTCCGCGTCCTCCACGAAGTGGAGTACGGCAACGAGCAGCAGCGCCACCGGCCGATTCAGGTCGATCAGGCGCCCCACCTCGTGACTTCCCAGAATTTCCTGGGGCTTTCGGAGGTCGGCGGCGACAACGTCCGCGTCCTCGTTGCCCTCGAGGACGGTCTGACTGTGCGCGACGGCCACCGGATCGTGGTCGACGTAGACCACTCGCGCGCCGGGAACGGCCGCCTGTGCCACCTCGTGCACATTGCCGAACGTCGGAATTCCGGAGCCGATGTCCAGGAACTGGGTGATGCCCTCGCCGGCCGCGAACCGCACCGCTCGGTGCAGGAACGCCCTGTTCGCCTGCATGATCTTGGGCAGTCCCGGCATGAACTCCATGGCACTGCGGGCCGCTTCCCGGTCGACCTCGAAGTTGTGCGAACCGCCCAGGTAGTAGTCGTACATACGGGAAACGCTGGGCACCGTGATGTCGATGCTCCGCGGGGCCCAGGCGGGACGCTCCATCTATCTCTCCACAGCGTTGGCGATCCGGTGTCCGAGCCGAGGCTACTGATCGCTCGCCAATGGAGCGACCCCAAACGGAAATTGACCATCCGTTCCCGGTCACTGCCTACGGCATGTGCCGAATTGGCAACCGTGCGCACACCATGAAAGGCATGTGCGGCATTCCGGAGAGTTCCGACACACGGGGAAGTCCGGCACGGGGGAGAAGCCGGGTGCGCGGAATGGCGCGACACGCGGAGAAACGGCCTGGCGGCGGAGGAAAGGTGAAGAGCACCGGAAATTCCACGAGTTCCGGCGAATCGCAGCAAAACGGTCCGCCTCTCCGCGGGACACGGAGAGGCGGACCGGGGTCGGCGGCGCCGGATGGGGACGACACCCTGGGGAGGTAGCGCTACTTCTCCGGTGCGCCGACCGGCTCTCCGTTCGGCCCCACCGCGTACCACGTCCCGCCGACGCCCTGGCCGTTGGTGTCACCCGCGGCCTTGTCGCCCGCGAAGGTGTAGATCGGCCAGCAGCCGATCGTCTGCTGCTCGGCCTTGTTGTCGGGGCGGGTGAAGGTCATGTAGTTCTTCTTCTTGATGCCCTTGGTGTCGTTGATGTCGACCGGCGCCACCACCGGCCACTTCTCCAGGCAGGCACCGGTGCAGGCGGAGACCGGCTTCGGCCAGGCCTCGTCCTTCATGAAGCGGTAGACCGTCCTGCCGTCCTTGTCGACGACGATCTCGCCGAGTTCGGGATCCTTGCGGGTGGACAGGCCGGGCTGCTCGGCGGTCTCCTGCGCCTTCTTGCCCTCGGGGGTCAGCGCGAACCACTTGCCGCCCACGCCCTGGCCCTTGACGTCGCCGGCGTTGACGTCCTTGACGTAGTGGTAGGCGGGCCAGCCGTCGACGGTGAGCTGCTTGGTGCCGTCGGCCCGGGTGGTCTCGCCGAGCAGGGACTCGTCGATGCCCTCGCCGGCGGCGGCGTCGTCGGCGAGCACCGGCGGCCAGGTCTCGGCACAGTCACCGTCGCAGTTGGACTTGGGAGGCTCGGCGGTGTCCTGGTCGAAGCGGTAGAGCGTGAGTCCGAGCTCGTCCGTCACCAGCTTGCCGAGTTTGGCGTTGGTGGCGACGGCCAGCTCGCCCGCGCCGCCGGCCGGACTCGTGGAGGCCCCCGCGCCGGCCCCGGTGTCGATGCCTCCGAGGTCTCCGGGCACGGCCGAGGCGCCCACGTTCTGACTGCTGGCCGGCGGGGTGTCCTGACCGCACGCCGTCGTCAGCGTCAGCACCACCGCGGCGCTCACCACCAGTGAGGCGGTCCGCCAGGAGGTCTTCATCTCAGCTCCAGATCATCGCAAGGGTGTTGCAGCGCCCTGCTGCGCCGCCGCTCGACGTGGAGTACGCACGACGGCACCTGCCGTGTTCAACGCGGGCCGATATTTCTTCCGGAGTCCACGGTTCCTCCCCGTATCGCCCCGTCCGCCCTTCCCGCATCGCACATCCACCCGCATTCCCCCAACGGGCGATCAGCACCGAATCAAACAGGAGTTGCCGGATTTACCCCCATCGAGGTATTTCGTCGGCACTCGCGCGTGTCCCGGCGGAGCGCGGCTCATGATCCTCGTCGTGCAAGGACTCGTACCGACCCGATCCGCCTTTGTCGCCCGCGTGTTGGCGGCGGCGACACTGACCTGGGCGCTCGTCGGCGCGCCGGACGCGGCGATGGCCGACGCCTGCGCCTACGCCTCGACCGGCCCGGGGGGAACGGAGGCGGTGGCGATCGTCGGAGACATGACCTGGCCGCTCCCGCCGCCCTGTTCACCCCCCGCACCCACACCCACACCGACCCCGCCACCACCTCTACCTCCACCACCTGCGCCCGAACCCACTCCGACCCCGTCGCCCCCCGCTCCCCCACCGCCGAAGCCCACCCCCACCTTCACCACCGCAAAGCCCGATCCGCCCCCACCTCCGCCTCCGCCCCCACGCCAGGCCCGTCCGGTACCGCCTCCCCCCGCCCCGGCCCCCACGCCCCCTCCACCACCGCACCCCACGCCCACACCGTCGGCCGCCCCCGCTCCCACCCCGCGCCCGTCCCTGACGCCCGTGCACTACCCCCGGTATCGCGCTGCATCCCCGGTCAAGCGGCCGTCCGGCGGCGCCACGTCACCGCTCACCTTCGTCCTGCTCATCGCCATGCCCGCGGTCGTCGCCATCGCCGCACTCCGGCCCCGCTGAGCCCGGATCCGCCTGTCCCCGCCGAACCCGACAACCCACCGTGGAGGCACCTCTTGCCGGAATGGCTTGTTCTCACCCTCGCGATGCTGGCCGTCTGCGTCGTGGTGGTCGTCATCACCCTCGTACGTCACCGCGCGGCACCCGACGACGAGGACCCCAGCGAGACCCCGGACGTCATCGAGTACATGACGATGTGGATCGGTGTGGTGTACGCCATCGTCCTGGGCCTGGCCATCGCCGGGGTCTGGGAGGGGCGCAACGCCGCCCAGGACCATGTGCGGGCGGAAGCGGCGGCGCTGCACGAGATCTCGGAGCGGGTACGGATCTATCCGGCAGACATCCGTGAACGCATTCGGGACGATGTCAACGCCTATGTCGGACACGTCGTGACCACCGAGTGGCGCGCCATGGCCGACGACGGACAGGTCACCGAGCGCGGGACGGAGCTGCTCGACCAGGTCCGCCGGGACGTCACCGACTACGAACCTGCGACGGATTTCGAGGCTCAGGCCTATCAGCCGCTCGTCGACCAGGTGTCCGCCGCCGACCAGGCACGCGCGGCCCGTGCGGAGTCGACCGGGGAGACCATGCCGGGCGTGGTGTGGTTCGGGCTGATCGGCGGCGCGGTCGTCACCATCGGGATGATCTTCGCACTGCAGATCCGGCGCACCCGGCGTGAGCTGATCCTCGCCGGACTGTTCTCGGCACTGATCGCCTTCCTGCTCTTCCTCATCTGGGATTTCGACGCACCGTTCAGCCGTGGACTCGCCGCGTCGGCCGATCCGTTCCGCCTCCTGTTCCCCGGCATCGGGAGCTGACCGGCCCGCACCACGGTTCCGGTCCCGGGGACGTGCGCCACACCGTGCGCGTCCCCCTCCCGCAGTATCGGTGGTCCCCCGTGCGGCCCACAGAAGTAACCCGTTCGCGCGCCTGCGATCGCGCCGCCCGGCGCGGCTTTCCAGCGTTTCGGGCATCGGGGACGCATCCCTGGCGCGAGCGGAACAGGTTCGCCGCTGCTCCCCGGGACCCGGAGGGCTCGCCATGCACGCGATACGCGTCGCTTCCGCCGCACTCCTGGGCGTCGGCGCCCTCGCACTCGCCCCCGCACCGGGTGCCGTCGCCGTGGACGGTGATGCCACGCCGTTCGGTTTCGGTCTCCGGCCCGCCCTCGTCGAGCCCGGCGACCTGATCACTCTGCGCGTGGACCGGACCGGCGGTGAGTGCGAGGGGCGCGCGACCGTCTCCTCACCGGTCCTCGACACCGTGACCATCCCGAAGAATCGCTCGAAGGCCACGACGGAGGTGTACCGGGACGCCAGGCCCGGCGCCGTCCACCAGGTGGCCTTCACCTGTGACGGGGTCACCGGCACCACGAGCCTGACCATCGCCGGTGGCCGCCCCGTGCCGCTCCCCTCCCCGCTGCCCGTGGAATCCGAGGGCTCGGCCGGGCACCCGAGGGGTGTGCACGCCGGGGAGGGCGACGATGTTGGACGGGCTGGGTACCCGGCCGCCGTCCGCGACGGCGGCCGGGGCGGCGAGCCCGAGGACGGCGACCGCGGCGCCCGCGGACGCCAGGGCACGTGACTTGCGCATGTGATCCTCCGAGGAAGACGCCCCGGGGCCGGTCCCCGGTCGATCGGCGAGAAAACGCCTCCCAGCAAAACCCTCAGTTGCCTTGCCCCTGCGCGTATTTCGGCAATGGTCCGTCCCGGTGAGGCGGCGGCCCGCCCGGATCCGTGCTTTCGGATATCGCCGCAGGCCACGGGCCGTCAGAGGATCTTCGTTCGGCGACACCCCGGGTGGCTTGCCGATCACCGCCCGGCCACCCGTTCACTCTTGCCCCGTCGCCGGTTGTGTGCACCGCCTTTAGCGTTTCTGCCATGCGCGAGTGACACGGCGACGGCCGTGTCGAGAGGGGAAAAGCGAATGTCTGCTTTCGAACCGGATGAATTCGAAGAGGAGGCGCGGCAGAGGAAGCGTGCTCCGTGGGGCGTGATAGCGCTGGTTCTGCTCACCGGCCTCGCGCTCATCCGAAATGGTTCGGGGGAGTTCGACGAGGGGCCGCCGCAGCCTGCCGTGGCCGCCGCGGACAGCAGGGTGCCCGGCGCCACCACGGCCGCGGCGGTGCGACCGCTGCCGTACTCGATTCCGGGCCGGGTCCGGATTCCGGCAATCCAGGTGGACGCACCGGTGATGGCGGTGGGTCTGGATGCGGAGGGGTGGGTGGACGCGCCGCCACCCGAGGACCCCAATCTGGCGGGCTGGTTCACCGGTGGAGTCACTCCCGGGGAGAAGGGCACGGCGGTCGTGGTCGGCCATGTCGACAACAATCTGGGCCCGGCCGTCTTCTACGGGCTCGGGGCTCTGAAGAAGGGCGATCGCGTCGAGATCGAGCGCCAGGACGGAAAAACCGCGGTGTTCGAGATCTACGGCATCGAGGTTTTCGCGAAGAGCGACTTTCCCGGTGACCGGGTCTACAACTCGAAGGGCTCGTCGGAATTGCGGGTCATCACCTGCGGTGGCGGTTTCACCCAGCAGAACGGTTACGACGGGAACGTCGTCGTCTTCGCCCGCCTGGCCGAGGCCCGCTGAGCGGCCGTCCCGTCCGGGCGGACGGGACGGCCCCGCTCAGACGTGGTGCCGGCGGGGCACCGTGACCCGGTAGCCGGAGTCCAGCAGTTCGGGCAGGTACTCGCGCAGGGCCCGCACGCTCTGGGAGCGGTCACCCCCGGCGTCGTGCGAGAGCACCACGACGCCGGGGGCGGCGCCGTTCTCCACCCGGTCGACGATGGTGCGGGTGCCGGGGCTGGTCCAGTCGAGGGTGTCCACGGTCCAGGCGAGGGGTTCCATGCCCAGTTCGGCGCCGAGTTGGAAGGCGGCGCGGTTCCAGGCTCCGTAGGGCGCGCGGAACCACTGGGGGCGTTCGCCGTACCCCTTCTCGATGATGTCGCAGGTGCGTTCCATCTCGGAGCGGATCCTGCCGCGGGTCAGACGGGTGAGCAGGGGGTGGGACCAGGTGTGGTTGCCGACGACGTGTCCCTCGTCGGACATGCGGGCCAGCAGGTCCTTGTTGAAGGAGACCATTTCCCCGCACACGAAGAACATCGCGCGGACGTCGTACGTCGCGAGCGTGTCGAGGATGTCCGGGGTGTAGCGGGGGTCGGGTCCGTCGTCGAAGGTCAGCACCATGGTGCTTCCCCGCCCGGAGACACGCAGCAGCGGTGCGCTCCGCACCGGGGTCCTACCGGGGGGCGTCCTGGGCGGGCCGTAGCCGGTGAGGGGTCTGAGGCGGTACGCGGAGGGCTTGAGCGGGCGGCCGGCGGCCTGGGCTCCGGCGGCGGGCGTGGTGGGGCGTGCCGCCTCGGTGCCGGGGCCCGTCGTGAGGAGTCCGGTCACGCCGGCCGCTCCCACGACGGCGGCGCCGGTGAGCAGCGCCCGGCGCCGCGTGAGCAACTGATCCTTCTGCATGACTCATCAGTCGCCCGCTGGACGACGGGTCATCTCGGCGACACCTGTGCGGCGGGGCGTTTCCACCCGCTCGGCCCAGTGCCGCCGCTGTACGGGCGTCCGATAGCCTCGGCGCCGTGACGGAGAAGCACTCGACGCAGTTCGAGCGGGGTACGGACGGCCCGAAGGTGATCGTGGTCGGAGTGGACGGCTCCGACACCTCCCTGCGGGCGGCGGCCTACGCCTCCGGCATGGCCCGGCGGCAGCACGCCCTGCTCGCCGTCGTGTACGTGCAGCCGGTGCTGACGGCGGGCGCGGCGCTCGGGGCGCCGGTGGCGGTGACCACCGACGAGATCGCCGAGGACCTGGTGAGGCAGGTCCGGGAGGCGTCCGAGCAGGTCCGGGGGGTGTTCGACTTCCGTTGGGAGTTCCACACCTTCTGCGGCGACCCGTACAACGGCATGGTGAGGGCGGCGGACGATCTCAAGGCGGACGCGGTGGTGGGCGCCTCGGAGCAGGCGGGCCATCGGTTCGTGGGGTCGGTGGCGGTCCGGCTGGTGAAGGCGGGGCGCTGGCCGGTGACGGTGGTGCCGTAGATACCGCCGCGTCAGAAGGGGCACGGGGAGGCGGGCGGCGTCAGAGGGTGCGCAGAAAGCCGAGGAGGATCTCGTTGAAGACCTCGGGCTGTTCCATGCACGCGTAGTGTCCCGCCCCCTCGTGGCTGCGGTGCGGCCGTCGCGTACACCGCGGACGAGACGCTCGGCCGCCGCGGTCGCCGCCCGTGAGCACGCCGTACCGCGGGAGGTCGGCGGGGACCTCACGGACGCCGACCTGCGCACCCGCGTACGCGTCCTCGCACAGACGCTGACGCTGTTCGACACCGTGGACGTGAACCGACCGCCGCCTTGACCGGTACGGGCTACTCCCCCATGACCAGCCCGTCCTTCGCCGCGCCCCGGCTCAGCACCACGTTCCGGATCCGGTCGCGGACGGACCGGTCCTCGGCGCCCCCGGCGAGGGCCCGGTTGAGGTCGACCACGCGGCCTGCGTCCACGTCGTAGAACTGCGGGAGGAACTCGGCCTTCGTCACCTCCCAGCGTCCGCCCGGGCGCTCGGGCGGGGTGAAGGTGAAGCGGCCCAGGGTGGACTGGTTTCCGCGGAGGTCCGGGGCGCCCTCGTGGTTGGTCATCGCGCCGGCGATCTGGTCGCCCATCCCGTAGATCACCCAGGTGCCGTTGACCTTCTCGTACGCCTGCGGGACATGGGCGTGGGTGCCGAGGATCAGGTCGATGTCGGGGCGGTGGCCGGTGCGGGCCGCGGTGAGGGAGCGGGCGAGAGCGACCTGCTGCTCGTCGGGAGCCTCCTGCCATTCGGTGCCCCAGTGCAGGGAGACCACGACCACGTCGGCACCCGCCTTCCGGGCCGCGCGCGCGTCGGCGAGGATCCGGTTCTCGTCGATGAGGCCGACGACCCAGGGTTTGCCGGGCGGGAGCGGGGCGATGTCGGTGCCGTAAGTGTAGGCGAGGTGGGCGACTTCGGCCCGGCCCGCGCGCAGGAGGGTCACCCTGCGGGCCTCGCGCTCGGACCGGGCGGCGCCGGCGTGCCGCAGGCCTGCCCGGTCGAGGGCGTCCAGGGTGCGGCGGACGCCCTCGGTACCGTCGTCCAGGGTGTGGTGGGAGGCGGTGGAGCAGCCGTCGTAGCCGGTGGCGACCAGGGCCTGGGCAATCTCCGGCGGGGACTTGAAGTCGGGGGAGCCGGTGTAGTCGCCGTCGGCTCCGTACACGGTCGCCATGTGACACAGCGCCAGATCGGCGCCCGCGACGACGGACCGGACGCCGGAGAGCATCGGCCCGAAGTCGTGGCCGCTGCCACCCGCGTCGAAGCGGGCGCGGTCGATGACCGAGCTGTGCGGCAGCACGTCCCCCGAGGCGACCAGGGTGAAGCCACGGTCCCGTACGGCCGAGGCGCCCGGATGGCCGGATTCCGGTGGTCGGTGCTCCCGGGTCTGCCAGGCTGCGCCCGCGGCGAGGACGACGGTGAGGGCCAGGGCCACCTGCCTACTGCGTGCGATCATCATTTCACCCCGGTATACGGCGTTCCTCTGTCGTATTTACTGACAAATACATAAGAGTCACTTTCTGCGTCCCCGCTGCTCCGACACGCCGTTCAGGCCGTCCGGCGTGCGCGAACCATCACCCGGACCGTCACCTGGACCGTTCGTCGAACCGTTCGTCGACGCGATCGACCGTCCGCCGCACGTCTTGGTGCGCGCCCTGTCCCCGAAGGGCGCCGTACGTTGCCATACCGCCATGACGGCCGGAATGACACTCATGAACGGGACAACCGCCGAGCACGAACTCGCCGCCCTGCAGCGCGAGCACGGCCGGCCCCTCTTCGCGCTGCTGCTCCGGCTCTGCGACGGGGACCGGCAGCGTGCCGAGGATCTCGTCCAGGAGACGCTGGTACGGGCCTGGCAGCATCCCGAGGCGCTGCGCGCCGACGACTTCGACTCCGTACGGCCCTGGCTGATGACCGTGGGCCGGCGGCTCGCCATCGACGCGCGGCGGGCCCGGCAGGCGCGGCCGCCCGAGGTGGGCGACGCGGTACTGGAGAACGCGCGGGTGACCTCCGACCACGCCGAACGGGCCGCGGCGGCGCTCGATGTCCGCCAGGCTGTGAAGACACTCACTCCGGAGCACCGTGAAGTCCTGGTGCTCGTGTACTTCCACGGAGCGAGTGTGGCGGAGGCCGCGGCGACGCTGGGGATACCGCCCGGTACCGTGAAGTCCCGCGCGTACTACGCGCTGCGCGCCCTGCGCCGGGTGCTTCCGGGATACGCCGCCGACCTGCGGTGAAACCGGCGGCTGGGTCAAACCTCCGTAAAACGCCTTGCCGACGACCCCTGTTGAGTAATCGGCTGTCCTCATCCGTGCTGCGGACCGGGGCCCGGGTTCGGGCGACGCGCACGTACCGGAGGAAGGCTGGAAGGGATGCCGCACAGAGGTCAAGAGAGCACCGACGGCACGGGGGACGGCGAACTGGCCGTCCCCATGGCCTGGTTGTATGCCGAGTACATCGCCGACGAACTGCTGCGCAGCGGCGACCTGATGCCGACGACGTCCTTCGAGTTCCGGGCCGGCCGGGACGCGCTGGCGCTGACCGTCTTCCTGTCCGACACCGACTGCGAGCTCTCCGGCATCCGGGTGATCACCCAGCTGGAGACCTGGCTGTCACTGACCGCGTACGACCAGCCGTGGCAGGAGTGGGTGCACCAACGCCTGGCGGACCTGACCGCGGACGCCGCCACCGCCGCCTCCGCAACCGCCGCCGGCCGGACCACGGCCGATCCCGACCTGGAACTCGCCCGGTCGGCCTGGCGCTGGTTGCGGGAGACGGAACTGCTCGCACCCGATCTGAACGCGGTGCCGGGCGGCGCCGCGGGGGCCGGGGAGGACGAGGGGCCGAAGGTGTGGACGCCCGCGTGGCAGCTCGGGCTACCGCTCGGGCACCTTGCCATCCATCTCTTCTAGCCTTTCGGTGAATCGGACCAATCCGCGGGCCGGAGGGCTCCGAATCCTTTGGTTACGATTCGGCATGCGGCTTGAGTGAATCGACTGCCCGGTGCGTACCGGTGGGAGCAACGAGTAACCCCACCCACACCCAACGGTACGAGGATTCGGCATGAGGTCCCTGGAAAGGCATCGCGACGTCGGCGCGTACGCGCTCGGCGTGCTGGACGAGGCGGAGGCCTTCCGCTTCGAGGACCACCTCATGGAGTGCCCCAGCTGCGCTGCACAGGTGACCGAATTCGGAGCGACGACACGGCAGTTGATGCTGTACCGGCGCTCCACGCCGCCGCTGACGCACCCGATGCCCAAGCCGGGCCCGAGGATGCTCGACCGGCTGCTGTCCGAGATGGCGGGCCGGAACCGGGCGGTGCGCCGTCGGCTGCTGTTCGCGCTGGCGGCCTCGGTGGTGCTCGCGACGACCGCGCCGGCGCTCGCCCTGATGTCGTCCTCGGGCGGCGGTGAGCGGGCGCCCGAGAGCATCGCGGCGGCCGATGAGCGGTCCGGGGTGTGGGCGGAGATCACGACGGCGGACGAGGACTGGGGCAGCCGGCTGGAGCTGAAGGTCAAGGACGGGGCGGGGCCCCGCGTCTGCCGGCTGGTGGTGGTCGGGCAGGACGGCTCCGAGGAGACCGTGACCAGCTGGCACGTGCCCCGTCACGACGCCCGCCCCAACACCATGACGGGCGGCTCCACCCTGCACAGCGGGCAGGTCGAGCGCTACGAGCTGCGTTCCTCGGACGGCGAGCACCTGGTGACGTTGAAGCCCCGGTGACAGCGGGGAGCCCCGCGCTCGTCCGCCGGGGTGAGGAACACGGCCGGTTCGAACGGGGACGTCCGCGCCGCGTGCAGGATCTCGTCGCCGCAGGCGTTCCCGATGCCCGCGATCAAACTCTGGTCCCGCAGCACGCCCTCGAGCTGCCGGCGCTCGCCAGGGAACAGTTCCGCCGGACGATGCCCGGGACCTGCCCCGGGTCCCTCACGACGCACGCCACGAGCGGCGGATCGTAGGTCTTCAGGACACTGATCACCACGGGCCGTACGCGAACGAGCCCGTGGTCCACCGGCTGCTCGGCGACAACGTCCGCAGCACCTCGGGCTCGGGAAGTTCCGGCATCCGTCCGAAGGGCCGGACCGGTCAGGTCAGGTCCGGAGGGCCACCCCGGACCGGGCCGGTCAGCGGGAGCCGTGTCCCGTGCCGTCGGTGTCGGCAGGGCCGGGACTGTGGCCGTGCTCCGCCGGGTCCGTGGGGTTCGCGAAGGCGGAGGTCCTGGTCACGGAGAACTCGCACCACACACATTTGCCGCCGCCGCGTGCCTCCACGCCCCACTCGTCCGCGAGTATCTCGACGAGAAGCAGACCTCGCCCCGAGACACCCGACTCCCCCGCCTCGCGGCGGCGCGGCAGGGCACTGGAGGAGTCCGCGACCTCCACGCGCAGCCGCCGCTCGCCGCCGGTGAGGACCCTGAGGGTGACGACGGCGGACCCCTCGGTATGCATCAGGGCGTTGGTGATCAGCTCGTCGGCGACCAGTTCGATCTCGTCGGTGCGGTTTCCGGCGCCCCAGGCACCGACCCCGGCACGGATCATGCGCCGGGCCTCGGTGAGGGCCTCGGGGTCGCCGGGGGCCACGTGCTGCTGGAGCCGGCCTCCCGCGCGCGGGCTCTCCGGCAGGCGGCGGCGCAGCAGGAGCAGGGCCACGTCGTCGTCCCCGCCGCGCTCCTCGGCCACGTCGATGAGCCGGTCGGCCAGCTCGCGTACGTCCTCGGGGCCGGTGGTGACGAGCGCGGAGAGGGTCTCGATGCCGTCGTCGAGGTCGGCGCCGGGCTGCTCGACCAGGCCGTCGGTGCACAACAGCAGCACGTCGCCGGGATCGAGCTCCATCGTCCCGACCGGGTAGTCGAGCCGGTCGAACTCGGCGGACAGGCCGAGCGGCAGCCCACCCGGCACGTGGACGCGGTAGCAGACGCCGTCGGCACGCCGGACGAGTGGGTCGATGTGGCCGGACCGGACCATCTGGAGAACGCCGGTGGACAGGTCCGCCTCGGCGTACAGGCAGGTCGCGGAGCGGTCGGTGTCGAGCTCGTGCAGGAAGACGGAGGCGCGGGCCATCACGGTGGCCGGTGGGTGCCCCTCGGCGGCGTAGGCGCGCAGCACGATGCGCAACTGGCCCATGACGGCGGCGGCGTGGGTGTCGTGGCCCTGGACGTCGCCGATCACGGCGCCGACACGGCCCCCGGGCAGCGGGATCAGGTCGTACCAGTCACCGCCGATGTCCCGGCCGAGACCGCCTCCGATGCCGGCCGCACGGTAGCGGACGGCGATGTCGGCGCCGGGCACGCTGGGGATGGTGCGGGGCAGCATGGCCTGCTGGAGCCCCTGCGCGAGGTCCATCTCCTGCTCGTAGAACATGGCCCGCTGCATGCTCTGCGCGATGCTGCTGCACAGGGCGACGAGGAGGTTGCGCTCCTCGGGGGTGAAGCCGCACCGGTCGTTGTAGAGCAGGCCCATGGCGCCGATGGGGCGGGTCTGGACGATGAGCGGCAGGTAGGCCGCCGAGGTGATGTGCAGGTCGGTGAGGTGCGGCCACAGCACCGGGTAGCGTTCGGCGAACTCCTCCGGCGACTCGATGAAACGCGGGCTCAGGGTCCGTACGGCCTCGCTCATCGGGTACTGCTCGTCGATCCGGGTGACGCGGGTGCCCGGGACGAAGCTGCCGGCGGGCCCCTCGGCGACCAGCCGGATCCGGCCGGCCTCGACCAGACCCATGACGAGGCTGGTGGCGCCCAGAAGAGTGAGGCCGTGGGTGTTCTTGACGACGTCGATGACGTCCTGCACGGTGCGGGCGTGGGCGAGGGCGGCCGTGATGAGCTGGACGATGTTGGTCTGCTTGCGCAGGGCGTCCTCCTGGGCGGCCCGCGTCTCCCTCACCTCACTGTCGCTGAGTTCCTCCGTGGCGTCCCGGACGACGCCGAGGATACGGCGGGGCAGTCCGGTCCCGTCCCGGCGGATGTAGCAGTGGCTGTGGGTCCAGCGCAGGGTACCGTCGCGGCGGCGGACCCGGAAGTACGCTCCGTAGTTCTCACTGCCGTCCTTCAGGGCCTGCGAGACGGCGGTGTCCAGGCGCACTATCTCGGCGGGCGGAATCCGGCTCACCAGCACGTCGGGGCGGTCGGATTCGTCGGGGCGCAGGTCGAAGATGTCGCGGGCCTGGGCGTCCATCAGCATCACCCGGGTGTCCAGGTTCCAGTCGAACCTGCCCATGCGGTTGAGCGCCAGGATCGGATCCGGGTGGTCCGGCCAGTCGTCCGGGAGTGACAGGGCGCTCGCTCCCCGATCAGCCATGGACCCACCTTGTCAGGGTTCATTCGATTCTTCGACCGGTGACGTCCCCGAAGTCTCCGGGACGTCTCGGCCGCTCCGGGTATACGGAAAGTCATAGGGAAGACGGACAGCGACGGCGGCCGAAGGACGGCAGACAACCGGGGACGGACAAACGGACAAGGGGGCGGGGAGGGAGCGCACGGCCGTGGAGTGGTTCACCGCATCCGGCTACTGGCTGAGCCGGCTGGTCTTCCAGCGGGCGCTGGCCGGGCTGTACCTGATCGCGTTCCTGACGGCGGTGCTGCAGTTCCGTGCGCTGATCGGCGAGCGCGGAATGCTGCCGGTGCCCCGGTTCGTGGAGCGGACCCCGTTCGCGCGGGCGCCCGGTCTGTTCCAGCTGCGCTACTCGGACCGGTTCTTCGCGGGCTGCGCCTGGACGGGCTGCGCGGTGTCGGCGGCGCTGCTCGCGGGGATGGACTCCTGGCTTCCGCTGTGGGCCGGGATGCTGCTGTGGCTGGTGCCCTGGGTGCTGTATCTGTCGATCGTCAACGTCGGGCAGACCTGGTACGCCTTCGGCTGGGAGTCGTTGCTGCTCGAGGTCGGCTTCCTCGCGGTGTTCCTCGGCAACGACGAGGTGGCCCCGCCGGTCGTCGTGCTGTTTCTGCTGCGGTGGGTGCTGTTCCGGGTCGAGTTCGGTGCGGGGCTGATCAAGATGCGCGGCGACTCGTGCTGGCGAAAGCTCACCTGCCTGGACCACCATCACGAGACCCAGCCGATGCCGGGGCCGCTGAGCTGGTTCTTCCATCATCTGCCGAAGCCGCTGCACCGGGTCGAGGCGGCCGCGAACCATGTCACCCAGTTGGTCGTTCCGTGCCTGCTGTTCGCTCCTCAGCCGGTAGCCACGATTGCCGCCGCACTGATGATCGCCACGCAGCTGTGGCTGGTGCTGTCGGGCAACTTCTCCTGGCTGAACTGGATCACGATCGTGCTGGCCCTGCCGGTGGTCGCGTTCCCCGCCACCGCCCCGAACACGGCCGGCGCCCCGCTGTGGTACGTGGTCGTCGTCCTCACGGTGTCCGCGCTGCTGCTCGCTCTCAGCCGCCACCCCGTACGCAACATGCTCTCCCGCCGTCAGGTGATGAACCGGTCCTTCGACCCGCTCCACCTGGTCAACACCTACGGGGCGTTCGGCAGTGTCAGCCGGATCCGGTACGAGGTGGTGATCGAGGGCACCGCGGACGGGACGCCCCGGAGGGACGCGGACTGGCGGGAGTACGAGTTCCGGGGCAAGCCGGGGGACCCCCGGCGCTGGCCGCGTCAGTTCGCGCCGTACCATCTGCGGCTCGACTGGCTGATGTGGTTCGCCGCGCTGTCACCGTCCTACGCCGGGCCGTGGTTCGGCGCGCTGGTGGAACGGCTGCTGGAGGGCGACCGCGACACGCTGCGGCTGTTGCGCCGCTCTCCGTTCCCGCCCCACGCGCCGCCCCGGTACGTCCGCGCCCGGCTGTTCCGCTACCGGTACACGACCTGGCGCGAACTGCGGGAGACGGGGGCGTGCTGGGAGCGGACGTATGTGCGCGAGTATCTGCCGCCGACCCGGCTGGCGGGACCGGTCCACAGGCCGTAGACGCGGGTGACGGTGACTCCGAAGGCCTCCTGTCGTTCGGCGGCGTCGGGATCCGCCGGACACGGTTCCCGGCCTTCGGCAGACCTTCGCCTTCCGCGGATCGCCCCGTGAGACCGTCCAGACCCCGCAGGGCCTCCTCGCGGTCCGGTCCGTCCGGGTGTTGCGGTGATCAGCGGCGTGGGCCTATCGTCGGCCGGGTGACTGCCGGGTCGGCCTTGGGCCACACACGAAAGACGCTCCCGGCCTCTGCGTGAGCCGGGCGGGGACGTCCTCGTTCACGCCCGGCCCGGTGCGGGGCGTCGCCCGCGCCCCACCCTCCTCTCCGCGTTTCCTTTCCCGCTTCCCGCCGTGCCCCGCACGGCGTTTCCCGACGGAAACCGACACCCGGAGACCAACCAGTCATGCCTGATGCACTCGACGTCCCCCTCACGCCCTCCTCCGTGCCCGAACCGCCCGCGACAGCGGTCCAGTTGAACCACACCGCCGTCCTCGCCCGCGACCGTCGCCTGTCGGCCGAGTTCCTCGCCGTGATCCTGGGGCTGGAGGTCGGCGCCCCCTTCGGCCCGTTCCTGCCCGTCGACCTGGGCAACGGTGTGACCCTCGACTACTACGAGCAGCGCGACGAGCCCATCCAGTCGCAGCACTACGCGTTCCTCGTTCCCGAGGAACAGTTCGACGCGATGATCGCTCGCCTGGAGGCGGTCGGAGTCACCTATTACGCGGACCCGAACCACACCGAACCCGGCAGGATCAACCGCCTCTTCGGCGGTCGCGGCGCCTACTTCGACGACCCGGACGGCCACAACCTGGAGATCATGACCCGGCCCTACGTCCGCCCCTGAGCGGGGCCGCCGGTCCGGTCACAGTGCCCGGTGCATGACGCGCGGGCCAACCCGTCCGTGCCTTCGCCGGGTTCATCCACCGGACCCGGGCATCCTCCTCGGAGGTCTCCGGGTCCCCGGTGTACGTCTCGCCCGCGGCGACGACGCGGTGCGGCGATCACGCGGAGTGCGGGACGGGACCGGTCTCAGTCGACGCTGGGCAGGATATGGGGCTCGGCGAGATCTTCCTCGTAGCCCGCCAGGCGGATCGGGGCCGAGCGGGCCCACACGTCGAGACTGCCGAGCTCGCCTGCCGGGCGGCCTGCGCGCTCGGGACGTTCCTTGCCGGGCTGATCCGCGTTGGTCTTCTCCGGTGTCACCGCGCACTCCTTATGTGTCGGTCGCCCTCGGGACGTGCCGCGCCGGTCCTACCGCGCCCGCGTCGTACGTCCGCTCGGGCATGATGCGAAAGCCGTTCGGACGCGGTGGCGCCGGTTGATCGTAGGAGAGCAGGCCCTTGTGAAGTGGCGTGTCCCATGACGGACCGGTGGGTGTGGGTAGGACCCTTTACTGCTGCCCGTCCGGCTCAGATTAACCAAATGAGCATGCCCCCGCTCGATGGGGCTGAAAACTCGCCGTAACGATCACATGTCGAACCGCCCCTACTCCCCCTTATATGTGCCTAATTCACCATTGGGTGCCCTACCGACGATCACTCGATCGGACTACAAGGGTGTCCGCGCTTTCGAGAAGCCCGCGTGGTCATGGCGCAGTTCAAGTCCTGTTGGCCGACACGCAAGCTCGTCATGGTGTGCTGCCGTACGGCAAACGGCTGTCTTCCAGGAGGACCGGCGCATGGAGCTGCGCAGTGTCGAGGAGCTGATGGACCTGCTGTACGCCTGCCGGGGCGCCCGGGACGTCCCGGTTTCCGGCGGGGCCCCGGTCGACGCGTACGACCACGCGTTGCGCACCGCCGCACTGCTGCGCCGGCAACGCCCCGCAGACAAGGAGCTTCAGGTGGCCGGCCTGGTCCGGCCGGTCGGCCGGCTGCTGCGGCCGGGCGAGCCCGCCACGCGGGACGACCGGGCCGCGGACGCGGTGCGCGCGCTGCTCGGCGAGCGGGTGGCGGGGCTGGTCCGCCGCCGGACCCGGCCCGGTCGCCAGGGCGAGGAGGACGACCTCCTCGCCCTGCGCACGGCGGACGAGGAGGCCCGCACCGCCTGCTTCGACGCGGGGGTCCTGGAGGACTGGCGCACCGTGCTGGAGCTGCTGGCGGCGCGCAACTCCCGGCTCGGCGCGGTGGAATGACTCCCCTATCGCCGGCCGCCGGGCGCCCGCGTCACCACCTGCCGGGCGCGTAGTCCTTCAGGAAGACGCCGTACAGGTCCTCGCCCGCCTCACCGCGCACGATGGGGTCGTAGACGCGGGCCGCGCCGTCGATCAGGTCCAGCGGGGCGTGGAAGCCGGCGTCCGCGAGGCGGATCTTGTCCGGATGGGGACGCTCGTCGGTGATCCAGCCGGTGTCGACGGCCGTCATCAGGATGCGGTCGTTGTCGAACATCTCCTGGGCGCTGGTGCGGGTGAGCATGTTCAGCGCGGCCTTGGCCATGTTGGTGTGCGGGTGGCCCGCGCCCTTGTAGCCGCGGTCGAAGACGCCTTCCATGGCGGAGACGTTCACGATGTACGTCCGCTTCGCCGCCGCAGCCGCCATCGCCGGGCGCAGCCTGCTGATGAGCAGGAACGGCGCCGTCGAGTTGCAGAGCTGGACCTCGAGCAGTTCGACCGGGGTGACCTCCTCGACGGTCTGCACCCAGCTGTTGGTGTCATGCAGGTCCGGGACCAGGCCGCCGGCGTCGATCGCGGTGCCCGCCGCGATCCGCTCCAGGGAGGCCGAGCCGGAGACCAGGGCCAGACCGGTGACGTCGTGCGCGGTGAGCGCGCCGGATCCCGCGACCGGGAGCTCGGCCACCGCGCCGGAGCCGAAGACGCCGATCACCTCGGCGGCGGGCAGTTCACCGGCGGGCAGCGGCGCGGACTCGGCGGCGGCCAACTCGCTGTAGGCCCGCGGGGAACGCCGTACGGTCTGTGCGGCGTTGTTGATCAGGATGTCCAGCGGACCGGCGGCGGACACCGAGTCGGCGAGCGCGACGACCTGGGCCGGGTCGCGCAGGTCGATCCCGACGATCTTCAGCCGGTCGATCCACTGATCGCTGTCGGGCTGGGCCTTGAAACGGCGGACGGCGTCCTTCGGGAAGCGGGTCGTGATCGTGGTGTGGGCGCCGTCGCGCAGCAGCCGCAGCGCGATGTACATGCCGATCTTGGCCCGGCCGCCGGTGAGCAGCGCGCGCTTGCCGGTCAGGTCGGTGCGGGCCTCCCGGCGGCTGCGGTTCTCGTCGGCGCACTCCTGGCAGAGCTGGTGGTAGAAGTAGTCGACCTCGACGTACCGCTGCTTGCAGATGTAGCAGGAGCGGGGGCGCTGGAGTATCCCCGCGATGCTGCCCTCCTCGGTACGGGACGAGGGCAGGATGCCTTCCGTCTCGTCGTCGATGCGCTCGGCGGAGCCGGTGGCGGTGGCCTCGGTGACCGCCTTGTCATGGGCGGTCTTGGCGGCCCGGCGCTCCTGGCGGCGGCGCTGCTTGACCGTGCGGTAGATGTGCGAGGTGGCGCGGCGGACCTTGATCGCGTCCGGGTGGTCGACGTCGAGTGTGTCGAGTTCCGCGAGCACGTCGAGGCACACGGCCAGCCGCTCCGGGTCGATGCCGGGCCCGTGTGCCACCACGTCCTCGTGCGCCACGGGGTCCCCGTGGACCATCGTGTCCGTGGCCCGGGGGCCGTCCTCTGTCACCGTCATCGCCGTTGCCGTTCCTGGTCTGCCGTGGCGGCGCTCCGGTCGCGCCCGCTGTCGAACGGGCGATTTTACGGAGCGCCGGGCCGCAGCGCCAAACCCGTACCGGCCGGTGGTCAGGGGTCACACACGGTGGTGGGTGCCGTGGCGGGCGGTCAGGGGTCGCAGACGGTGAGGAGCGTCTCCACCTCCTCGGTCACGGCGCCGGCGAGCCGGTCGAGATCGGGGACGGCGGCACCGTCGGCGACCAGTCCGTAGTGGACGTGCCCTCGATAGGTGGAGACGGCGACCGCCAGGGAGTGTCCGGGCGCGAGCGGCGCGAAGGGGAAGACGGCGCCGAGCGGGTCGCCGCCGAGCCGCAGCCCGAAGCCGGGCAGCGGCACGCTGGTGACCAGGACGTCGAACCAGAGCCGGGCCGCCCGGCCGACCAGGGGTCCGCCGAGCCGGTGGCCGAGCGGCGGTACGTGGTCGGCGAGCAGGGCGACGGCGCCCGCGCCCCGGTTCGGGCCGGCGTCCTTGTTGCGGTCCATGGCGGTGCGCACCAGGTCGAGGCGGGCGAGCGGTTCCGCCTCGTCGACCGGAAGCCGTATCAGGTAGCCGGAGAGCCGATTGCCCTGGGGATGCGCGGTGCGCGGGCGGCGCCGGGAGACGGGGACGAGGGCGCGCGGGGCGACGCCCTCACTGCCGTCGCCGCGCTCGTCGAGCCATTGGCGCAGGGCACCGGCGACGACCGCGATCAGCACGTCGTTGACTGTGCCGCCGACGCTCTTGCGGATCCGGTGCACGTCGTCGAGGTCGAGCACCACCCCGGCGGTGCGGCGGGTGCCGCTGGGTTCGCAGGTGAAGGCCGGTGACGAGCGCACGTCGAGGGTGGAACGGGCGACGGAGGCGCCGATGTCCAGGGCCCGGCCCGCGTCGGAGAGGGCTCCGCGGACGAGTCCGGGCACCTCGCGCACGTCGGGGAGCAGTCCGCGCGCAGGCGCGGCGGGGCCTTGCCGGGGGGTGGGCAGGTCCATCGGGTCCATCAGGGCCGCGGCGAGGGTGAGGGCCCGCAGTCCGTCGGCGAGGGCGTGGTGGAACTTGAACAGGACGGCGAAGGAGACGCCGTCCTCCCCCGGCAGCACATGGGCCTCCCAGGGCGGCCGGGTGCGCTCCAGGGGGAGTCCCATGAGCCGGCCCGCCGCCGCGTGGAAGTCGGTGGCGGGGGCGTGCAGCCGGACGTGGTTCAGGGGATCGAAGCCGGGGTCGGTCTCCCGTTCGGCGCCGCCGAAGGCGAGCGGGCGGCGCAGGGCCGAGGTGAGCGGTTCACGCAGCGCGGAACCGAACGGTCGGCGGAGCGCGGAGCCGAGCGTGGCGGCGAGCGGACGGCGCAGGGCCGGCAGGGAGGAGAGGCCGGCCAGGGAGGGCAAGGAGGGGCGCCTGGACAAGGGCTGCCACACGTCGCGGATACGCATGCGCAGTCCGGGAACGGCGGCGGCGCGGGCGGCGAGCAGATCCGCGGCGTGGGCGCCCGCGGCGGGCGAACGGGCCGAGAAGACCCCGAGGGCGCCGAGGTGCATGGGGTGGTCGGCGGACTCGATGTTCCAGAACGCCAGGTCGAGAGGAGCGAGCAGGTCTGCGTTCACGGGCTTGCCTCGCGTGGACGACGGGTGGACCAGCAGTCAATCGCCCGTGACCGATTACGGTCAAGTACGATCCCGCCACACACAGTTAACATCAGATTGCGTCTCCGCCCCTCCCTCGACTCGACGGGAGGGGCGGGACTCAGGGGGCGGACGGGGTCACCGCCGCGCGGCCGGAATCTCCCGACGCGGCGTCAGAAGGCGCTCCGGAAGCCGTATATGGGGTGAAACTCGATACGGCCCCCGGGGTGGGACCCGGAGCGGTACCCGGGGTACCGAACGCCACCCGGACGGGCGCGGGCCGCCGGAGGAACCGTTCACCGCTCGGCCCCCTTGGCCGGACACCCCGCGGGCTGCGCCCGGGACGCGTCCCGGATCAGGGCGTCATGGGCGGCCTTCACCCGGGCGACGTCCGGCTTCAGCACGCGCCGGTCGTAGGTGAGCAGGCCGTTCAGCTCGCCCTCCACGTCCGAGATCTGCGTGTACACGGCGCCGTTGCTGCCCCGGCAGACCAGGGCCCGTACCTCGTCGAGCTTGGTGAGGTAGTCCTCGGTGTAGGTCTCGGGGTCGACGTCGACGTACGACTGCTGGACCGCCCAGGCGTGACCCGGCACCGCGAGACCGAGGCCGCCGTACTCACCGGTGACCAGGGCACGCCGTCCGTCCGGGCGCGGTGGGAGCGCCGGGCTGGGATAGCCGTGCTCGTCCATGAGGTCGCCGGCGTTGCCGTCGGCGCCGAGGTTGAGCCCCGACTGGTTGTTGACCAGGCGCGACGGGTCCCAGGCCTTGGCCTGCTCGGCGATGCGGCCGACGTCGTACTGGCCCCAGCCCTCGTTGAAGGTGACCCACATGACGATGGACGGGCTGCTGACATGCTCGTCGATCATCTGCTTCATCTCGCGCTCGTAGCGGGCGCGGGACGAGGCGTCGGGATTCACCCCGGCCCTCATGGACGGCATGTCCTGCCACACCATCAGACCCAGCCGGTCGGCCCAGTAGAACCAGCGGTCCGGCTCGACCTTGATGTGCTTGCGCACCGAGTTGAACCCGAGCTCCTTGTGCACGCGCAGGTCGTACGCGAGGGCCTCGTCGGTAGGGGCGGTGTGCAGACCGTCGGGCCAGAAGCCCTGGTCGAGGGTGGCCATCAGGAAGACCGGTTCGCCGTTGAGGACCGTGCGCGGCACGCCGTCGATCTCCTCGACGGCGATCGAACGCATCCCGAAGTAACTGCCGACGCGGTCGGTGCCGACGGTCACCTCCAGCCGGTACAGGAAGGGGTCGTCGGGCGACCACAGCCGAGGGTTCGCGATCCGCAGGTCCAGCGGCTCCCCGGTGCGGCCGGTCACGGTGGCGACCTTGCGCCGTCCGTCGTACGCGGTCGCCCTGACGGGTACGCCGTCCCGGACGCCCTTCGCCTCCACGGTGAGCCGTTCGCCGGGCACGTCGGGCACCAGTTTCAGGGAGTCGACGTGGTCACGGGCGACCGGTTCCATCCAGACCGTCTGCCAGATGCCCGAGCTGGGCGTGTACCAGATGCCGCTGGGGTCCAGGCGCTGCTTGCCGAGCGGCGGATTCTCGCCGTCGGCGGCGTCGGTGGGGTCGTACACGCCGACGATGAGTTCCTGGGTGCGGCCGGGCTTCAGCGCGTCGGTGACGTCGGCGCTGAACTTGTCGTACCCGCCCTCGTGGTCAGCGACCTTCGTGCCGTTGACGTACACCTCGGACCGCCAGTCGACGGCGCCGAAGTTCAGCCGCAGCCGCTTGCCGGAACCGATGCTCCAGTCTCGGGGGACGGTGAAGGTGCGGCGGTACCACATGCGGTCCTCGTGCCGCTGGATGCCGGAGAGCCGGGACTCCACCGGGTACGGGACCAGGATGCGCTCCTTGAGCGTCTTCCCCACGGGCGGCCGCTCCCCCTCCTCCGCGGCGGCGAACTGCCACTGCCCGTTGAGGTTGCGCCACTGGTCCCGGGTGAGCTGGGGGCGCGGGTACTCGGGAAGAGCGTTGTCCGGGCCCACCTCGTCGGCCCACTCGGTGGTCAGTTCGTGGGTGGAGCGGTTGGGTCCGCTGCTCATGAACGCGTCCACCCGGTCGCCGTCGGCGGTGGCCAGGCCGCCCTGTCCGTCGTAGCGGACGTCGGCGGTGCCGCGGGCGGTGCCGGTCTTGTTGCCCACGACCGGTTCGCCGAGGGTGACGAGCAGGGCCTTGGGGTCGGCCGGGTCCCGCTCGGCGCCGGTCAGCGGCCACTGCGCGCCGCCGATGACCGCGTTGACGTGGTCGGTGAGTCCGGCCGGGGGCGCGGCGAGCGGGCGCGGGAAGTCGAGCTTCAGAGTGCGTCCGGAACCGAGGACGGTGGCGGCGAGGGAGCCGTCGTAGTCGAAGCCGTCCGGCAGACGGAACGCGGACTGCGGCACGGCCTCCTTGGTGCCGCCGGGCTCGGTCCAGCGCAGGTGGAGGTTGGAGCCGCCGTAGTGCTCGAAGTACTCGACCTTGATGTCGTGGGCCCGGCCGGCGGTCAGCTCGATCGGCTCGGCACTCTGTTCGCGGTCCCAGTCGTCGACCCAGTGGTCGATGGCGAGCCGGCCGTCGATCCACAGCCGGAAGCCGTTGTCTCCGATGATCGAGAAGGTGTGCGCGCCGGTCTTCTCCGGCACGATCTTCCCGGTCCAGCGGACGCTGACGTCGTCCGACCGGCCGGTGGTGAAGTTCAGCCGCGGCTCCAGGTTGTCGAAGTCGAGGTGCGGGTCGAAGGCGGTGGCCTTGAGCTCGTGGAAGTCGAAGGCGCCGGGGGCGGACTGCGTGTAGTACTCGCCCTTCAGTCCGTGGATGTCCACCGGGTCGTCCTCGGCTGCGGTCGCGGTCTGGCCGGTCGCGGTGAGCCCCGCGACTCCCAGTGCGGCGGCCAGGAACAGGGCCAAACGGTCTCTGAGCCTCGATCCACCGCGTGATCTCTGATCGCGCGGTGTGATTGGTTTCGGGGTGGTTTTTCGGTTCCGGGCAGCATGCGTTTCCGGTTGGCCG
>NZ_JBIAIV010000054.1:0-47089 GCF_042871645.1 Streptomyces sp. NPDC005774 | reverse complement strand
CCGTTCTTTCATGCCCGTGGCCGCACCCGAACCTCCGTCCAGATGGCCACCCGCGCCGCACACCTCGAACGAGATCCGGTTTGCCACAACGCACTGACCGCGTGGCTGACCCCGCTGCGTGGCGCGGCTGCCGGTCTGGTGCCGGCGATGCCGGTCGAGGACCGGGCTGCGGACACCTGGGAGCCGCTGATCATCGTCGCCGACCTGGCCGGCGGCCACTGGCCCACCAGCGCCCGTACCGCCTGCCTGGCGATGGCTCAGCACGAGGCCGTCCAAGACGAGCAGACGACCCTGAAGACACGGCTGCTGCGTGACATCCGCCGCGTCTTCGAACAGGAAGGAAACAAAGAGGCCCTGCGCTCGCAGGACCTGCTCGCCGCGCTACTGGCAGACGCCGAATCTCCATGGCCGGACTACGGCACCAAAGGGCTGAATGCCTACCATTTGTCGGCGCTACTCAGGGACTTCGACATCCGCCCGGCCAACTCCCACTTCGAACAGGGCCGCCAGGCCAAGGCATACGCCCGCAACCAGTTCCTCGACGCCTGGGCCCGCTACTGCCCCGACCCCACCACCGCCCGGCCAGCCAGCGCAGATGGACACGAGTCCGCGCCCGCACGTCCAACCCAGAGCAAACCGCCTGCCCCTCCGACCGGGTCGCTACCCGTGGGCCTGCCCGGCACCACCGGCCTCAAGCGCGCCCGCTGACTCGCCTCCCTCTGGGACCGTCTCAGTCCGTCCCATCCGTCCCCGCGCAGGTCAGCGCGGGGACGGACTTCCTCGCCGCAACGGATCGATCCGTACCTGCATGCCTGTCCGTACCTGTCCTGACCAGCCACGGGACGGACGTGACGAAGCCCTGCCCACCTGCCACCGGAGCACACTGTGCACGACAACCCCACAGACGACGCCCCCTCCGGCCACCGCAGGGAACCCTCCAGGCCGGCCCACCGAACAGCAGCAAGGTATGCCGTTGGACCGTCCAAGGGCCGGTCCAATGGGGGCTCCGCCCCAGGGGTGGCGGAGATCCTCGGGCGCCAGGGGGCACCCGAGGGGGAACAGCCCGCCAAGGCCGCGGCCGTCTTCCTGCCGCGCGCCTCCGAAGCCGCCGCCCTTCACCGCATCGCCCGTCGCCGAAAGCGCAAAGACACCCAGCGCAAGGAACGCGTCGATGTGCGCTACAGCGTCGAAGAGAAGACCTCCATCCTCACCAAGGCCCGGTCGCTCAACATCGCCGGCGCCCACTACGTCGGCGCCGTCGTCATGGCCCACATCCACGGCGACCTCGCCCTACCCGGCCAGCGCACGCCGCTCGACGACTACATCGACGAGCTGACCGCCCTGCGTGAGCAGGTCGCCAAGATCGGCAACAACGCCAATCAGATCGCTCGGAAGCTCAACTCCGGCGGTCATCCACATCCTGGGGATACCGCCACCCTGGCCCAGACCGAACGCACCCTGGGCGCGGTCCGCGCTGCCATCAGCGCGATCGCGGCAGCGGCGAACCAGACCGTCACCAAGAAGGCGGCCCGGTGATCGCCAAGATCAGCAGCGGCAAGGACACAGCCGGCCTGATCCGCTACCTGTTCGACACCAAGAAGGCCAAAGACCACACCGACCCCCACCTCGTCGCCTCCTGGGACGGCTTCGCCCCCGACCCCGGCCGCACCGACGACTTCACCGCCACAAAGAAGCTCCTCGTGGCCGACCTCGACCTCCGCGTCAAGCAAGCCCGCCGACTCGGCCGAGCCCCCGAGCGGCACGTCTGGCACTGTTCCCTCCGCGCCGCCACAACCGACCGCCACCTCAGCGACGAGGAGTGGGCCGACATCGCCCGCCGCGTTGTGGCCGCCACCGGCATCGCGCCCCAGGACGACCCGGACGGCTGCCGTTGGGTCGCCGTCCGCCACGCACCCGACCACATCCACATCGCCGCCACCAAGGTCCGCGGCGACCTGCGCACCGCGCGCCACTGGAACGACTACCTCACCGCCGACCGCGAACTCGCCACCATCGAAAAGGAATACGGCCTCTTCCAAGTCACCCGCGGAGACCGCACCGCCGCCAAGCGCCCCACCCGCGCCGAACAGGAAAAGGCCCGCCGCCAAGGCCAGGACAAGCCGGCTCGTGAACGCCTACGCACCATCGTCCGCACCGCAGTGGCCGCCACCACCAGCACCGAGGAGTTCATCCGCCTGCTCAGCCACACCGACGGCATGCTGGTCGAAGTCGTGTACTTCCCTTCCGGCGACGTACGCGGCTATAAGGTCGCCAGCAAAGACACCACCACTGCTGACAACGAGCCCGTCTGGTTCTCCGGCTCCGAACTCGCCCCAGACCTATCCTTCCCCAAGATCCAAAAACGCCTGGAGAGCACTGCCCCGCAGTCCAGCGGCCGACCGGACCGGCACAGGGCCAGCCCTTGGCACCAGGCCGCCGCCTCCGCGGAACGCATCCCTCGCCACCTCGACCAAGCCGACGGCGAAGCCGCCCAGGCCCACCTCGCCGCCTTCGGCGAAGTTCTCGACGTCCTCCCCTTCCTCGCACCCCACGCTTTGCGCCCCCGACTCCAGGAGGCAGCAGCCGCGTTCGAGCGCGCCACCCGCTCCCGCGTCCAGGCGGAACACCACCACGCCCGCGCCCTGCGCGGCGCCGTGCGGGCGATGCTCCGCGAGCCCGCTCCCCGGGACGGCAACACCCTGGCGATGTTCCTGGACGTCGCGGTCCTCGTCGTCATCGCCGCCGCCCGCTGGCACCGGCTTCGGCACCACAACCAGCAGGTTGCCGCCGCCCACCAGACGCTGCTGCACCTCCAGGCCGCCTACGACCAGGCCGCAGCAGCACCATTGGCCACCCTCGCCCAGCGTCGGCCTCCCCAGCAGACGGTGGACCGGCACATCCACCACATCCGTCGGGCCGTGCCCGACCACGCCGAGCACATCATCGAAGACCCCGCCTTCAACGCCCTGACCAGCGCTCTCACCAAAGCCGAAGCAGCCGGCCACGACCCGGAACGGCTTCTCCAGCAAGCCGCCGACCAGCGTGCCCTGGCCGACGCCCACCGCCCTGCGCGGGTCCTGACCTGGCGCATCCAACGCCTCAGCACCAGACCGGTACCGAGCGCACGCGCCCGCGCCGCACAGGCCCGCAGCACAGCACAGCGCCCCAGTGCCCCGCTCCACCCGGCAGCAACCGCCCTGCCCCCGCAGTCGACACAAGACCGGCGTCACTGATCACGACCTCACGCACAGCCGGGGAGCCGACGACTGCAACGTGCTGGGCGACGAAAAACGGATCGGTGCTACAGGAGGAATGGCCCCAGCGCGGGTGATCCGGTCGCCTGCTCGTCCACAGGCGTCAGCGTCAAGGGGCAGGGGTGTCGACGATCTTCGCCAATTCGCCGGCCGACTCGGAGGTCAGGCGGTAGAACCCCTGGAGGCTGATCGAACGCTCGAGACGGCCGTCCATCACGTACTTCAGACCACGGGTTTGGCCTCGGCGGTTTCGCCAGGTAAGCCCTGCCAGGAGATCGCCGGGGATCGGCATGTCGAAGCGTACGGGCGTCGCGTCCACGTGCACTGCCGCTGCGCCGCAACCGTTGGCACCGAGCATCGACCAGTCGCCGTGCCCGGAAAAGGCCGGGTCCTGCCATGTTGCCGGGGCGGTGCCGCAGCAGTCACGCCGTTCCCTGTCGATCACCCGCATCCGGCTCACCACGAACACGACGCCCCGGTTGACGTGCAGCGCGTACACCTCGTCCCCAGCACGGGCACCTGACCAGGCAGGCAGGGAAGAATGCACACCGCTGAAAGCAACCGGCGGGCGCTCGCCCGTGCGCCCCTCCTTGCGCAGAGCACGGCATGTGTCATGGGTCCACAGGACGGTGAAGGCATCGGACATGCCGTGATCCTATGAACGAGGACTGACAACCTTCCGGGGCAGCACTCAGGGAGCCAACTGCTCTGAGCATGCGAGGCTTTCGCGGATCACACTGTCGCTGGCGCGCACAGCCATTGTCAGTTCGGCTTGCAGCTTGTCCGAAATGGCCCCTGTGCCAAGGGCACAAGCACGCACCAGAGCGCGGCAGTCCTGCTCCTGCCGGTCTGTGGCGAGCGCGGTGAACAGGGGGTTCGCCAGGTTCTCGCGGGCCGCGTAGCCGTCTTCGGCATCCGTCGTCCTACGGTGCAGTTCCTCGACGATGCGGCGCGCACCGGGCGCCTGGGTGGAGCCGATCGCGTCGAGAACGGTGAGCCCGAGCCTGACATCGAAGACGGTCATCCCAGGTTCGGTCTTCCGCTCAAAGTAGGTGGTCACCAGGTCGGTCAGATGACCGTCGACCGGCAGCCCGGCGTCGCGGCGGAACAGAGTGGCCAGACATGCCGTGACGGCCTGCTCCCACGTGTCCCCGGGCATCGTGTCGGCGAGGAGAACAGCGGCCTCTGCCGTGTCACCCGCGACAAGAACGGCGAGTACGGCGACTTGGCGCCCGTCGAGCATCCGCCTGCCCACGCCACGGTGAGCTTCGATGTGAGCCAGGGCCTCCGCCCATCGTCCCTCGGTGGTGAGGGTGCGTGTGCCGTCGGCGAGGAGTACGCGCCACAGCCACGCACGGACCTCGTGGCGGTCCTCGTCGGTCTCGGTGAGGTCCGCCGGTACCGCGATGCCCTCGAACCGAGCAGCTGTGCCCGCCTCGACTGCCTCGTACAGGTCGAGCAGTCGTCGGCGGCCTTCGTCCACGCGGCCGGCGCGGATCTGGAGGCGGGCGAGGTTGACGACCGGTTCCAGTCCTCGGATCGCGCTCATGCCGGGCAAGGGGCAGGCATGGAGGTAGGCGGCGGCGTGTTGGTGGCACATCTCGCGCGCGAGGTCGGGAAGGCCGAGATCGGAGGCGAGGAGCGCCGCCTGGTTGTAGACGGCCGAGGCGAGGCCCTGCTCAGTCTTCTTCACCGCGCTGTCGGCCAGGTCGACGAGCGCGCGCACGCGCTCGGGCAGGGGCAGGCAGGCGGGCCGGAATCGGGCGACGAGCGGAAAGCGCTGGGCTGTGGGTCCGTGCGGGTCCATGGGCCCCCCGGGCGTGAGTGGGAACTGTTGAGGTGACGGTGCCCGCCAGCCGTACGCCGACGGGCACCGTCCACTACGTGCGGGGCGTCACTGCCAGTCGACAACGATGCGGTTCAGCGGGGTGTCGAGGGCGAAGAGGCCGGGGCGCTGCTCGATGGCGGAGGCGTCAAGGGGCTGGATCTCGAACGTGGCCTCACGGCCGCGGTACTCCCGGTCCCAGGTACGGATGGCGTCGGCGACCTTCGTGGCCAGTCCGTCGCTGCCGGGGCCGTGGCCGATGACGCCGAACTCCCAGAGCTTGCCGCTCTCGGGGGTCTTATCCTGCGACAAGCGGCGCGCCAGGTACGTGACGGCTCCCTTGTCGACGGCCGCCGTCGACGAGGGGTATGGATCCTCGGTGAGCAGAGTGCCCTTGGCGCTGTGGGGGAACAGCATCCGGATCAGGCCAGAGGGAAGGGAGCAGGTGACGAACAGTTCCATCCACTCCGGCGACTCCATGGCGCGGACCGTCATGCCAGTCCACTCCTCGGTACGCGGCTGGTCCAGGACACCGGCAAGGGCGTCGGCGTCGACGTTCTGGCCGGCGGGGACCTGAAGCCGGACGGTACCGTCCGCGCTGAGTGGGACGACACGACGGTCGTCGTCAGCGATGCCCCGCCGGAGTGGCATGAAGGTGTTCATCTCGCTGCCGAGGGACACCCATCGGCCGTCGCGCCGCTCGTAGGCGATGGAGCGAGAGACCGTGCCCTTGAGGCGCTGGGGGATGAGCAGCCGGCCGCTGGGGGCGAGCTGCTGCAGCCAGGCGTGCGGCACTCCGTGGGCGCCCACGGTGGCGATGATCCGGTCGTACGGCGCTCCTTCGGCGTGGCCGAGGGCTCCGTCGCGAGTCACGGCCTCGACGTTGGCGATGCCGGCGGCGGCGAGGTGCGCGCGGGTGCCCTCCACGAGGTCGTCGTCGACGTCGAGGGTGGTCACGTGTCCGCTCTCGCCGACCAGATGGGCAAGCAGACCGGCGTTGTAGCCGGTGCCTGCGCCGAGTTCGAGGATGTTCTCGCCGGACTGGGCGCCGAGCTGGTCCAGCATGAGGGCGACGACACTCGGCTGGGAGGCGCAGGAGATGGACGTGCCGTCGGTGTCGTACTTGATGTGCACCGGGGCGTTGGCGTAGGCGTCTTCGAGCGAAGCATCGGGCACGAACACGTGGCGCGGCACGGTCCGCAACGCGTTCTCGACGGCGCTCGTACGGGCATGTCCGTCCGCGCGAAGCTGGTCGACCAGGGCGTTGCGGAGGCGCTCGGCGTCCGCCGTGGGGGTGGCGATCGTGTCGGTGTTCACCGCGCCGACGCTATCGGCGTCGGCCGTTGCCTCGGCGGGCGACGCGGTGCTGTCACTCGTTCCCATGATGACCTCTCGTGCGATGTGGGACAGGGCGCTTTGGTCGTCCCGGGGGAGACCGGCACGGTTGGCGTGGAAGATCACGTGATGGGCGAGGATGGCTCGCAGGCCGCGGGTGAGAGCGCCTCGGTTGGCGAGGTCGGCGAGCGTGGCTCCCGCCCGTTCGAAGGCGCTCACCCATGCGTCGTGCGCGGGCATCGGGCCTCCCTGGCGGCAGAGGCCGCGGACATCGGCGGTCATTAACTTCCGTATGGCCGAGGCCAGTTCGGCGGCTCGTTCGGGTGGTGGAGGGCTGGCGGTCGGGCGGAGGGCAGCGACCTTTGCCCACACGTCGCCCTGTTCGAACCAGTCGAGTCCGGCACCCCGCATCATGGCGCTCGTCAGCAGGACGGCGGTCTCCCTGCGTCCCAGGTGTTCCGGGCCCGGCTGGTAGGTGAGCAGGTGGCGCGAGTCGCTGTGGAACAGTTCGTGGGTGACGTCCATGACGTCCGGGCCGCCGAACGTGTCGACCTCGGGCTCGTAGATGCAGGGCAGCCACGACACGGCTACGCCGTCGTCGACGAGATCGCTCAGTAGCAACTCGATGACCGGTGAGGGCTCCTCAGCGCGGTACCGCAGTGGCCAGGGCTGCTTGTTCATGAACCACCAGCCGGTGAGCTGCCCGTCGGCCTCGGCCGCGATCAGGGCGGGACCGAGGCGTTCGGCAATGGCGCGGCGGGCGCTCCCGCGGTCGGCGAAGGTGATGTTGTGCTGCTGCCAGCGGTCAGAGGGCATAGGGGTCCTTCGGTCGGCGGATCAGGCGATGAGCAGGCAGGTGTCCCAGGCGGGCCGGGGCGGTGCGGCGGTGCTGGACGCGAGGAGCGCCAAGGCTCTGCCGGCGGCGCCGTCAAGCAGACCGGGGCCCCGTTCCTCGTCCTGAATGAGCGCCGTGGCGGCGAGATCGGGGTCGGTGCCCGGTGGATGGACCGCAGTCAGGAACGCCGGGATCACGGCGCGGAGTCGGCCCACGGTCGAGGGGTGGGCGTCGTCGGCCGTACGGGCGGCAATGTGGGCAAGGCCGGCGAAGCCGTGGCACAGACCGGTGTCGGTTGTGGCCTTCAGCTGGTCGGGATCGGTGAGGGCGACCACGAGGGCGTTCTCCGCGTCGACCTGGCGGCCGGTATCGCCGAGGGCGAGCGCGGCGAGTTGCTGGGCGCGGGCAAGGCCGGCGGTTCCGTAGCACCAGGACGGCCGCCGGGGCGCGGACGGAGCGAGGCGACCGGTCCGCAACTCGTCCCGGGTGATCCAGTAGGGCCAGGCCGGTCCGCGGCCGGTCTCCTGCTGCCAGCGATCCAGCCACGCCAGGATGGTGCGCAGTGCCGCGTGATGCCCGTCGGTGAAGGCGCCGCTCCGGGCGGCGAGGGCCAGGAGCGCGAGCACGCCGCCGATGCCGTGGGCCATGCCGGTGTTGGCGTGCCCGCCGGGGAATCGGTCGTCCGGGCTGCCCGAAGGCCCAGTCTCCGTCCACCAACCCGGCAGGGTCTCGCCGTGGTGGGTGATCGGTTCGGTGAGGCGCACGCAGTAGTCGAGAACGGCGTGCGTCGTGGAGCTGCCGGGGTTGCGGCGCAGGAGGTAGGCACCGTATCCGGTGAGGCCCCGGATGGTGTCGAACTCGGCGAGCCGCGGCAGGCGTCCAGCGTCGATGCGGCGGTGTGCGGCGTCGAGACGGCGCGCGACGTCGACCTCGATCTGTCGGTCCATCGTGTTCAGGGCGCGATGGTAGGAGCCGGGTAGGTGGTTGGCGGCGCAGGCCAGGGCGTGGGCGAAGGCAGGCATTCCATAGAAGGGGTGACTGTCGGGGCCGCTGGTCAACGGCTTCTGCGAGGCGGCGGCGAGCCAGTCGTGGGCGCGCTGCCACGATCCCAGACCGGCCGCTGCCCGCTCGATGTGCAGGAGCGCGATGCCGGGAGGGCCGTAGGCGAGGTGCTGCCGGTAGGAGGATGCTGCCCGGGGCCTGCGGAACGCCGTATCGGGGTCGGCAAGCTGAGATGCAACGGCGTCGACCAGGTCGAGAGCGGGACGGGCGGTCACGACGGCCTCTTGGTGGTGCGGGCGGTCCAGGCCAGGCGGTGGCACGCGCCAGATAGAGGCACACCTCTTCCTCGGGGAAGTTGACCGCGACGTGCCGCACGAAATGGACATGCAGCAGGGAAGTCAGGACGTCGTCGACGGCGATGCCCTGGGTGTCCGGGCCCGGCAGGTGCGGCCGGTATGCGGCGAGCGCCGTATCCCGGTCTGCCCATCCCGACACGATGGCGTCCCCTCCCGGGACACCGCGCAGCGCCGCCCAGTCGTCGCGGGGGTCGGCAAGCCGTACGGCCTCGGTGAACTGCGGGCGCGGAATGGGCACGGGGGCGGTCGGCGGGATGTGGTCGATCAGCCACCTCATTGCCGCTTCGGCGCTGCCGAGGAACGCGGAGGCGACGGCGACGGTGTGGGCCGCCACCAGCGTGCGCTGGTTGGGGCGCTGCGGCTGCGCGAGCTGGGCCAGGACGGCGCGCGAGTCCGCCCGGAACACCTCCTCGGCCGCGTCCCATGCGGCGCCGGAGCCCCAGCGACCCATCTCGCGGTAGGAGGTGGGGTAGCGCAGGTCGGCCAGCAGGCCGGCGCCGCGCAGTTCGTCGGCCCACGCGCTCACCGTGCGGGCCGTCCGGGCGAAAGCTCCCGGGTCGGGGAGGGCGATGCGTAGGCGGAGGTGCTGGTCCGGGTCGCGGAAGCGGATGAACCACCACGGTGGGTTGCCGAGTTGTTCGAGGAGGCCAGGAAGGTGCTGGGACAGCAGGGTGTCTTGGCGGCGGGGGTCTCCATACAGGGTGGCCAAAAGCGCCGGGGAGGAGGCCGGGGTCTGGATCTGTGCCGGGGAGAGGGAACGGGCTCGGGTTGGGGCGGGCGTGGGCGGCCACGCCGGCGGCCGGGTCGCCTTGAGGGGCACTACGACCTCGTGGGTTCGCCCGTCGCACCAGCCGTACGCCTCCGGTTCCGGGGCCTCGGTGAGCACGGCCAGGCGGGTACGGTCGAGGTGTTGGCGCAGGAGCGTCCGGTGGCCGGCTTCGTCGAGGTCAAGGAAGAGACGTCGGTCGTCCTCGACGAGGTGGACGCGGCGCGGCAGCCGTCGCCGGGCTCGCCAGTCGATGACGGCGGCGTCCCACTCGGCCCGGGGGCGAGCGCGGCCTGGCAGGTCGGCTGTCTCCAGCCGCCAGCGTGCCGGGGCCAGCACGATGCGCCCGTACCGCAGGCGCGGCAGGAACGGCATCGCTGCTGCGGCGCCCCAGTCGAACACGGTGACCTGCGCGCACTGGGCGCGGGACAGCTCCGTGAGGAAGCGCGCCAGCGGCGGCGTGTGCGTGTGCAGGTTCAGCGCGTTGATCCCGATGGCCTCAACACGGTGGCCTCGCTCCGGGACGGCGAGGTACATGCGACGGCCGTCGCACCCCACTGCCAAATCCTCCGGGGTAAGGACGGCGTCCGCCGGGGCGCGGTGCTCCTGGAGGCTGACCACAGTGGGGAGGACCTGTGGAGCGCGGGTGACGTGGGCACTCTCGGGAAGTAGCGGCGGGAAGGAGAGCTGTGCGGGCACGGTGTTGCCGTCCGCGGCCGGGAGATCGGCGAGCTCTGCGGCCAGGACCTCGCGGTCGGTGGAGGCCAGCACGCTGAGGAACCGCCCCGTGGACACTCCGGCGCCTCGGGACACGCTCACGACCTCCAGCCGGAATTGCCCATGCTGCAAGTCCCCCAGACTGGCTGAGTGCACCCGCACCCCCACCTCCAAGTGCGGTGGCACCCGGGGTTCATCGGGCCCCACGTCCAGGGCCGCGATCAGTTCGTCGGTGAGGACCACCTCGTCGAGTCCGTCGAGCGCGGCGGCCTGCGCCAGCCGTACGAGGGCGTCATCCCGAGCGGAGACGCGAGGCTGACGCACGCCGACCGGAGTGCCCGGGTAGCCATCGGGATATCCCGTGCCGCTGTCCGCCACGACCTCCGCGAGCGGCACCATCGTGCCGATGCCGTACCGCTCGTAGAACCGCTGGTGGTACTCGTCCCACGCGGCGGTCCCGTACGGGCGGGTGCTCACCCGGGTCAGGATGAGGGCGGCGCGCTCGATCTCCCGGGCTACTTCGTCCGGTAGCACGATCTGTGCGTCCAGGCGCAGGTCGAACGCGATGGGATGGCGGCGCAGGCCAGGAACAAGAGTCCGCATCCGTGCCGCGACGCTGTCCCTGCCGGCGTGCGTGGCGCACTCCTCCAGGTCCGCCTGGACCGCATGCAGCTCGCGTACCGTCTCCGCGACCAGGGCAAGGCTTCGGGCGTCGACCGCGTCGAGTTGGCTGAGCAGGTACCGGAGGGCGTCGGTCTCGGTGCTCGGCGCGTGCAGGCTCGTGATCAGCACCCGCCGCTGGATCAGTTCCTCCAGCAGGCGACGCGCCTTCTCCAGTCCGGCCTCGGGGAACTCCGCCCGGAGCTTGTCCACGAGGGTGCCGAACCGGATCGGCGCCCGGGTCGCGGCCAGGACCGCGCGCACCGGTTCGGTCAGGGCCAGGGACGCCTCGACCGCGCGAGTCCGGTCGTCCTGGACGTCGGGCTGGAACGGCACGATCAGCCGGTCTCCCCGGCTCGTCACGGTGTTGTTGACGACGACGGGCAGCAGGTCGAGGAGGTCCGGGCACGTCTCCAACCGTTCGACCACGGCGGCCAACCACTCTGCCCCCGCGCGGCCGACGGCCACGTGCTTCTCGCCCCAGTCTGCACGTGCCTGCGGGCCGAACTCCGCGGTGGCCACGCCGGCGAACAGACCGAAGGGCGTCGCCCGGTGCTGGGCCCGCAGCAGGTAACGGGCCACAGACAGCGCCGCGCGCCGCACATCCCGTAGGAGAGGACGCTCGGCCCTGTACAGGGCCCGTACTTGCGCGGCCAGAACCGGGCTGGAGTGTTGCAGTGCTTCGGTGATGTCCGTGTTCGCCCAGATCGCGCGCAGCCACGCCACGCAGGCCGCCGAACCGCTGGGCGAGCGGTCATCGAGGGCAGGGCACGGAGGAACCGGCAGGGACGGCCGGGCCACGGCGCGCATGAGAGCGGTGGAGCCGGTTCGGAACGCTGCGGGCTGAGCAACCACCACTACCTCCGTAGGGCGAGGGGACGGGCGGCTGGTGCCGCCGCGCCGGGACGCGGCGGCACCAGACCAGGGTGACCTGCGGTCCGGGTCAGGCGACGTTGGTGGTGCAGGCGCCACAGGTGGACCCGCAGTTGTCGTCGGTCAGGTTGACCAGGCCCGCCGGGTCGGCGATCTCGACGAGGGAGACGTCCAAATCGAAGCCGTCCGATGCCCCCGGGATCTGGGGACGCACTTCGGTAAGGCTGGGAACTACGGTGTTACGGGTCATGCTCCAACTCCTCGTAATTGCTGGTGTGTTGCTGGACTTTGGTGCACACCAGGCCCCATCAAGCGGAGAGCTGCCGAACGGCTGGCTCCCTGGACGGTTCCTGGCCTCCCGGCACGAGGGGACGTGCCCCGCGCAGGAAGTCCTCGCGGGCTGCTTGCCTCACGCCGGGAAGTCGTGTGCCGGCAGTCTGATCAAGCGGACGCCGGCTGCCGCTCCATGAAGTAGGCGAGTGCCTGAGCCTTGAGGCGGTCGAGGCACGGCTCGCACGCGCAGAAGAGGGCGTGCTGCCCATCCCACTGCACCGGGCCGAGCCAGATCACCAGGACTCCGGTGCGCTCACAGCCGAGCCGGCAATCACCGGTGAGCCATGGCCACTCCACGGGAGAATGTCTCCTTCTCTCAGGTGGTCGGGATGGCCGATCCGACCCTTTGGCAGTCGGGTATGCAGGCCCAGAGCCGGAACGGCAGGCCCCGGTGGCGTACCTCACCCAGCACCCGGCCACTCGCTCCCAGCGGGCGGGCGCAGAGGGCACAGTCCATGGCCATCTGCTGGCGGGGCGGAGGTGGGCGACGTGCGGGAGCGGCGGGCTCGCCGTGGCCGGGGTCTTCACGCGCCGTCCTTGACGCGGAGTTCGGCCCAGACTTCTTTGCCCCATGGGCGCCTGCCCGAGCCGTGCAGGTCGTATCCCCAGCAGTCGGCGACTGCGTCGATGAGGAGCAACCCGCGGCCCGACTCGTCATCGCCATCGGCCTGGCTGAGAGCCGGCAAGCGCGCCGGCGCCCGGTCCAACACCCCGACACGCAGCCGTGTCGCGCTCGGCCGCTCGACCAACAGGCGGATCTCGTGGCACGGAGTGTGCCTGGCGGCGTTCGCGATCAGCTCTGTGACGATCAGCGCGGCCTGGTCGGCGAGGTTGTCGAGATGCCATATGCCGAGGACGTCCCGGAGGAGCCGGCGGCCGATCTCGGCCGTGGACGGCTCGCAGGGGAAGGTCTGGCTATAGGCGGGATGACCCACAGAGGCGACGTGAACTTGCTTGGTGAGACTCGTCATCAGGGGGAGCCTTCGGGTTGTCTCTGCGCCCGGCCCACCCCTGCGGGGGAACCTCAGGGGCGGGCCGGGCCGTCAGCAGCCGCCCGTACGGTGGGGCGTGGCGGGCGACCGACAACAAGACAACTCCCTTTTCGAGCAAGGCGATTAGGGCGATCAGCCGTCCCTCCCGCGGAAGGACCTAGGGCGATTTGACCTTCTGTTTACCTGGTGAGTGTGGGGGCGTGAGAGCTACCGTGCGGACATGGACACCACGCGCAACACCGTTCTTGAGGCGTGGATGGCCGAACACGGCTACAGCTCCAACAGCCTTTCTGACGCTGTGAACAAGGCCTTAGAGCAGCTGACCGGGCGACCTGGTGGCCTCGACGGCTCATCAGTCCGGGCCTGGAAGGCAGGCCGGGTCATGTGGCCAAAATCGGCTACTCGCAAGGCACTTGAAGACGTCAGCGGTCTGCCCGCCATCGCTCTAGGGTTCGTCCCACGGGGCCGGACTCCGTCCACCCCAGCCCCACCGCAGCAGGAGGACCCCGACATGAAGCGCCGTACCCTCGTCGGCGGCATCGCAGCGGCGGCTGCCGCGGCAGCCGCCGCTCCCGGCACCGCATCGCCGCGCCGTATCGGCATGAGCGACGTCGACCGTCTGCAGAAGCGCTTCGCCGAAATCATCGCCAGCGACCACCGCCACGGCGGCCAACTCGGCATCGAGCAGCGGGCCGCCGCGCTCGCCGACGAGGCACTGAACCTCCAGAACGCCGGCAGCGCCAGCCAGCGTGTACGCAGCAGCCTCTACGCCTCCGCAGCGGCGTTCCGTTCGTCGGCGATGTGGGCCGCCATCGACGGCCGGCGCTACGACATCGCCAAGGCGCACATGCGTGAGGCCCAAGCCCTCGCCGAGATGTCCGGCGATCAGGCGATCAAGTTCCGCATCTGGAGTCACGCGGGAACCATGTACCGGCACATGGGCCGTCCCGCCGACGCGCTCGCCGCCAACGACGTCGCCCGCAACCTGCACCTCACACGCCGTGACCCCCTGTTCGCGTCCCTCGGCCTGGCCCGGCAGGGGGCCATCCACGGCGCGGCGCAGGACCGCACCGGAACCCGGCGCGCGTTCGAGCAGGCGCAGGACGCCATGCTGCGCGCCGACCCCGCCGACTACCGGCCGGTGTGGATGCTCGCCTTCTACGACCAGGCCGAGCTGGACGCCCTGGCCCTCTCCGCGCACTTGGCACTCGGCGACTACCCGACCGCCGAGTACCACGCCCACCGCTGCCTGTCCGCCCTCCGGCCTCACATGGTGCGGTCCCTGGCCATCACCACGACCCGGCTCGCACACGCCCAGCTCGCGCAGGGCGCCCCCGAATCCGCCACGGCCACCGCGATGAAGGTCCCCGCCGACGCCGCCACCCAGCACGCTCGGGTCACACGCATGCTGCAGGAGTTCGGGGCCGCGCTGCGTGCCATCGCGCCGGGCAGCCCCAGCGTGCAGACCTGGACCGAGCACGCCGCCGCCTGGAGGATGGCCGCATGACCACGGCGCCCGCCATCGAACTGCGCAGGTTCACCACCCTCGACACCGTCCGCGGCGACCTCCTCGACGTGTACGCCGACGTGCGCGCCCCGCTGCTCCACCTGCCGAACTACGCGGTCACCGCGTTCGGCGAGCGCTTGGACCGGCACGGCACCGACCCGGGGTTCACGGCCGTCCTCGCGTATACGAACGGACATCCGGTCGGCTACGCCTACGGCAACACCATCGCGCACGGCGACCGCTACTGGCAGCGCACCAGCCCGGCCCCGGCGGAGGAGTACACCGAGCTCCCTGCCATGGCCCTGAAGGAGATCGGCGTCCGGCCGGCCTGGCGGAAGACCGGCACCGCCCGCCGCATCCACGACGCGCTCCTCGCCGCGCGCGGCGAGCCGTACGTCACACTCATGGTCAACCCGGCCGCCGGCGACGGAAAGGTCCACGCGCTCTACAAGTCGTGGGGGTACGAAGACATCGGCCAGAGCCAACCGTCACCGGCCTCGCCGGTCCTCACCGTGATGATCCGCGCCAGCCGCTGACCGGCCGTCTGAACCGTCAGCGTTCGCTGGAGATGCCCCATCAGATCCGGAGCGGTTCAGGTGGAGGCGGGATCATTCCTGCTGGGCGAGCAGGTTGAGAGCGATGTCGATGATCATGTCCTCCTGGCCGCCGACCAGCCGGCGGCGACCGCACTCCATGAGGATGTCGCGGACGTCGACGCCGTACTGCTGGGCGGCGTTCTCCGCGTGCCGCAGGAAGGACGAGTAGACGCCGGCGTAGCCGAGGGTCAGTGTCTCCCGGTCGACCCGCACCGGGCGGTCCTGCAGTGGCCGGACGATGCCGTCGGCGGCGTCCTGCAGCTTGAACAGGTCGCAGCCGTGCTTGAAGTCCATCAGGTCGGCGACCGCGATGAAGGGCTCGATCGGGCAGTTGCCCGCGCCCGCGCCGTGGCCGGCGAGTGAGGCGTCGACACGGTAGACGCCGTTCTCGACGGCGACGACGGAGTTGGCGACCGAGAGCGAGAGGTTCTCGTGGGCGTGGATGCCGATCTCGGTCTGCGGGTCGAGCACGTCGCGGTATGCCTTTACCCGGGCGGCGACGTCGTTCATCGTCAGCCGACCGCCGGAGTCGGTGACGTAGACGCAGTGGGCGCCATAGGACTCCATCAGCTTCGCCTGCTTCGCCAACTCCTCCGGGGGCGCCATGTGCGAGAGCATCAGGAATCCGGAGACGTCCATGCCCATCCCGCGGGCCGCGGCGATGTGCTGCGCGGAGACGTCGGCCTCCGTGCAGTGGGTCGCGACGCGCACGGACCGGACACCCAGCGAGTAGGCGTGCTTGAGTTCGTGGATGGTGCCGACGCCGGGAAGGAGGAGTGTGGTGAGCCGCGCCCGCTTGAGTACGGCGGCTGCCGCCTCGATCCACTGCCAGTCGGTGTGGGAGCCCGGGCCGTAGTTGACCGACGAGCCGGCGAGGCCGTCACCGTGGGCGACCTCGATGGCGTCGACGCCGGCCTCGTCGAGAGCGAGGACGATGCGCTGCACGTCCTCGGGGGTGATCCGGTGGCGGACGGCGTGCATACCGTCGCGCAGCGTGACGTCTTGGATGAAGAGGGGAGTGCTCATCAGTTGTTGTCGCCCTTCGCGGCCGCGATCCGCTCAGCCATCTGCAGCGCGGCAGAGGTCATGATGTCGAGGTTGCCGGCGTATGCCGGGAGGTAGTGCGCGGCGCCCTCCACCTCGAGGAACACTGACACCTGGTGGGTCGGGCGTTCGGCGCCTGCTTCGAGCAGGCTCTCGACCGGCTGGTCGGCCGGGATCTCGGTGACCTGCACCTGCTGCTTGAGGCGGTAGCCCGGCACGTAGGCGGCCACGTCGCCCGCCATCTTCTCCACCGACTGGCAGATCTCCTCAAGGGTGCTGGGGCCCGGGGCGTTGACCAGCGCGAACACGGTGTCGCGCATGATCAGCGGCGGTTCGGCAGGGTTGAGGATGATGATCGCCTTGCCGCGCCGGGCCCCGCCGACCTGGGCGATCGCCGCCGAGGTGGTCTCGGTGAACTCGTCGATGTTGGCCCGGGTGCCGGGGCCGGCCGACTTCGAGGCGATGGAGGCCACGATCTCGGCGTACGCCACCGGGACGACGCGAGAGATCGCGGCGACGATCGGGATCGTCGCCTGGCCGCCGCACGTCACCATGTTCACGTTCGGCGCGTCGATGTGCTCGTCGAGGTTGACCGCCGGGATGACGTAGGGGCCGATCGCGGCCGGCGTCAGATCGATCAGCCGTTTGCCGAACGGCTGCAGTTTGCTGGCGTTGTACTCGTGCGCCTTCGCCGACGTGGCGTCGAAGACGATCTCGACGTCCGCGAACTCCGGCATCGCCATCAGGCCGTCGACGCCTTCGTGGGTCGTCGCGAAGCCGAAGCGCGCGGCGCGCGCGAGGCCGTCGGACTCAGCGTCGATTCCGACCACGACACCCATCTCGAGGTGCTGGCTGGTGCGCATCACCTTGATCATCAGGTCGGTGCCGATGTTGCCCGAGCCGATGATCGCGACCTTCGTCTTCGTCACGACTGCTCTCCTACTGTGAAGGTGACGGAGCCGAGGCCCGCCACCGTGCTGCGCACGACGTTGCCGGGCGCGATCGGCCGCATGGGACCGAGCGCGCCGGAGAGAATGACCTGGCCGGCCTGGAGTGGCTCCCCGAGGTCACGGGCCTGGCGGGCCAGCCACACGAGGGCATTGATCGGGTCGCCCATACAGGCTGCGCCCGTGCCGGTCGAGACCTCCTGGCCGTCGATGCTCATCGTCATCGTGGCCTCGAGGGGCTCGAACTCGTCGAGACGCTTGCGCTGAGGCCCTAGAACGAACGCACCTGCCGAGGCGTTGTCAGCGACGGTGTCGCCGAAGCTGATGTCCCATCCCGCGATGCGGCTGCCGCAGATTTCGATCGCAGCTACGGCATAGTCGATCGCGGCCCTGACTTGGTCGTAGTCCAAGGCCCCCTCGGAAAGGTCTTCCTTCAGAATGAAGGCGATCTCCGCTTCCGCCCGAGGCTGGAGCACGGCATCTGCCGGAAGCGTGTCGCCGCCGACGTACTCCATGTCGTTGAAAAGGACGCCGAAGTCGGGTTGGTCGACTCCGAGCTGTGCCTGCACCGCCTCGGAGGTGAGCCCGATCTTGCGGCCGACGACGGTCGCGTCGGCGGCAATCCGCCCCGCAGTGATGCGGGACTGGACGGCGTAAGCCGCGCACGTCGTCGCGCCCGATCGGGTGGCGGACCGGCTCACAGGGCTGGCCCGAGGAGGTCGCCGTCATGAGCCGGTCCGCGGCCCGGACCACGGACTCGGCGGTGATCGCCGGGACCTTCGCGGTCTCAGAGGTGTTCGTTGACCCAGTCCGGGATGAACGAGGCGCCGATGGCCTCATTGTCTGCGCCGGCGTGGGCCGAGCCGCCCTCGTCGATGGTGAAGAGGTGGAACTCCCGGAAGGAGCTGTTGACGGCGTTCTCGTACTGCGGTGTCGCGAACTCCATGGGGATCTGCTTGTCGTCCTCCCCGTGGGTGACGAGGAAGGGGACGGAGATCTTGTCGACCACGCCCTCCAGCGTCATGTTCGGCGCCCAGGCCATGAACTCCTCCAGCGAGTCCTTGCCGAACACCCACTGGACGTGCTGCCAGTAGTGCGGCACCGGGTTCTCACCCTCGCGCTGGAGGCGCCGCTTCTGCAGCTCGCCCCAGTTGTAGTTCGCTCCCCACACGGCGCACAGCTTGAGCCGCTTCTCGAAGGCCACCGCGCGGGGTGCGAAGTAGCCGCCGAGGGAGACGCCCATCATGCCGATCTTGTCGCCATCGACGTCCCGCCTGGTCTGCAGGTAGTCGACCGCGGCGCCTGCCCAGACCTCACTGTCATAGCGGCCGTAAAGGCCGCGCCGGCGGATGGCGCCGCCGGTGCCGGGCTGGTCCACGATCAGGGTGCTGATGCCGCGTCGAGCGAACTCGTGGGCGATGCCGGTGCCGAAGAGCATCTCCTTCATGCTGTCCAGGCCATTGCAGAAGATCATGGTGCGGGCCGGGCCGTTGACGCCTTCGGCGGGGATGAACAGCGCGGGGAAGGACGTCCCCTCGTAGGGGATCTCGACGGACTCGACGGGCAGTTGGGCGTACTCGACCGCCTTGGCGAACGTGTCGACCATCTTGTCGTAGGCGCCCTGTCGCTCGGGGTAGTCAGGGCTCTGCATGCGCTCGGCCACGAGGTAGTAGATCCACGCGCGGTTGAACAGCGCGCCGGCGCCGAGCGTGCGGCCACGCCTGAGGTCGTCCTCGGCCCGCTTGACCATCGAGTCGGCCTTCTCCACCCAGGACTTGAAGAACTGTGTGGTTCCGGTGTCGTCGCCCTGCTTGGAGACCTCGATAAGCGGCTTGCAGATTTGGTCGATCTCGCCGATTTTGGCGCCGCACGTCAAGGCGATGTTGACCGACAGGTTCCAGACGTAGTTGGTCGGGAAGTACTGAAACATTCGATGCTCCTTGGGGTCTCAGCCGATGCCGCCGCTGGTGGGGCGGTGCGGCGCGCTGAGGAAGGGGCGGTTGAGCGCGCCCTGATCCACGACGAAGACCTGGCCCGTGGCGATTTTGTTCGTCTTCGAGGCGAGGAGGGCGTAGAACGGACCGTGATCCTCCGGCGTCGGGAGCTCCTGCAGAAGGCTGACCTCCTGGAACAGGTTGAGGAAGGCCTCCTTCGGGATGTCGGACTGCTTTTGACCGTCCAGGGCCAGGGCCTTGGGGCCGCGCAGCTCGCTCCCGGCAAACCCCGCCGGCGCGATGCCGTTGACCCGCACCTTCGGAGCGAACTCCAGGCCCAGCTGACCGATGACGCTGCGAACGGCGCCCTTCGTGGCGGTGTAGAAGAGCCCACCGCCATCGGCCATGAACGCGGCGACGGATGCGGTCAGGACGATGGAGCCTTCGGTCTTCTCGAGCTCGTCGACGAAGACGCGGGCCGCGAGGATGTAGGACATCACGTTGATGTGGAAGAGCTCGTCGAAGGTGCTCTCGATCTTTTCGACAGGCATGTCCTTCAGCGGGATGTTGCCGTCGAAGACGCCCTGGCAGCCGACGTAGGAGTCGATCCGGCCGAAGCGCTCGAGCACGGCGTGCTTGGTGGCATCGAGGTCGGCCAACTTGGTGGCGTCGCCCTGGATGACGAGCACCTCGTCGCCGAACTCCTCCTTCAGTGACTCGACCTTCTCCGGGACGATTTCGAGGATCGCGAGCTGGGCGCCCTCGCTGAGGAAGTGGCGTGCCACTCCGCGGCCCATTCCGGAGCCGCCGCCGGACAGAAGGACGACGTGGTTGGCGAGCAAAGACATGAGGTGTTCCCGTTCTGATTGTTGTGGTGTCGCACACGCGTGCCCGCTGGACCGGCTTCGTCGGAGAACTCACATCAGACGGGAGGAGCCATGAAAAGGCTCTTGTCGGGGTCGTTGAACTGCTTTTTCGAAACGAGCTCGGTGAACGGGTCGGAGGTGCCCCAGAGGTCGATGTTCTCGGGCACGCTGAGGTCGTAGACGGACGGATGCCAGAGGTCCTCGTCCTGGATGATCTCCAACTCGGTGGTGTACTCGACGCAGTTGCCACCGCGGTCCATGAAGTAGGTGTAGGTGTTGTCGCCCGCGTGGTGGCGGCCGGTCCCCCAGACCTTCTCGCCGCCGGCGCGCAGGACACGGCCGGTGCCGAACATGAAGGTGTCGACATCACGCAGCTCGAAGGAGGCGTGGTGCCACGCGACGTGCGGCGCCCGGCCGACCGCGAAGCTGTGGTGCTGCGGGTTGCAGCGCAGGAACCACATCATCTCCCCCATGTGCGGGAGGCTGAGTGAGTCGGAGAGGCGGAAGTCGAGGTGGTCGATGTACCACTTCACCGTTGCCTCGGGGCTCGGAGAGTTGACGACGAAGTGCGACAACTTGACCGGGATGCCCTCGCGCTCCTCGATCTTGCGGTGCTTGCGGGTGGCCACGTCGGCGGAGACCTCGACGGTGCGGCCGTCACCGTCGAAGAACCGGATGCCGTATCCGCCGCCGGGGGTGTCGAGGGCGCGCGGCTCGTGGATGAGCTTCACGCCCTTGGCGATGAGGCGGCCGGCGAGTTCATCGACGTCGGCCGGGTTCGCGGCGCCGAAGGAGACGAGGTCCATCCGCTTGTCGCCCTGGCGGAGGCGGATCACATAGTTCTCCGGCGATCCCTCGGCGGCGAGAAAGTGGAGGCCGCTGTCGTTGTCGACCTCCTTCAGACCCCAGACGTTGGTGTAGAAGTCGAGCTGCTGCTGGAGGTCCGGCGTCGCCAGCGCGGCGTAGCGCAGATGGGTGATGAGGTGTTTGGTCATGACGTTCCTAACCAGGACTTAGCCGAGGGACGAGTCGAAGCCGGTGGTGTCGGGGCCGACGGATGCGGTGAGCAGCCGGGAGAAATCGTCAGGCGACTGCCAGGTGAGGCTCTCGAGCTGAATCGCGTCCAGCAGGATCTCCGTCCCGCGCCGGTACGACACGACGCGAAGGCGCTCCCCGTTGCGGGTGTACACCTTCTGGATCCTGATGTCGGCGAACTCGTTGACGATCGTGATGACCGGCCCCTCGGACACGACCTCGTCGCTCGTCCCCGTCGTGACGTTCTGTGCGCTCACAGGAACACTCCGAGGTTCGGGGTCCCGAGGACCGTGTGGGTGAAGAAGACCTCGCGCCGGGCGATCTTCCACTGGCCGGCCACCTTCTTCACCGTGTCGACGCGCTCAGCCACGAGGAGGTCGTAGTCTGCGGTGTCCCACTGGGAGCGGTAGAGGTTCAGGTAGCTCTTGACGAGGAGTTCGTCGGGGCCGGTCTCCTCGATGCGAATGTTGCTCACGACGCGACGTGTACGCGAGGCGGGGTCCTCGGCCCAGGCGTGCTCGGTGAGGAGCCGGTTCACGCGGGCCTTCATCGTGTTGTAGGTCTCGCGCATGTGGTAGCTGTCGGTGGCGAACTCCGATGCTCCCGGCTTGCGCTCACGTGTGGTGCGGACCGGGACGAGGTACTCCAAGCCCTCGGCCAGGCATGTGTTGAACCAGTCGACGTAGCGGGTCTGGTCGAGCAGTTCGGCCTCGGTGTAGAGCAGCCGGGTCACCTCGCGCTCGGTCTGCAGGCCCACCAGTGGAGGAAGGGTCACGCCCGTTGTTACTTCGAAGGACTGCATGGTCACTGTCCCGACACCACCTTCTGCCAGTGCTTCCAGAAACGAAGCTGGTTGTACTCGTCGTATGAGGTCTTGGTCGCGACCCCGGGGAATTTCCAGTCCTCCACCAGGCCGAATCCGCCGGGGGTGCCCTGGCCGAGCTGGTAGTTGAGCTTCATGGTCTGGCGGGCGAACACCGACGTACCGACGTCGGCGGGGCCCTCCCAGGCCACGGTGTCGTCCTGCTCGAACATGCCGGCCGGACCGAACGAGTTGATCGCGGTGTCGTAGGACAGGCGGTTGAACTCGGCTGGAGCGTCGATCCACTCCATCGGCCAGTTCCAGATCTCTGTTCTGTCGTGGGCGAACGGCTGCCACTGCCGCAGCGCGGTCATGAGCACAGGCGGGGTCGACTGGGCGTCATACACGCCGGGAGCGTGGATGATCGAGAGGTTCGGGAAGATCGTGAACACGGTGGCGCACCAGCCGTTCTCGACGAACTCCCGCTGGTCGGGGCTGAGCTTGTCAAGCTCGAAGATGGCGGCGACCTCCGGCGGCCAGCCGCCGAGCACCCACGGTTCCGGGAGGAAGCCGCGGCTGGCCACGATGCTGTGGCCGCCGTCGACGGCGATGTGGAACTGACCCGAGAGGGCGGCGTCGATGCGGGGGAACACGCCCGTCTCTTCACCCGAACGGTGCAGGTGCGGGACGTGATAGGCGTCGCCGCCGAAGTTCTCGGCGCCGGACTTCCAGTTGGCACCAGCGATCCACCGCTGGGGATCGCCGACGACTCGCATGCCGCTGGAGTTGAGCCCGAACGTGACATCGAGGTACCACGCCATGTCGCCGAGGTACTCCTTCAGCGTGATGGCGTCGGGGTCGAGATTGACGAAGATGAGGCCCTGGTATGTGTCGAGGTGAGGCGCTTTGCGCAGGCCCCACTGCTTGGGGTCCATGGTGCGCGGGTACGCGTTCACGCGGTGGGGAGCGCCGTTCCAGTCGCCGTTGTTCTTGTAGATCCAGCCGTGGTACGGGCAGCGGAAGTGGGAGCTGTTGCCCTTTTCCGCGTGGCAGACGGCGGTAGCCCGGTGCATGCAGCTGTTGAACAGGAGGTTGATCTCGCCGTTCTCGTCGCGGGCCAGGATGAACTGGTCCTTGCCGACGTAGCGGAGGACATAGTCGCCCGGGTGGGGAATCTCGGTCACGTGGCCGACGTACACCCAGCTCTTGGCGAAAACGCGCTCGAGCTCGAGCTGGTGCAGCTCGGGGTCGGAGAACGCGCGAATCGGAAGCACACCGTTGTCAAGGTCGGTGGCCACGTTGGTGAGGAAGGCGTCGACGCCGTCCTTGCCGTGCTGTACTGCGGTCATTTCTTTCCTGTTCCTTCCATGCCCCGGCGGCGGTGCCGAATGGAGAGTGGTGTTGGGCTTCAGCCGACCGTGACCGAGGCACGGGCTGCGTTGAGTTCTGCGAGGAAGCGGCGACGGAGCTGGAACATGCTCCGCGGCGAGTTGAAGGCGATGGCCGCTACCTCCCTGCCGTCGCGCTCGTAGACCGCGAGGAACTGCCGGTCCTCGCGGGAGCCCTCGACGATGCGGACCGCGTCGGTGGGTCGGGGGCGGCCGACGACTTCGATCTTGATGCCGAACTGCTCGGACCAGACGAACGGGAGCGAGCCGAAGCCGTCGCCCTTCTTACCGGTGGCGATCACCTTGGCGACGTACGCGGCCTGCTCTCCCACGTTCGTCCAGTGCTCCACGCGCATGCGCTCGTCGAGCAGCATGTTGTGGAAGTTCGAGACGTCACCGATGGAGTAGACGTCCGGGGCTGCGGTCAGCGTGGCGTCGCACACCACGCCGTTCTCCAGTTCGAGCCCCGAGCCCTGGAGCCAGTCGACGGCGGGTCGCGCGCCGATGCAGACCAGGACGGTGTCGGCCTCGATGAAGGAACCGTCGGCGAGCCGCACGCCGCGCACCCGCGCGTCACCTTCGAAGCCGACGACCGTGATCCCGTGGTGGAGTTCGACGCCGGCGTCCTCATGGATGGCCCTGGTCATGTCGCCGAAGAACGATCCGATCGCTTGGGCCAGCGGGGCCTCGGTGTTGTCGAGGATCACCACCTCGACGCCGAGCTGCCGGGCGCTGTAGGCCACCTCGGCGCCGATGAAGCCGGCACCGACGATGACGAGTCGCGTGCCTGGCCGCAGCTCTTCGCGCAATCCGGCGCAGTCCGCGAACGTACGCAACTGGTGCACGCCGGCGAAGTTTCCCCACTCGGGGAAGTACCGCGGAGTACTGCCTGTCGCGATCACAAGTGAGCTGAAGCCGAGCTCGTCTCCGCTGCTCAAGGTCACCGTCTTGGCCGCTGAGTCGAGGGCCGTCGCCCGGACGCCGAGGCGCACCTCGATGTCGAGCGCCGCAAGCTGGTCAGCGGTGATCAGGAGGTTGGGTCCGTCACCGGAGCGCAGCAGTTCCTTCGAGAGCGGCGGACGATCGTACGGCAGCTCGGTCTCGGCGCCGATCAGGACGACTCGCCCTCGGTAGCCTTGGTCGCGCAACGCCTGGACGACGCGGACACCACCCAGCGACCCACCGACAACGACCACGGGCCGATCCGCCGGCCGGGTCATTCCGCCAGCTCCAGCGCATGCGCCGGGCACTCGCGTACGCCCTGCCGCAGGGAGGCCACGTCGGACGTGTCGGTGTCGAGGACGACGACCTTGCCCGCTTCGGAGAGATCGAACACCTCCGGCGCAGCCATCACGCAGTTGCCGTACCCCTGGCACTTGTCCAGGTCGACCAGGATCTTCATTGAGTCCTCCGAAAGTCCGATCCAGCGCCTTCTGCGGCGCCTGGTGAGTAGTCCGGGCAATCCCCGAATGCCTTGGCGTGACTCCCGCCGAACGCTAATGCGCCCCCCGTTACTCTGCAAGAGTTTCCATGTAAGTCGTTACATGTTTGCCGCTCGGGAGTCCCTGCTCCGCCACCGCCCCGCGATGAAATCCGTGACCAGCTGTGCGAACGCGTCGGCCCGCTCGATCTGAGACCAATGGCCGCATCCCTGAAGGAGCACCGCATCGGCTGTCGGGATGACGTTGACCAGTTCCCAGGTGCGAGCCGGCGGGATCACGTGATCGGCCAGACCGTGCACCAGCAGTACCGGCAGCTCGAGCCTGGCGAGCGCGTCGCCGTCCAACGGCAGTGCCGCACGGTCGCGCTCCCTGGCTTCGATGACGTGGTCCAGACGCCCCGACGCGACCTCGTACTCGGCAACCACCTGGCGGGCGGCGACCATGGCGTCGGTGACGAGGTGGGGATCGGTCACGAAGCCTTCGAACGAGCGGCGTAGGGCGGCGAGCTCCGTGTTCGGCGTGGCGTGCGCCTTGATGGCCGCGGTCGGGGCGCTTCCTCCCGTGCCCATCGAGATCACACCGAGTACCCGGTCGGGGTGCTCGATGGCAAGCTGGAGGGCGATCCACCCGCCGAGCGAGTTGCCGACCAGCCAGGCCTTCTCGATGCCGAGCGCGTCGAGTACGCGGAGCGTGTGGGCTCCCCACTCACGGATTCCGTAGGTCGCGTCGGGTGCCTGCACGGTCGCCCCGAACCCGATGATGTCCGGTGCGATCGCACGGACATCGCCCTGCACCGCCGGAAGCGTCAACCACCAGTTGGCGGCGGCGGAGACACCGGTGCCGGAACCGTGGAGGAAGACGACCGGAGTCCCTTCCCCAACGTCATGCAGATGAGTGATCTCGCCCTCTGCGGTGGGAAGCCATACGTCCTCGAGGCCGAAGAACGGGTCGGTCCTGTAGTCGGTAGTGCCCATCACGGTCAGATCGCCGCCTTCACGGGAGCAAGGCTGGCAACGACGCCCATGCCGGTGATCCACTTCGGTACCGACTCGTACGCCGTCCACGCCAGCTCACCACCCCAAGCCGCGCTCGCGGCCGCCCAGGTGCGCAACTCGCAGGCGCCCGGGCCGGCGAGGCCCACGACGTCCTCGCCGTCCAGAGTGCGCAGCGTGGCCGGGTCGGCTGCCAGCCGCCTCAGGAGCGCGGTGTCCCATCCATCGGCGACCTCGCCGGTGGCGTTGCCGTCAGCGAGTGCCTGCGCCCTCGCGACGCGGCCGGCCTCGACCTCGTCGACGCGAGGGCGACCGTGGATCAGGAAGTCGCGCCACTCCGGGGTGATGGTCTCGTCGTAGGCGTCGATGGAGGCCGGCCAGTGCGACATGCCACCCGAGCCGATGGTGACGACGCGCTCGAAACCCGTGCTCTCCGCGATCGCCTCACCGACCGCATTGCCGAAGTCGTAGCTGCGCTCGAAGGACGGGAGCGGCGGGCAGCCGGAGTTCACGATGACCGGAACGATCGGGATGTCGAGGTGGGGAACCAGCCGCGCGTAGACCTGGGTGAGGCCGTGGTCGATGCGCATGTCGAGCGAGATGGCCGGGTCGAAGCCACGCTTGGTGACACCCTCGAAGATGGCCTTGGCGAGACCGGTCGCGAGCGGGAGTTCACCCTTCGGGGTGCAGTAGTCGCCGACACCTTCGACACGCTCGATCCCGATCGTGAAGGGAGGGAGCAGGTCGTAGAACACGCCGCGGGCGTGGTCGGGCCCGAAGATCACAACGGCGTCCGGACGCAGCGAGTCGAGGATCCCCCGGGCGTGCTCGACGGACTCGACGAACTCCGCGCCCGGCTCGCCCGTCGCCGGGTCCGGCGCGAGGTTCCACAGAGGTGAGTGAGAAAGGCTGATGGTGCCGACAACCTGTGCCATGACGTTGTTCTCCTTGTCTCTGTGGTCTCTCAGTGGCCGGCCGGTACGGTGCCGCCGATGAGGACGAAGGCGACCACGGCCTGCTGGTCGGATCGGTTCGACCAGGCGTGGCGGGTGCCGCGCTGGATCAGTACTTCGCCGGGTCGCATGAGGGTCTCTTCGCCATCGAGCACTGCCCAGATCTCGCCCTCCATGACGATCGCGTAGTCGAGCGAGGGGGTGGCGTGGACCTGGTCGGCCGGGCCGTCCTCGCGGTCGCGCCAGTGGCTGTCCGGCGGGAACTCGACCATGCGGAAGACCGAGCCGCCCGGCGGCGGGTCAAGGCTCACCGCGCCGCCGACACCGTCGTCGACCGGGCCGTCGTTGTTCACCGGGACCTCCGTGTGCTGCCACAGGTTGGTGACAACGAACGTCGGGGTGTTGGCGACCGTCTGGATCGAGGACGTCTCGCCGTCGGAGACGATCACAGACTTCCCGGCCTCGTTCACGCCGGTAACGATGCGACGGAAGCGCCGGGTGCTGGGATCGGGCTCGACGCCCCGCCCGAGGGTGACGGAGTGCTCGGTGCTGGCTGTAGACATGGGCGTTCCTTCTTAAGACTTCTTCAGGGGATGAGCGAGAGGCCACCGTCGGCGACGACGGTCTGGCCAGTGGTGTAGCCGGCCTTCATCAGGGCGACGATGAGCTCGGCGACGTCCTCCGGGCGACCCACCCGCTTGAGCGGGGCGACCTCGCGGACGTGGTCGTAGAGGGCATCCCACGCATCACCGCTCGTCCAGGGGGTCTCGATGAGACCCGGCGCGACAGCGTTGATGCGGACCTCCGGGCCGAGGACGCCGCCGAGCAGCTTCACCATGTGGTGCAGGGCCGCCTTCGAGACGGCGTACGGGATGCTGCTGCCACCGACGTCCACGCCGGCCAGCGCGCCGACGAACGTCAGTGTGCCGTTGCCGCTGGCGCGCAGGGCCGGAGCCGCTGCCTTCACCAGGCGCCACGGGGCCACCACGTTCATGCCGAGGATCCGTTCCCAGACGTCGTCGGTGACCGCCTCCAGATCGGCGTGCGGGATCTTCACGGTCGCGCCGGCCGAGTAGATGACGTCGTCCAGGCGGCCGTGTGCAGCCTGAATCGCGGCGATCAGCTTCGCCGGGCTCTCGGGCTCCTGCATGTCGGCTTGCAGGTAGATGGCGCGATCGAGATCTGCGAGCAGCGGCGCGGCGTCGGCTTCGGACCGCGAGCCGGAGACGACAACCGTGTTGCCGCGAGCCGACAGGAGCCGAGAGACCCCGGCTCCAATGCCTGAAGTACCACCAACAACGAGTGAGACGGGCGTCTGTGACATGAGCCGCAACCTAGGCCGACTCGACCGAATCATGCAAGTCCTTTCATGAAAGTTCTTACATGTCGCGAGGTATAGACTTCGGCAGGTAGCATTCGTCCCTATGTCGTTGAACTACGCGATCCTTGGGTGGCTCTCCACCGGGCCGGGCTCCGGGTACGACCTCGTCAGGCAGATGGATCTTGGCCTCAGCTGGTTCTGGGGCGCGGCACACAGCCAGATCTACCCACGCCTGAAGGAGCTCGAGACGAAGGGCCTGATCACCTCGGAGGCGGTCACCGTCGGCTCGAAGCTCGAGAAGCGCGTCTACTCCATCACCGACGAGGGCCGCTCAGCCGTCCGCCAGTGGGCGAGCGAGCCGCCGACGTACCCGCCGAACCGGGACAGTGAGCGCCTGAAGCTGATCTTCGGCGACCACAACGACGTCAAGGACATCCGACGCCATTTCGAGACTCATCTCGCACACTTCGAGGCACGTCGCAAGAACATCCAAGACTTCGTCGACGTCATGAGGAGTCGGCAGCACCCTCGAATCGAGCAGCGCATCGCAGACGCACCGACCGAGGTCCAGAAGGAACTCGTGCTTGCGCTGCGCGAGATGGCCTACGGTGGCGATCTGCAGCGCGCCGAGTCGGAGATCGCCTGGGCGGTCAACTGCCTGACCTGGCTTGATGAGTTCGAGCGACAGCACGGTCTCACTGAGGCGAGGTCGAGCGAGCGCAGGCCCGCCACAACGACGTAGGCGCTCCCCGTCACGACACGATGGTGGCGCTACATCGAGGACCCGTCTACTCCTCGGTCTCGCCGCAGATCAGCAAACCCTCGAGATCAGGCTTCTGGTTGCCGCGGCGCAAGGGACTCCAGAATCTCCACCGTCACCGGATTCACGGTCTCGTCGGGCTCGATGTAGTGCTGCTTGATGATCTTCGAGGACATGTGCCTGAGCATCTCTGCCGCGAGGTCGACGCCGCCCGCGCAATCGATCACCGTGGCCACGGTGCACCGGAATGAATGCGGTGTCACGCCCGCGATTCCAGCCTCGTCCAGCACCGCACGCAGACGACGCCTGATGTTGTTCGTGGTCGGTGGCGTGCCGTTCCGGCTGAAGAAGATCAGGTGCTCGGGACCCTCATGCGCAAGGAGCACGAGCTGCTGCCGTAGCCCTCGGCGGTGAACGAGGGAACCGACACCGTCCGGGTCGACTTGGCTGTTTTCGGGTGGTGCTGCCGATGCGTGGGTTTGCCTGCAGCGACATGCATGCCGCGCACCGCGCCGAACTGAAGGCGATCATCTCACCCCCAGACATCCGACGACGAACGCGCCGCCGCCCAGAGGGAACTGCGCCGACAGCCCCGCGACGCCAGCACCACCCGCCTCCGCAACCGCGACGCTGTGGACGGACGCCCCCGCAGCCACCTGCGCGCCTTCGGCCTGTCCCGCATCCGCGTACGCGAGATGGCCTACGCGGGCGAACTCTCCGGCGTGAGCAAGAGCAGTTGGTGACCCGCGCTTGTTGCGGCGGACACTCTCGCTGCGTCGGGTGACGTCATCACCCAGGGGGAAGAGAAGGAATCCGTACCGCGCCGACCGACAGGCACGCGCTCGATTCGACGCCCGCCAGACAGGTCCCCCGAACGGATTCAGCACACATGAGGACGGGAAACCCCGTGAACCCGTGAGAACTACGGAGGGGCGTTTCCCCTGGTCAGACACATTGCGGCCCGCATCTCCGCAGGTCACAGCCCAGCCCGGGGAAAACTCCTAAAGCGGGTGTCGCAGGTTCGAATCCTGCCGGGGGCACAACGCCTTACCGCTCTGACCTGGGGCTTCTCCCCCAGGGGAGGCGCTCTATTCGGCCTCGGACTCCTCGTCCGGGGCCGTTTGCGTGAGCGGTGCGTGAGCGGTGCGTGAGCGGTCGGAGAGTTGATCTCCGAAATCTCCCCCAACGGATCAGCGTCATCCGGCACGGACTCCGGACCGGGCTTCTCCGCGTCATCGGGCTCTGGCTCCGTTTCGGGAGCGGTGCTCTCGGAGGCGGCGCGGGCACGCGGGACGAGCCGGGCCGCGGCCTCGGCGATCGCCAGATCCGCCTCGGGCAGCAGGCTCGTGTACGTGTCGGCCGTAATGGTGATCGAGGAGTGGCCGAGCATCTCCTGGATGTCCTTCGGGTCGGCCCCGGCCGCGTGGGCCGGCGTCGCGGCCCCGTGGCGGAGGTCGTGGAGCCGGACCGGTGGGAGGCCGATCTCCTCGTACAGTTCGACGAACCGTCGGGTGACGTTGACGGGGTGGAGCATCTCGCCGTTCTCCTGGGTGAAGACGCGGCCGGTCTCCACCCGGGCGCTCCCCCATTCCTCGCGGTCCATGTCCTGCTGGGCGCGGTGCCGCTCGAGGGCCGGGATGTGTCGGAGTCCAGCGCGATGGTCCGCGCGCCGGCATCGGTCTTGGGGTCGTCCTCGTACACCTCCCAGCCGTCCACGACGAGTTGCTTGGCGACGGTGATGAGACCGGCGTCCAGGTGGGTGTCGGTCCACTTCTGCCCGCACGCCTCGCCCCGTCGCAGCCCGCGGAACGCGATCAGGTGGAACAGCGCGTACAGGCGGTCCCTCGCCACGTGGTCGAGGAAGAGACCCCATGTCCAACAACGTGACAGCGCCCCGGTCATTCCTCGGCGCGGCCGGCCTCGTAGTAGCCGTGCGACAGGGCCCGCAGGTGTTCGCGCCCCGGCACGTGCGGTTCGGCCGGCCCGCGCCGGGAGAGATCGAGAAGGTGGACGCCGTCCCGGAAGGGCCGGAGCCCGATGCTCCCGCACAGGACGGCGAGCCTCCCCCCGGCGTCCCCGCGCCGCAGCACGGGCCGGCCCTCCGCCTCGTCCGGCCAGTACCAGTCGTCGGCCATGCCCGGATCCGTGACCACAGCACAGCATCCCGCGGACAGCCGCCGGATCGTCTCCGCCGCCAGGACCGGCCCCAGCCCGAACCCGCGCCACTCCTCGCTCAGGCGCACCCGCTCCAGCACCGGAACATCACCCTCCGGGCGCCCGACGGCCGGCGTGAGCCACCGGACCCATCACCCGAGTGACCAAGGGAACTGCTCGCGGACTGCTCGGAGAAGCTGCCGGCCCCCTGGTGGGCGCGGGTGATCAAGATGTCCCGCACATCCTCACCGGCGGTGGACGCTGACGGCATAGCCGCCGCCGTCGTAAGGGGCGGCGTCCCAGGTGGCGAAGCGGTCGACGAGGGTGAGGCCGGCTGCGGCGCAGCAGTCGTCGTACTCCGGCAGCGTGATGCTGGGCGGCACGGGCAGGTGGGCTTCGTCCAGGCCGAAGCCGGTGACCATCAGACCGCCCGGACGCAGGACCGCGGCCAGGCGCTTGACCACCATGGCCTCGGTGCCGGCGGCGAGCAACGGGAAAACGTTCCCTGCAGCGACCACAAGATCGAAGTCCGCTGCGATGCCGAGCAGGTCCGGCTCGAATCCGGCCAGATCGACCTGGAACCAGGGCAGTTCCGGCGCCTGCTGCTGCGCCACTGCCAGCATCGACGCGTCGAGATCCACCCCGACACAGTCGTACCCGAGCTCCGCAAGCCGGATCATGACCCGTCCGGTGCCGCACCCCGCGTCCAGCACCCGCGCTCCGGCAGGCACGAGAGCTGCGCAGAACCGTGCCTCACCGTGCACGTCCTCCCCGCTACGGGCCAGGGCCGCGAACCGTGCGGCGTAATCCTCTCCGGACGTCTCCCCGGTCAACTCGCTCCAACGGCTCATGAGGCCAAACTATAGGTCGACCGTGTGCCACTCGAAGAAGTGACCGAGCTCGCGGCGCTGAAGGCCGTCGCAGAGAAGGGCGGGAAGGTCGGCAGCCGTCGGCGCGGCGACGTCATCAGCACAACCGACACCCGGGCCGGCGGCGGGTGAGGGGCCCGAAGATCCCGGACACCGCGGCCGGCCCGGCCGGCCGCCCGCCCCGGCGGAACGGGGCCTCCCGGTCAGCGGTAGTACTCGAGGCTCTCCCCGCTGCTGCTGCAGGTTCCCGGGCCGGTCGTCACCGGCGGCCGTTCCTCGAGGATCCGCCGGGCGTGAACCTCTCCCCAGCTGATCTCGTACCAGGACGCCGTTGCCGGACCGAGTTTCTCCGCCAGGGGGCCGAGGACGCAGGACCGCATGGGCTCTTCCAGTCTGTCCAGAGCCGGGACCGCGTCCGCCGAGAGGCCACGCGCGTAGTCCAGGTCGAACTTGTGGATCTTCTCGTATCGCCGCACGTTGTTCTCGGCGATCAGCCCGTCGGGAGCGGCCAGGCCGAAGGCGAGGGCCCCGGCAGCGGCCGACGCGGCGGCAGCGCGGGGCAGCCAGCGTGCGCCCCAGACTCCGGCGGCCATGATCAGCAGGATGACCAGGCCGAGCCACAGCTCCACGGTCACGACGGAGATCCGCAGCCGGGTCAGCCCGTACGCCTCGACGTACATGTCCATGCGCCGTACCGCCGAAGCGACCACGATCAGGGTGAGTGCGCACAGGGTGCCGAGGACTCCCCGCACCAGGTTCCGGTCACCGGGCCCGCCGCGTGGTGCCCAGCGCAGTGCGAGGACGATGACCAGGAGGGTGAGCAGCGTGGCGATGAGGAGCTGCCAGAAGCCCTGCCGCGCGTACTCGGAGTAGGTCTGGCCGGTCTTGTCCAGGACGGCCTTGTATCCGCCGAACAGGACGGCGAGCTGGATGGCGTTGAAGACGGCGAACAGCACGCACAGCAGGAGCAGGGGAAGCGCCCATTCGCCCCGGCCGCGGGCGTGGCCCGGACCGGTCTTGAAACTGTCCCACCACAGAGGGGCGGCGGCGCTGTGTGCCGCCGCGAGGGCACCGAGGAGCCCGAGGGCGAACAGCACCAGCCGCCAGGGGCCGTCGCCGACGGACGTGTCCGGGGCCAGCCTGCTCAGCAGGTCGGCGAAGGCCGCGTCGGCCCCGGCGAACAGTGCGCCGAAGACGAGGAGGAGCACGGCCGTCACCACAAGGGCGCGCAGCGCGGAACCCACGTTGCCGGAGGCGTTACCGGCCCGGGCGCGCACTCCTCGCCAGCCCCACCCGGCGCCCTTGAACAACGAGTCGACCAGCCCGAAGGGGCTGAGGACGACGCCGGCCCAGGTCCGCGAGCCGTGGAGGGCGAGCGATGCGAGACCGATGGCGGTGGCCACGGCGAGGAGAGAAGGCCACTGGGCGGCGCGCAGCGCCGGAACCAGCAAGAGGGCGATCCCTCCGAGGCCCCAGGCGAGCGTCCAGGAGCGGGCCTGCACCCGGCCTGCCTGGCGCGCGGCGAAGTACGCGGTGAGCGTGGCCGGCAGGGCGACGAGTAACAGATTGACGCCCACACCGTCGCTGAGGAGCGTCATGCTGAGCACGCCGGTGGCGAGCGCCGCCCAGAGGACGGCGGTGCCCACGATGGAGGGTGATCCGCGGCGCAGGTCGGTGAACCAGAGGCCGTGGGCGCCCGCGTACACGAGGCTGGGGGCTTCGCCGGGCCGCGTGTCCGTCGTCGCGCGCGACCTGCCCTTCGGTGGTGTTCCCGCCCTCTGCGCTCTTCCCGTGTCCGCGGCCTCTCCCTCAGGTATTCGCCCCGACTGCCGGGACCGCTCAGGCGGTTCGGCGGGCACAGGCGATTCGGCGGGCACAGGTGGTTTCTCTTTCACGGGACCTCCTCCCAACCGGCCCCGGGATGCACGTACTCGGGTACGTCGAGCGGGTACCGGTGTCGCTTGCGAAGCCGGCCGTCATGATCGTCGGGCCAGCGTGCCCGCAAGGGTAGCGGGACCTACGACGAGGGCGTCCGCGCTCGCGCAACACGAAGGCATGGCAGGCGCCGCAGGTGGGTCATACCCCACCGAGCAGACCCGGTCCGCTGCACCACGCAGTAGTCGTCCTCCTCCGGATCCGCCATCACCCCACTCCCCGGCGGGCTCCTGCACGTGCCGCAGCACGCTCGCCCCGAGCTCCTCCCGACGTCACCACGTCGGCGCATCACCCGATCCGCTGGAGCCGGACAGGCCTCCCCCCCACCGCTGCGGATCATGGCCCCGAACCGGTCGGCTATGGCCCGGTCACGGTCACTGGTCATGTGTTGACAGATCAGCGCGGCCCGCGAACTGCTGTGCTCCATCCGCGTCATTGCCTCAACACCCGCGCCGAACCGAAGACCGGTTTCACCCTGGACCCGCCCGTCCGTCGGTGGACGCACTACCCGGCCCAAGCGGCGTGACAGGCGGTTACGCAACGAGCAGGAGCACGCTGATCGCCGGCATCACCACGGCGGTGGTCCCGTGAATGCCGTAAACGGCCGCCTTGGGCCCGTTGTTGCGCAGCACGATCAGCGCGTCGCCGACGGGTATGCCGGTGGCGGCCAGCATGAACCAGCCCAGCAAGTGGGGTGTCGCTCCAGCCAGCAGGATGAAGATGAAGAGCCCCGAGGCCATGTCGCGCACGGCCTTGACGGACAGCCAGGCCTGGAAGTTCCGGTCCCCGGTCGGCGTGCCGGGGATGCCGAAGCCAACCGCGGCCTGCGGTGCCCAAAAGGCTCGTGCGCCGACGAAGATGATGCCTGCGCCGATCAGTCCGGCGAGCACGGTGGCGACGTTGGTGAGCATGGGTTGCTTCCCCTCCCGGTGGCAGCGCCCGCAGCGATTCCTGGCGACGCCAGAAGTGACAGCGACGATAGTTCTAGCCTCGACAGCTTGACTAGCCTTGCTAGGGCGTTGTCGTGTCCGCCATCAACGAGCGCTGTGAACGTGAACGCGCCCACCGTCATCAGCTGATCATCACAGCCGCGCGCGAACTCGCGGAGGCCGAAGGCCGGGAGGCGGTGACGACGCGACGGCTGGCTGAACGCGTCGAGTACAGCCAGCCGGTGCTGTACAGCCACTTCAACGGCAAGGACGCCTTCGTGAGCGCCGTCGCCATCGACGGCTTCGGCGAACTCGCCGCCCGCCTGCGCCGCGCGCGGCAGGCCGCCCCAGAGCCGGGGCATGCTCTGCGTGCCGTCTGCCGCGCCTCTCGGGAGTTCGCGACCGAGCGGCCCGTCCTTCCCCTCATAGCGCAGAGTGCGCTTCCCCCTGGCCGCGCCGCACCCGCCCACGACCTGCGGCAAGAGGCCTCCCCCCGCAGTCGGCCCGGAACGGATTCAGCACACATGAGGCCGGGAAACCTCGCGAACCCACGAGAACCCCAAAGGGGTGTTTTCCCCGGCCAGACACCCCAAGATCGACGTTTCCGCAGGTCAACGCCCCGCCCAGGGAAAACTCCTAAAGCGGGTGTCGCAGGTTCGAATCCTGCCGGGGGCACAGAGAAACACCAGGTCAGGGGCCCTTCCGTCCAGCGGATGGGAGGGCTCCTGTGCTTGCAGCACACATATGGCACACATGCCGTGCGCGCGGATGGTGGGGAGCTGTGCAGGATGCCCGACAAGGATGAGCTGGCCCGGCACCGGTACGAGAAGCTGATCGACCACCTCCAGTCGCTGCTGCAGGCCGCCCTCAAGCCCGAGTACCAGGGCTATCACGGACAGTTGATCCTGAGCAGCGACGACCTGGCGGAGATGGGCGACCTCAAGGACGTCCGGCGTGCCGCTCTGGAGGCGGGCCGCTGCCTCGGCTGGAAGCCGGTGGCTTCATTGATCTCTAGGAACAGCGTTTGTTGACCGGTTCCGGAGGCGGTTGGTGATCACCCAGCTTGCGGATGTCGATGACAAACGACGGCACTGTTGTGTCTGGCCGTCGAAGGTGGGAGCACGGCCTTGGGGCCCTCCGTACAGTCATTCACGGTAGGGCAGCTTCCGCTTACCGCCCCTCACAAGCGATCAGTTGAGAGAGCCGCCAGGCGGCGCCATGGCCGCCCGCAGTAGGGTGACAGCGACGACGACGCCCTGAGCCGACCCCGTGGGCGGCCAGGGACCAGGGGGAACGGGGATGGACGAGGACAACGCCGTCATACGGCGCACTAGGACAGTCCGGGCCACCGTGTCCGCGGGCATCGCGGGCGCGACGGTGATCGGTCTCGGTGCGGGGGTGCTGCCCTGGTGGCAGGTACTGGCACTCGCCCTGCCCGCGACCGGACTCGCGGGCTGGGCCGGATCAAAGATCGGCCGTATCGACGGCATCCGCGCTGCCCGGCTGGAACCCGGGGAACGCGTGATCGGCACCTACGCGGTGCGGCCCCCGTACACCGAGCACACCCCGCCCTCGCCCCATGAAGGGGCGCAGTACCACCTCCGTGTCACCTCACGCGGCGTGGAGATGTGGGAACGCGCCGAGCTGCTCTGGAAGCACCCCTGGCCCGAGCTCCGGGTGATCGTCGACGGTCCCCGCCTGCGCATTCACCACCTGGGGCAGGAAGCCGGAACGATGCTGCTGGAACAACCGGGCGCGGTCGCCGAGGTCCGACTGGCTGCCCAACGCCACGGCGTCGCCTGACGGCGAGGACACCTGCCCCGTACATTCGGGGCCGGCCGAATCAGGTGGTCGTCCGGCGGCGTCGGGCGCCCGGGCGGTACTCCGGCCTCGGGGACCAACGGAACAGTGGTCGGCGGTAGCGGCACCTCCGAGCTCCCGCATCGACATGCCGTCGCGATGGTCACGCCGGATCGCCGCGTACAGCTCGACCTTCGACATCCGCGGCATGACCAGGACCTTTCACCAGGAGCACCTCGATGCTGCCCTGGCAAGAACCCTGGTGCCTCCCGAACTCGTCGACATCACCCCTCCGTGGAAATAGGCACCTCCCAAACTCATCGACATGCGACGTCACTACTGCTCGATAAAGCCAAGCCGGCCACCAGGCTTGTCGGGGACCGGCTCTTCGTCCTCGACAAGCGCGAGGTGCCCGAGGAGATCCAGCAGCTCGCCGAGAACGCGACGGTCAAGGCGATGGACCGGGCCAGGCGAGAGCATCCGTGAGCCCGGCGATCCTGCCCGAGCCCGCCGCGGTACTGGCCAAGACCGACTGGGGCGCCCTGGAACACGCCTACGGGACGACAGAGGACACCCCCGCGCAGCTCATCGCGCTCTTCGCCGACGACCAACACACGAGATCCCAGGCCCTGGACCACCTGCACCACGTGGTGCACCACCAGAACACCCTCTACGCCGCGACGGTCCCGGCCGCGCTCTACGTGGCCGCCATCCTCCTCGACCCGCGCACCGCCCTGCCCGTCGACAAGAGGCCCCACGACTTCCCCGGCCCGCTGCGCGCCGAACTGCTGGGATGGCTGAACTCAGTGGCCGACGCCGCCGACGACCAGGCCGAGGCGACGATGCGCCGCTTCGGTTTCCCACCCGAGGACCACCCCCCGTTCATCCGGACCCGCGAGATCCGCCCGCTGCTCTTCTCCGCCGTCTCCGCCTGCTTCGACGACCACGATCCACATGTCCGTGAAGCAGCCCTCGCCGCTTGCATCCCCCTGCTGGACGACCCTCACCTGCGCCACCATTGGACGGCCACGGCCCCGCTGTTGAGAGAGAAGCTGGCCGTCAGCGCCCTGTGGCAGTACCAGGAGCGGGCCGTCGAGGCCCTCTCCGCGTGGGGCGAGGACACGACGGGCCTGGAAGTCCGACGGAACCCGTTCGCGGTGTGCGACGCGCCGACCGCGACGTCGTCGTCGGCCGGATGGGATCTCGCGCCGGGTGACGTCGCAGACCTCCCGTTCTGAGCGGCGAGCCCTCACCGGTGCGGTGTTCCGGCTCCATCGGTTCCTGTGCCTCGGCACAGATCAGGCACCCATCATGCTGTGACGTCCTCCAGGACCGCCACCGCCTCGGCAGCCTTGCGGGCCTTCCTCTCCGCCTTCGCCAGCTCAGTCTTCGCCTTGGCCAACTGCTTGGCACGGCGCTTGTGCATCTTCTTCGAAACCTCATCGAGGCGGTCGGGGAAGAGGTGTCCGTACGTGTCCAGCGTCAAGGTCGCGGACTTGTGGCCGAGCATGCTCTGGACGACGTTGACGTCCGCGCCGCTGGCAATGGCAAGGGAGGCCGCCATGTGACGCAGCTTGTGCGGCGTGAGCCTGAGGTGGCCGAGGCCCCTCCAGTCCTCCCAGCGGTAGCGGTCGGCCCCGCCGCCGGCCTTCGGCCGGTGAGGCTCGTACGAGCCGATCAGTACACCCATCTCTCGTAGCCGGTCCAGGCTCTGGCGGTATGCCGGGTGGGCGGCCTGCGCGGAGTTCAGGTACGGCAGTACAGCGATCGGGACGCCCATGGCGGGCGCTTCACAGGATGCCCAGCGCGAGGTTGTCGGAGATCCCGGCGGCCCACTTGTTGACCGTGTTGAAGCTGGCCGGGGCGACCGCGATCGCATCCGCGGGCCGAGTCGGGCGCGGTTCGCCCGATGATCGCCAGGCCGAGCGGATGGGGCGGCCGGTCTGGGCCTCGACCGCCTCCGTTTCCAGGAAGCCGAGTCCTTGGGGGTGGCGATGACGCCGACGTCCCAGTGACGCTCCTGTGCCGCGGTGATCAGTCGGCCGACGTCGGCAACGACCCCGGCCGCGCAGACCACGATCTGGAGGAACGGCTTGTCGTGCTGATCACTCACGCGGGCACTCCCCGTTGGCGGCTGACGTGGTGCAGCTCGGGCAGTGCCCGGCGGCGGTCGCGGGCTGCCATGTCGGCGACCAGTTCGCGTACGGCCGGGCGGCGGACATCCTGTGCCGCGCAGCTCTCGGCGATGCGCAGGGCCTGGTAGCCGTCGGCGAGCCTGCCCTGCTGACTGTAGGCGCGTGCGGCCTCGACCCAGAGCGCGGCCCGGCGCTCGCGGACGGGAATGTGCCGCCGCATGAGCGGGCGCGCGGTGTGCAGAGCGATGCCGGCGTCGCCGAAGGAGACGGCCGCACTGACCTCGTGCAGGGCGACGTTGGTGGGGCTGAAGTTCGCCCAGGCGTCCGGCCGGTCGAAGGCGACGTAGCGGGCCACCTCCTGGGCCTCGGTGAGGAAGTCCTGGGTGGTGGCGCGGTCGCCGTTCCTGCTGGCGGCGGTCGCCCCGCGGAGCAACAGCAGGCCGACCGCTGCCAGGTACCGGGGCGAGCGCTGGTCGTAGGAGCCGGTGAGCTGGTCGGCAGTGTGGCGGACCATGTTCACGGCCTGGGCTGTGTGCTTCTCCCGCACGAGCACGTGGGCGTGAACGCGGACACTGGCGGCGAGGACGACAGGGTCCCCGGACCGCTCCGCCTCGGCCATGGCCCGACCGGCCGCAAGCCAGGCGTTGCCCTGGTCGGCTCGCTTCAGCAACAGGCTCACCGACGTCCGGTACGCGGTCGCAAGCAACCCGGACGCCTCCGCCGAGCCGGATCGCAACCGGCGACCGGGGTTCACGGGGATCGGAATCCTCCACGCGTGGCACTGTGACGCACACCACGTCAGACGTAGAACCTGTGCGCACCATCGGGCGTCTGGCTGGTGTGAGATCACGTGTCAGAGCACTGGACGAGCTGGACGAGGAGCGCCTCGTCCGGCTGGTGGCCAGAGGTGACCGCGGGGCGTTCGACGAGTTGTACCGGCGCACGTCGCCGTGGCTGGCTGTGCGGTTGCGCCGCCGCTGCGCGGACGAGCAGATCGTCGCCGAGGTCATGCAGGAGACCTATCTGGCGGTGTGGCGCGCGGCCGGCGCGTTCGCCGGGAGCGCGGTTGGCGGGACGGCCGTCGGATGGTTGTGGACGATCGCGGCGCGCCGCCTCGTCGACGCGTTCCGGCGCCGTGCCCACCATGCCGAGCCGCCGGTCGCCGCCGCCGAGCGGGCGGTGGTGCCCGCGGCGGAGGACGAGGCACTGGCCGGGACCGTCGACGGGGACGTCGGTGACGCTCTTCGGCGACTGGCGCCGGAACTTCGAGAGGTCCTGCAGGCCATGGTGCTGGACGGGTTCTCCGTGCGGGAGACCGCCGTCCTGCTCAGACTGCCCGAAGGCACGGTCAAGACCCGCGCCCGCCGGGCCCGGATCGCGATGCGGGAGGCGCTGGCATGAGCGGGGAACACGCGTCGATGCGGCTGCTCGACGACTACGCACGTGGTGATACGGAGATGGCCGTGGACGCGGTGTGGGCGTTGGAGGCCCATCTGGAGACGTGCGCGATGTGCCGGAGTCGTCTGGCGGCCTCCGTGGCCACCGAGGTGCCCGGCATCGCCACGCTCCTCGACACCGTCCGGGCCGGTCTGGAACCGCAGCTGGACGCGGCCGTCAGGACACCCTCGCGGCGACACCGCCCGAGGTGGCTGTCGGCCTGGCTGACGCCGGCCATGGCCCCGTGGCTGGCCATGACCGTCGTGGTTACCCTGATGGCGCTGCTGCTGGACTCGCTCGCGCCGCCTACGTTCTTCGGCGACATCCCTCCCGTGCTGGCGATCGCACCCGTGCTGCCGCTGTGTGGTGTCGCCGCATCGTGGTCGCGCGGCCTGGACCCGGCGTACGAACTGACGGCCTCGACCGCCCGAGCCGGCCTGCCCCTGCTCCTCAGGCGCACCACGGCGGTTCTCGTGGTGGTCCTGCCCGGGCTCCTGGTGGAGGGCTGGCTGACCGGAACCATGACGGCCGCGCAGTGGCTGTTGCCCTCCCTGGCCTTCACCTCCACCGCCCTGGCGCTGGGCAGCCTGGTCGGCGTGACCCGCGCCGCCACCGGGCTGGCGGTCGCGTGGGGCGTCGTCGTCGTGGCGCCCACGTGGGTCACCGGCCACGCCCCCCTTGCCCTGCGAATTGTTTTCCAGCCCGACCAACTGCCCGTGTGGGGGCTGCTCCTCGCGCTCGGCATCGGCGCCGTGATCGCCCGCAGAAACGCGTACTCAACGCTGTGAAACCATCGTCGACCTTCGAAAGGGACCACCGCGCTATGCCCACCACAAACGCGGCCGACACCGCGCCGAAAACCTACGCCTGGGAGATCCGGGCCAGCGGCCTGAGAGTACGCGTCGGACGCAAGAAGATGGCCGTCGACGGACTCGACCTCTGCCTGGGCATCGGCACCCACGGCCTCCTGGGACCCAACGGAGCGGGAAAGACCACCCTGATCCGGACGCTGGCCACCGTGCTGCGCCCCACCGAGGGCGAACTGGAGATGCTCGGCACCTGCGTGGGCGCGATGGCTGACTACCGGGCCCTGCGCCGCCGGATCGGCTACCTGCCGCAGGATTTCAGCTACTACAAGCGCTTCACAGTGCGTGAGTTCGTCGAGTACATGGCCTGGTTGAAGGAGGTTCCGAAGGCAGCCGTCCCCGCGGCCGTCCAGCGGGCCGTGGAACGGGTGGGCCTGGCGGACCGCGCCGACCATCGGATGAAGACCCTGTCCGGGGGCATGGTGCGGCGGGCCGGCATCGCTCAGGCCATCGTCAACGATCCCGCGGTGCTGCTGTTGGACGAGCCGACAGTCGGCCTGGACCCGGCGCAGCGGTTGCGCTTCCGCGAGCTGTTGCAGGGACTGGGCCGCGACACGTGTGTGGTCGTCTCCACCCATCTGGTCGAGGACGTCGCGGCCGCCTGCTCCGACGTGGTGCTCTTCGCCGACGGCCGCCTCGTCTTCCAGGGCACGCCGGACGACCTGGCCGCGGCGGGCGGCCCCGAACACCCGGGCGGCAGCCCCCTGGAGCGCGGCTACTCGGCGCTGCTCCAGGGCTCCGAGCAGCCGGGAGGCACCTGGTGAACGCACGTGTCCTGCGCATCGAGCTGAAGCGCTCCATCGCCCCGTGGCCCGGCGCCGTCGTCCTGGCAGGCAGCCTGGCGGTCCTCCTACTGATCGACGGGATCTGGTGGCAGGGTGACGCGGGATGGACGGCCCAGTGGACCTCCATGGCCCTGTGGACCCGGTACCTGCTGAGCTTCTGGTGGCCGCTCGTGGTGGGCCTGGGGGCGGTGTACGGGCTGCGCGACTCCCGCTCGCGGATGACCGAACTGCTGACGACCACGCCGCTGCCGGCCTGGCGCCGTACGGCGCTGCCGGCCGGCGCAACGGCACTCGTGCTGGCGTCCGGCTTCGGCCTCCTGGTCCTCGTGGGCGGAGTCCAGGTGGCCCTCGGCGCCACCGCCTACACGAGTCTCGGCTGGCTGCCGATCTCGCTGGTGGCGGCGTTGTCCCTCGTCGCGGGGGCCGTGTTCGGCATGGGCCTCGCGCGGGCCGTGCCTTCTGCGCTCACCCCGCCGGCCCTGACAGTGTTCCTCTTGCTGACGACCCTCTCCCTGCGGCAGAACAATGATGAGGCACTGCCGTCGAGCGTCGCGCCGAACCGGCTCGCTCTGCTGTTTCCGGCGACTGCGGAGCCGCGGGAGATGCTGCTGACCCTGTCCGGTTCCGTGCACCTCGGCCAGACGCTCTGGCTGCTCGGCCTGCTCGCCACCGGTTTCGCACTGCTGTCGGCCGCGACCCTCCGAGGCCGACTGCTCGCGGTGGCCCCCGTCCTGGCCGGCGCGGCCCTGGCCCTGCTGATCCTCCCGGCCACTCCGCGCGACACCTACGTCATCGACAAGGCCGCCGCCACCCTGGTCTGCGACGGGCCGGTGTGCGTGACGCAGGCAAACCGCTCACACCTGCCCGAACTCGCGTCGCGCGGCAAGGACACGCTGCGCGTGCTGCACGACGCCTTGGGCGACAAGGCACCGGACTCGGTGCGGGAGGACACCCAGCTGCGCGCGCTCGGCGACGACCGCCAACTCTCCGGCGACGCGGTGCTGGTCGACTTCGACGACCCGCTGATCGCCCATGCGACGGGGGCGGAACTGACCCGCCTCCTGGTCGCCGAGGGCCTGGTACCGAACTGCGCACCGCGTACCCCTTGGGAGGGCGGGGGGCAGGTCGACATCCCCGTACAGAGCATCGCCGCGAGCTGGGCCCTGGGCGATCACCAGTTCAAACCGCTGCAGACGCCGGACTCCTACGCGTACTCGCAGCGTACACAGGCGGACGCCGACATCGTCTGGCAGCGGCTGATGGCGCTGTCACCGGCCGAGCAACGCTCGCGGATGGCCGAGGTGCACGCCGCCGCCCTCTCCTGCACGGGGTACACCGAGGTGTTGGCGGGGAAGGCGTCGCAATGAGGTGGCTGATCCTGTACGCCCGTTCACGACAGGTGCCCACCTCGGCCGCAGCGGTCGCGCTCGTCGCGCTGGCGGCGTGGACCTTCAACCAGGACGGCGCGGGCCCGATGAGCCTGGGGACCGCGGTCCTGATCCTGACCGCGAACGTGGCGGCCGCTTCCGTCGGGCTCGGTGGGCAGGACGCCGCGCTGGATCGGACGGCCGCGATCCGGTGGATGCCCCGGCGGGCGGCGCACGTGCTGTTGGCCGGCGCGGTCGCCGGGGCGGCGCTGCTGGCGGTCCAGGCGGCGGGAGCCAAGCTCGCCCCGGCCGCGCTCGTCGTCCGCGACAGCGCGGGCTTGGTCGGCCTGGCCGCGCTCGGGGCGGTGCTCTGCGGGGCACAGTTCGCATGGACCCTGCCGATCGGCTGGCTCGCGTTCACCCTCCTCGTCCCGGTTCCGCCCGGCATCGCGGGAGAGGTGAGCAACTGGATGATCATTTCCCCCGCTACGACGGCGTCCGCCGCGACCGCGTGGGTCCTGCTGGCGACCGGTACCGTGCTGTACGCCGCAGCAGGACCGAGACGGTAACGGACACGCTCCGCGCTGGGCGCTTCAGTTGGCGAAGCCCGCCAACCGAAGCGCCCAGTGTGCGACACGAAGTCGCTCCACGTAAGTAAGAAGTCATCCGCTTACCGGTCAGCGGTCCTGATCATCGAACACGGTTCCTGTTCGGGTGACAGCGTCAGCTGCAGCGCATAGAAGAAGGGCCCCTTGGTAGCTCGGAGGTTGCGAGACCGAACCGAAGCACCAGGAGGCCCTGTTGTCCCAGTCTGTCCTGCCGACATGCAGCGAGTCCACTGCGGCCGCCCGCAGGTGTGACTGCCTCGCCCACACGTTCGGGAACGCGGCTGACCGGCCCGAGCGGGCTCCGCGCTACGCCTCCGACATGACGGACGCGGAGTGGGCGGTGGTCCGTGCGGCTTTCCCCGTTCCGGTCTGGCTGGAAGGACGAGGCGGCCGTCCGGAGGGCTACTGCCAACCGGCAGATGATCGATGCCGTCTTCTACGTCACCGACAACGGTGTGAAGTGGGCGAATCTGCCGGTGGACTTCCCGCCGTTCCGCCGCGTCCATGCGTTCGCCCGCCGCTGGCAGAGGACCGGTCTCCTCGTCGAACTCCACGACCGGCTCCGCGATCGGGTCCGTGAACGAGAGGGCCGTGGTGTCGATCCGTCCGCGGGCATCATCGACTCGCAGTCGGTGCGGGCGGCGGCGAACATTTCCCGCACCACATCCGGATGGGACGGCGGGAAGAGGGTCGGGGGCCGCAAGAGGCATCTTTTGGTCGACTGCCTCGGCATGCTCCTGGCGGTCTCCGTCACCGCGGCCAGTGTCCAGGACCGTGACGCCGCCGTCTCTCTGCTCGAGCGGGGACGGACAGCCTATTACTCCCTGGAGCGGGTCTGGGCCGACGGCGGCTACTCCGGGAGCCTGGTCGGCTGGGCGGCCGACCGGCTCGGTCTCGTCCTCGACATCGTCCGACGTTCCGACGCCGCCCGGGGGTTCACCGTCCTGCCGCGCCGCTGGGTGGTGGAGCGGACCCTGAGCTGGCTGATGCGTTCACGCCGTCTCGTCCGTGACTACGAGACCTTGCCGCAGATGCATGAGGCGATGGTGTTCTGGTCCATGACGATGCTCATGAGCCGCCGGCTCGCGGGCGGCCGCCGGCGCACTGGGCTCATCCCGCGACAGCCGGCGTCTCGGTGGTGAGGCGGCCGAAGACATTCGGGGTCACCTCCCGCACCCAGCCCCGGTCGGCCAGGCGTCGCACTCTGGCCCGCACGCCCTCCAGCCTCGACGCAGTCACCTCGCCGCCGATCCGGCCGAGGATCTCCGGCACGCGCAATCCGCCGTCGGGTGCCGCGGAGAGGATCGACAGGATCCGCTGATACTCCACCGCCAGCACCCCGGCGTCGATGCCCGGGGACCACGGCGGCACGATCCGGCCCGGCACCACCCGCTTTGGCGGACCCGCGGCCGGGGCGGTCTGCTCGGCGGCCAGGACCTCGGCGACCATCGCCCGGGCATCGGCAAGACGGTTCAGGGAGTGTTCGGCGGCATCCAGCGCGGCCTGCACGCGTTCGGCCTCCGCCCGAAGACGGGCGACTTCTTCGCGGACCTTCTTCTCACGGGCTTCCAGCAAACCGATCACCGACGGCACAGGCACCTCCACGAGCGACACGAACGGAACGAACCGCCCGCATCACTCCCGTCGCCGGGTGCTGTTTATGCCTCTACCGGCCGAACCAACCGCTCACGTTCGGAAAGCGGAAAGCTTCTTAGCCGGGATCTTCCTCTCCCGGGACTGCAGCGGCTCATGCTGACTACCCTGGCTGGTGATCGTGGTTGTGCCGCATCGATGCTTCAAGGTTGATAGACATAGGCCATCGACGGGAGGGGGACGGATGGGCATCCGGCCAACGGCGTTCAGCGCTTTCGGTTTTGGCGTCAACTGGGAGTTCACGAAGTCGGACAGGGCCATCGCCCAGGAGGTCATGGACTTCCTGACTGACAAACGCGTGTTGACGATCGGGCACGCGCGCCCACAGGCCGAGGCCACAGCCTGCCTCGCATCGGCCGCCGAGTGCCGCACTCAATTGTCCGAGTACCTGACCCAGCTGAAGAAGCCAGGAAGCGACCTGCGCATCTGGTTACGCGCCATGCGTCAGGCCTTCACGAACTTCATCGAAGCGGGCGGCCCTAACGGCAGACGTTTCGGCCCCGGATCCGACAGCAGGTTCAATGAGGCTTTGGCTCAACTGCGGGACCAGGTCCAACAACAGGCCGATGAGGTCTCGGTACGTTACAAGCTCAGCGGTCTCAACCTTCCGGAGCACGAGAGATAGCCCTCCGGTCGATGACCGACCCCCGGACTGAGGCCGGCTCAGGGTCGATGGGCGGACGCACAGTCACCGCGTGCCACAGCCGTGCCAGGTGCAGGGGCAGTCACGGGCAACAGGGGTGGTCGGCGGGTGCATCTGTGCCCGCCGACTCGGCCGGCGAAGCAGCAGGTCACCGGCCAGACACCCCAGCCCCTCCCTTCAAGCGGGTGTCGCAGGTTCGAACCCTGCCGGGGCACAGAAGAGAAGGGCCGGCTCAGAGGGGTTTCCTACCGAGCCGGCCCTTCGTCGTGTTCGGGGTCGTGGGTATCTCGCACGTTCCTGCACTTCGGAACCGGTTTCTCCGAGAAGAGCAGGCCGCGCCACCCAGAGCCTGGCATACTTGAAGTATGGCAACCCGGAAGATCACCATCACCGTGCCGGAAGAGCTGGTGGAATCGATCAAGGAGCGCGTCGACGCACGCGGAGTGTCCGGCTACATCGCGGCCGCCGCCGCTCATCAGGACGCGATGGACCGACTGCGCGAGTTGGCCGATCGTCTCGAGGAAGAGCACGGCACCGTGACGGACGACGAGCAGCAGGCAGCACTGGATCGCATCGCCGCCATCGACGGCTGGCATGACGAACAGCGGTCGGCTTCGGGCGAGGCCGCGTGAGCCGCGCTGTCCGAGCGAAGTTGTCCCGGCCACGGCAGCGCGTCTTCGTGTTCGACTCCGAGGCTCTCTCCAAGGCGGTCCAGGGCGATCGGGAGATGGCCGTGCTGATCAAGACGGCCCCTCGGCTCGACATCCCGATCGTCACCTCGGCCCTCACCACCCTGGAGGCATGGGACCCGCGCGAAGCGTCGAGGCAGGCGCTGTGGAACTGGACACTGTCCCGGATCCGCGTTGTGCACACGGACGACCAGGTGATCGCCATGGCTCGCGACATGCTGAAGACAGCCGGCCTGCACGGGCACAAGTACGCCATCGACGCCGTTCTGGCGGCTGTGGCCGGGCGGGAAGCCGCCCAGGGAGCTCAGACAACTGTCTTCACCTCCGACACCGACGACATGGTTCAACTCCTCGCGGGCCGCTCCGTGCGAGTCGAGAAGGTCTGACGGGACGCCCGCACCTCACTCCGGCCGCTCGCCGGGTCCTCAAGTAACCCATGGCCTTTGCCGGACAGCGTCCACCGGCACGTATTCAGCACACATGAGCACGGGAAGCACCGTGAACACGTGAGAACCACTGAGGATTCCTTCCCCAGGGCAGACACCCTGTGGCCCGCGTCTCCGCAGGCCACAGCCCCGCCCAGGGAAAACTCCTAAGAAGCGATTCCCAATCCGGGCGGCACGGCTGCGGCTCGAACCTGAGTCCGTGCGGTGCTCGTTCAGATGAACACGTGGTCGTCGGCGC
>NZ_JBIAIV010000053.1:0-47875 GCF_042871645.1 Streptomyces sp. NPDC005774 | reverse complement strand
GCGGGGAGGGCGTCGACGAGGTCGTCGAAGCCCTGGAGAAGCACCACGCGTGGATGGAGGAGCACGGAGTCCTGGCGGAGCGCCGGCTGGCCCGCACCGCCCTCCCGGTTCACGTGGTCGCTTCGGAGATCCGCCCGGATCTCCGCTCAGCGGTCGTCGCGGTCGTCGTCACCGTCGTGGTCGTTCCGGTCATCGGCGTCGTCGTCACGCCCGTCGTCACCCCGGTCGTCGCGGTCGTCCGAGTCGTCGTCGTCCGCGGTGACCTTGCCGCTGTTCGGACCGACCAGCCACTCCCGGTCGTCCCCGCCGGCGGTGACCGTCTCGACCTCCCAGCCCTTGGTGTCGTCGTCGTCCAGGTCCACCGACGTCACGGTGCCCTTGGCGGCCGCCGCCTTCGCGGCCTCCTCGGCCGTCACCGACATGCCCTTCAGGGCGGCGCGCACCTTGGCGGCGTCGTCGTCATCGTCGTCCCGTTCCGAGCCCAGGACCTTACCGCTGCTCGGGTCGATCCACACGCTGTACCAGGTGTCGCCGCCGCCGAGGATGTCGACCTCCCAGGCCGCCTTGCCGCGGTGCTCGTCGTCATCGTCGTCGTCCATCTCGACGGAGACCGCGGTGCCCGACCGGTGCTTCAGCGCGGCGGAGACGGCCTCGGCGGCGGTCACGTCCGCGGAGAGCGCCCGAGCGTCGTCGTCGTCCAGGTCGTCCAGGTCGTCGCGGTCGTCGTCACCGTCGTCGCCACGCCGGTCGTCGCGGTCGCCGGCGCGGTCGTCGTCGTCCGATGCCCACGTGTCCACCTGGTTCGTGCTCGTCGGCTCGTCGTCCCCCGAGACCGCGATGGCCGTCGCGGTGCCTCCGCCGACCAGTGCCGCGGCGGTGACGACGGCGATCACGATGTTGCGCTTCATGTGGATTCCTCCCCAGTCGCTGCGTTTTCGACGTCCTCAATCTCGCTGATCAATGCTGAGAGGAACCTGAAATCGCCTGAAGTGATCTTCAGGTTGGCTCTGCGACCCTTGTGCGCATGCGCCCACCCGTCGCCCACCACCACCCTGCCGGAGGCGCTTCGCGCCACACCTTCCGACTTCTGATAGTCGAGGACGAAAAGCGGCTGGCCCTGTCACTCGCCAAGGGTCTGACCGCTGAGGGGTACGCCGTGGATGTCGTCCACGACGGCCGGGAGGGCCTGCACCGGGCCACCGAGGGCACTTACGACCTCGTGATCCTCGACATCATGCTGCCGGGCCTCAACGGCTACCGCGTCTGCGCCGCCCTGCGCGCCGCCGGACACGACGTGCCGATCCTGATGCTCACAGCCAAGGACGGCGAGTACGACGAGGCCGAGGGCCTGGACACCGGCGCCGACGACTACCTCACCAAGCCGTTCTCCTACGTAGTCCTCGTCGCCCGGGTCAAGGCGCTCCTGCGCCGCCGGGGGCAGGGCGCCGGGTCCTCGCCGGTGCATGTGCTCGGGGACCTGAGAATGGACACCGCCGCCCGCCGGGTCTTCCTGGCCGAGGACGAGGTGACGCTCACCGCCAAGGAGTTCTCCGTGCTCGAGCAGCTGGTGCTGCGGGCCGGCGAGGTGGTGTCCAAGCCGGAGATCCTGGAGCACGTCTGGGACTTCGCCTACGAGGGCGACCCGAACATCGTCGAGGTCTACGTCAGCGCCCTGCGCCGCAAGCTGCGCGCCGGGCTGATCCGGACGGTGCGCGGCGCCGGGTACCGGCTGGAGACGGCGCCGTGAACCGCCTGTTCGGCTCGGTCCGCTCCCGCGCGACGCTCGGCGCCACGCTCGTGGTCGTGGTGGCCCTCGTCGTCACGGGCGCCGCGGTCCTGCAGGCGCTGCGCTCCAACCTGACCGCCGAGGCGGCCACCGAGGCGGAGCACAAGGCGCGGTCGGTCGCCTCCGAGCTCGCCGAGCGGACCCCGTACGACGAGCTGTCGGGGCTGGACGGCGAGGCCGGGCCGGTGCAGATCGTCGACGAGGACGGGAACCTGGTCAAGGCCGCCGAGGGCTTGCAGTGGATCAACGGCACGGCCACCGACGAGGTGAGTCCCCGGCCGTCGCCCATGCCCTCCGCCTCGGCCTCACTCTCGCCCCCGGCCCGCGATGACGAAGACGACGAAGACGAAGAGGACGAAGACGAAGAGGACGAAGACGAGGACGAAACGGAGGGCCCCGACGGCTCGGACGAAGCGGAGGAGTCGCAGGACGCCGCTGACGCCGCCCCGTCCCTCGCCCCCGGCGAGACCAGCCGGCAGGCCACCTACGGCAGCGGCGCCGCGACGATCGGCGACGACACCGCCGACTACCGCTTCGCGGCCGTCGACGTGCGGACCCACGACCGGGGCCTGCTCACCGTCTACGCGGGCGCCCCGCTGGCCGCCGAGCACAGCGCCGTACGCACCGCGCTGACCGTGATGCTGATCGGCTTCCCGCTGCTGGCGGCGCTGGTCGCCGGGATGACCTGGGTGGTCACCGGGCGTGCCCTGCGCCCGGTCGCCGGCATCCGTGAGGAGATGGCCGCGATCACCGCGTCCGAGGACCTCACGCGCCGGGTTCCGGAACCGGGCACCCACGACGAGATCGCCCGGCTCGCCCGCACCACCAACGAGACGCTCGCCGCCCTGGAGACGTCCGTGGAGCGGCAGCGGCGGTTCGTCGCCGACGCCTCGCACGAACTGCGCAGCCCGATCGCCTCCCTGCGCACCCAGCTGGAGGTGGCCGCCGCCCACCCCGACCTCCTCGACCTGGACGGCGCCGTCCAGGACACCGTGCGGCTCCAGCACCTCGCCGCCGACCTGCTGCTGCTCGCCCGGCTGGACGCGGGGGAGCGGCCCGTGGACGCGCGGGTCGACCTGGCCGCGCTGGCCCGCGAGGAGGCGGCGGGACGGACGGGGGTGACCGTGGACGCGGAGTCGGCGGAATCGGCGGAGGTGGCCGGGTCGCGGGGGCAGCTGGGCCGGGTGCTCGGCAACCTGCTCGACAACGGACGCCGGCACGCCCGCGAGACGGTCTCGGTGAGCGTGCGGCGGGAGGGCGACAGGGTGGTGCTCGCGGTCGCCGATGACGGCGACGGGGTGGCCGAGGCCGACCGGGAGCGGATCTTCGAGCGGTTCGTCCGGCTGGACGCCGCCCGCAGCCGCGACGACGGCGGGGCCGGTCTGGGCCTCGCCATCGCGCGGGACGTCGCGGTACGGCACGGTGGGACGCTCACGGCCGGTGCGGCACCCTCGGGCGGAGCCCTGTTCGAACTCCGGCTGCCGCTTGCCCGAGGGACCTGACCTGACCCGGTGGAACACCACCACCGGGCCGGGTCACCGACTCGGACGGTCCCCGTTTCGGACGGTCCCCGGTTCAGAAACGCCCGCGCTGGTCGCGCAGATGCTCCGCGATGGGCTTCAGGGCCTTGTCCAGTTCGCCGAGGGTCTCGGGGGAGAGCAGGTCGATGAAGTGTCGGCGCACCGACGCCACGTGATGGGGCGAGACCTTCTGCATGGTCTCCATGCCGTGGTCGGTGAGGACGGCGAAGAGGCCGCGCCGGTCTGATTCGCAGTGCTCCCGCCGGACCAGGTCCGCGTTCTCCAAGCGGGTGACCTGGTGCGAGAGACGGCTCTTGGACTGGAGGGTGGCGGCGGCGAGATCGCTCATCCGCATCCGGCGGTCCTCCGCCTCGGAGAGGTTCACCAGAATCTCGTAGTCGTTCATTGTCAGGCCGAAGGGCTGCAGGTCCTTCTCGAGCTGGTACGTCAGCAGCCTGTTGACCTCCAGGTGGGTGCGCCAGGCGCACTGCTCCGCATTGGTCAGCCAGCGCGTGGCCGTCTCGGTCTCCATGAATGAAGTCTACCTAAGAAGTTGAAAGGCGAACTAGTGAGGGATTTTCTGTGACGGTAACGGCGTGCACGCGTTCGATGTCACACTCCGCAGACTACCGCTCACAGCCCGAAGCGACGCTGGAGGTCCCCCAGCTGTCCGGGAAGGCGCGGTGCCCCCGCGCCCTGCCCGTGCGCTCCGGTACCTCCGCCGCCGGGCACTCCCGCCTGCTGCGGAGTGGCCCCCGTGGCCTGCTCCGGCATCAGCGACTCGGACGACTGCAGCAGTACGGTGCCGGCTCCGACGAACTCGAACTGGTGCTCCTCGCCGGAGGCCCCGCCGAGGCCCGTCAGTGCACGTAGACCGCCCATCACGCCGGTCATGTACCCGTGGTCGTAGTGGTGGCACGGGGAGGGGCAGTCCGCCCACCCGACCAGCGCCTGCGGGTCCACCCGGAGCGGGGGTTCCATGAGCACCACGGGGCCGTTCGAGACGGCCACGAACTTTCCGGTTCCGATGAGTGTCAGGAAACCCGGCACGATCGACTGCTTCAGCGACAGGCTTGGCTGAAAAGCGAGCAGATTGCCCGAGCGAACGGTCAGATTGCCGTCCTCGAGGTCGTACGCATTCACATCGAACGCCCGGTCGGCGAGGAGCATCTTGCCCGAGCCCTCCGCCACGACCCAGTCACTGGCGTGCAGAGGCGAATGGAACGACGTACGGACAAGTCGGTCGAGCCGGCCGTGCCCGATGCCGTTGAACTCGATCGTGCCGTAGTAGGCGATCATCTTCCCCTTCTGCAGGAACCACTGGCTCCCGGCGAGTTCCACGCAGAAGGTGTAGGGATCGACATTGTCGTCGGACGGCAGCGTCGTCGGGTCGAAGACCGTGACGCCGGGCTGCGGGCCCGCGCCCGGGGTTCCGTAGGTGCTCAAAGCTTCTCCTCCGACGCCTGGACGAACACCGCGCCGCTGCCGCTGAGCTCCAGCTGGAACGCCTCGCCGGAGCCGCGCCCCACCATGTCCCGCCAGCCGAGCGCGGTGGACAACTTGTTGCGGACGTCGCCGTGATGGGCGACGTAGGCCTGCGGGTCGACGTGGATCGGGCGCTGCGGCGTGACCGGGATCTCGATCACGCCGCCGTGCGCCATGACCGCCACGGAGCCGTGACCCTTGAGCGTGGTGGTGAACAGGCCCTGCCCGGAGACCTGGCCCCGGACCATCCCCATCACCCCGCCCTGCGAGCCCAGGAACATCGTGCCCTGCTCCAGCGTGCCCTCGAACGCCAGCAGGCGGTCCGCCTCCACGTACAGGGTGTCCCCGGAGAGGTTGATCACCTGGATGTGGTGGCCGCCGTGCCCGAACAGGACCGTGCCGCTGCCCTCGACGGTCATCAGGGGCGTGTCCTCGCCCGCCACCCGCCGGCCGATCATCGACCGGAGCCCGCCCTGGCCGCCCATCGTGTTGGGGGTGAAGGCGACCTCGCCCCGGTAGGCGAGCATCGCACCGCGCTGGCTGAACAGCCGCTGACCGGGCACCAAGGTCGCCTCGACGACCTTCGAGTTGATCTCCTGGAAGGGCATGTCAGACGTCTCCCGCGATCGTGTTCCGCTCACTGGGCTGGACGTACACCAGCCCGTCGCCCTCGAACCGCATCTGGAAGGCCTCGCCGCCGCCCTCCCCGAGCAGCGTGCGGAACGTCACCCCGGACTGGAGGGACTGGCGAAGATTTCCCCGGTGGGCCACATAGGCGCCGGGGTCGACGGTCAGCGGGTACTGCGGAGCGACCCGCAGCAGTACCGCGGGCCCGTCCGACATGATCGCCGCCTGACCGTGTCCCTCGACGGTGGTCGTGAACAGCCCGTTGCCCTGGGAGGCGCCGCGCAGACCGGTGAAGCTGGTCCCCGTGCGCAGGCCGCCGTCGGTCGCCAGCAGGTTGCTCGACTCCACGTAGAGCGTGTCCCCCTGGAGTCCGACCAGATTGATCTCGGCGGCCCGGTCCGCGAACCAGCAGACCCCGCGCCCCTTCACCTCCATCACCGTCATCTGCTCACCGGTCAGCCGCCGGGTCACCATCCCCCGGATGCCGTCCCCGCCGCCCGTGAGCTTCTTGAACGCCATGTCACCGTCGTACGCGACCATCGAGCCGTTCTTCGCCTTCACGGCGTCCCCGGTCATCTCGACGGCGAGCACCTTGCTGCCCTGAAGTCGGAACATCGCCACGTGTGTGACGGTAACCGCAGCCCCGTCGCCGGAACAGGCCCTGTCGGGGGAGACACTCCCTGAAAATCCCCCTAGGGGCCGCGTCGACCGCGGCGACCGCGTCGACCGCGCCGACCGCGTCGCCGCCGGGGAGGGTCCCGGGCGTGCGGGCGTGCGTGCGAGCGGGTGGCCGACCGTGTCGCACACGGGCCCCCTCCGGTGATCGCGAACGCCGTTTGCCACAATGGGGGACGCTTGTGCGTGCGTTCACAAAGCGTCAGGCACAGGACAACGGATCGGGCCGCCGGGCCCGGTACGACTCGTAGACACCGCTGTCTCTCCCACCGAAGGTGATCCGTGGACCTCAAGACCGCCAGTGCCCTCCGCCGCCTCCGCCTGGTATCGGGCCCCGAGGCGATCTCGTTCCTGCTCCTCCTCGTCGCCTCGGTCCTGAAGCGGACCACGGAGTTCAACGCCGTCCCGGCGCTGGGCGCGATCCACGGGTTCCTCTTCGTCGTGTACGTGCTCTTCTGGGCCGACGCCTGGAACCGCGCCAAGTGGCCGCTGAAGACCGCCGTCTTCTACTTCCTGATGTCGGTCCTGCCCACCGGCGGCTTCTTCGCCGAGCGCCGGCTCAAGCGGGAGACCGAGGACGCGGTGATCGCGTCCCGCGCGGGCAAGGAAGGGGTCGTGAGCGCGTGATCGTCGCCTTTTCCGTGACGCCGCTCGGTGTCGGCGAGGACGTGGGGGAGTACGTCGCCGACGCCGTGCGGGTGGTCCGTGAGTCCGGGCTGCCGAACCGCACCGACGCCATGTTCACCTCGGTCGAGGGCGACTGGGACGAGGTGATGGACGTCGTGAAGCGCGCCGTGGCGGCGGTCGAGGCGCGCGCCCCGCGGGTGTCCCTGGTCCTCAAGGCGGACATCCGGCCCGGGATCGAGGACGGACTCGCCTCCAAGGTCGAGACCGTCGAGCGGTACCTGGGCCGGGGCGCGGACGAGAGCGCGTAGTACGGCGAGGGGCGCGGGGCGCCACTGGCACCCCGCGCCCCTCGCCGTGTCCCGTGCCTCCCCCGCCCCTCAGCCGCGCCCGGCCGTGCGGCGCAGGTGATGGCGTACCGCGCGGTGGGCGACCGGGCCGAGACCGTCCAGGGCGGCGATGAGCACCCCGAGCTGCTCCAGGGCGTCCAGCGCCGCTCCCGCCCCCGCCGGATCCACCCCCTCGTACAGTTCGAGGCCCACGAAGGACGCCGCCACCGCGCGGGCGAGCCCGCCGGCGTCGGTGAACTCACCGAACGGGGTGCCGGGCAGGACCCGTTCGAGGACCTTCTCGATCTCCACGATCCACAGGTCGAGCCCCGCCGACGTCGCCGCCCTCAGGCTGTCGTGGGTCTGGGCGCCGGCCAGCAGCTGCCCGAGCAGGGCCACCTGACCCGCGGCGCGCTCCTCGTCGTGCATCTCCCGCCCGAAGGCGAGGAGCTCCGTGAGGGAGCCGACCTCCGCGAGGCGGGTGCGGTAGCGGGCGACCCGCTGCTCGGCCCCGTGGCGACAGGCGGCGGAGAGCAGCTCGTCCACCGAGCCGAAATGGTAGAAGACCAGTGCCTGGTTGACCCCGGCCGTCGTCGCGATCGTCCGTGCCGAGGCCTTGGCGATGCCCTGTTCGGCGAGCGTGCGCAGGGCGCCCTCCAGCAGCTTCGTCCTGGTGCTGTCTGCGGTTCGGGTGCCGTCGGCGGGGCTCACGCGCGCGGCTCCTCACGGACCGGACGCAGACCGGGGCGCACCCCGCACGCGCGGATGTCGCTGTAGACGGCGGTGAAGGAACCCTCGTAGCCGAAGAGCGGCCCGAAGCGGCGGTTGGTGACGTCGACCCGGATCCGGAAGCGGCCGGCGCGTTCGTCGTAGGACTCGCGCACCTCGGCCCTCGCGCCGACGGTCTCGGGCACGCGCACGTCCACCGGGCCTTCCCGGAAGCGGTGCTCGCCCGAGCGGATCAGCAGGGAACCATCGGGTTCCGCGTGGAAGCGGAGCTCGGTGGCGAGGTGCTGGTGGGTGCCGAGGTAGTCGACGATGCGGTCGCCCCGGGGCCCGAGCACCATCTGGGCGTCGAAGCGGCGGGGGCGGCCGGGCAGCTGGAAGGTGCGCACGAAGGTCACCGTCTCACGGCCGAAGCCGTCGGAGTACGGCTCGTTCTCGATGGTGAAGGGGATGTGCCGGCCCTGCCGGGGGAGCAGGATGTTCCGGGTCGCGCCGAGCGCCAGGAACGGCTTCACGAAGGCGCCGCCGTGCCAGACGCGGTCCATCACGCCGTGGCCCGTACATGCCTCGCCACTCGTCAGGCCGACGGAGAAGCGGCGCCGCAGTTCGGGGTGGAGGCGATCGAAGCCGGCGCCCATCACGGTGCGGAAGATCGAGGTCATCGCGGAGTCTCCAGGGTGCGCAGCAGCCGGGGCGGGCGGACCGGGTCCGGTGGGGTGCGCAGACAGCGGCGGGCGGCCGGGGTGCGGGGCAGCGGCGGGGCGAGGAGCGCGGCGGCGATCGCCGCCACGAGGAGCAGCGGGGACAGGAAGGCTCCCGCGGGTCCGAGCAGGGCGACCGGCTTCAGGGCGAGGGCGGTGCCGGCGACGGCGGTCACCGCCGTCCGGAGCGCCAGTTCCGTCAGCCAGTTGCGGCGGGCGCGCTCGGGGGTGACACCGTGCTCCAGCCAGATCCGGAGCCGGTCGAAGGACCAGGCCGTCGCCCAGCCCATCAGGGGGCGCAGCACCAGCCGGTCCGCGAGCGCCCCGACGGCACCCCAGCGGGGTCGGTAGTCGTACCCGGTCAGGAAACGCACCCCGCCCCCGTCCCCCTCCCCGGTCCCGTCGGGGAGGTAGCGCCAGTAGCCGCTGCCGTCCGCGAGCAGGGAGAGCGGGTGCGGGCAGGAGAAGCGGAGCGCGGAGGTGCGGGTGCCGTCCGGGCGCTCCTTCTCACCGGCCGAGACGCCGGTGCCGGCGATGGTGAGGAACGGCAGCACTCGGGTGGCGTAGCGAAAGTGCCGCGGCTCGTCCTCACCCCCGGCACGCGGGAGATGACGGATCTCGGTGAAGCGCAGGTCCCAGCGCTGGTGCTCGGCCGGGTCCTGGGTGCGCGCCCACAGCTCGTCGAGCTCCGCGCGGACCCGCGTCTCTATGTACAGCCTCACGCCGACCCCCTGTCAACAGCGTGTTTGAGCGATCGCTCAAACTCTGCGATGGGGAGCGTACGTTGTTTTGAGCGATCGCTCAACGGGAGGGTGGCGCACCGGCTCCGATCGAAGGGCGAGACAGGGCTGACCAAGATATGACCGGCCGGTAGGGTCGGGGCCGTGCCGAAGCCGCTCAGTCTCTCGTTCGATCCCATCGCCCGCGCCGACGAACTCTGGAAGCAGCGCTGGGGGAGCGTGCCGTCCATGGCCGCGATCACCTCGGTCATGCGCGCCCACCAGATCCTGCTGGCCGAGGTCGACGCGGTCGTCAAGCCGTACGGGCTCACCTTCGCGCGCTACGAGGCGCTGGTGCTGCTGACCTTCTCGAAGGCCGGCGAGCTGCCGATGTCCAAGATCGGCGAGCGGCTCATGGTGCACCCCACGTCCGTGACGAACACCGTGGACCGGCTGGTGCGGTCGGGCCTGGTCGACAAGCGCCCCAACCCCAACGACGGCCGCGGCACCCTCGCGAGCATCACCGACAAGGGCCGCGAGGTCGTCGAGGCGGCCACCCGCGACCTGATGGCGATGGACTTCGGCCTCGGCGCCTATGACGCCGCGGGATGCACCGAACTGTTCGCGATGCTCCGGCCGCTGCGTCTCGCGGCGGGGGACTTCGAGGAGAGGTGAGGGGTGCCGCAGCGGGAGTGGCAGCGCTCAGCCACCGCCTCGGCGGCTACTGACCCTCCTACAAGGCGATCCCCGCCCGCCTCGCCAACACGGACACCTTCGGGTTGCTCCGCTTGTGCAGCGACACCAGCACCCGGCTCAGTTCCTGGAAGGTCGGGTGCACTTTCGCCATCTGAGGCGTCGCCTTCCACGCATCGGCGAGGGAGTCCACCGCCCCATCGCGGTCCCCGAGCGCCAGCTTCGACCGAGCCACGTTCATGTGCAGCGGTCCGATGCGCGTCGCGGGCAGCGTGGGGCTTTCCCGTAGGTACCTCTCCCCGGCTTCCAGAGCGTCCGCGTGCCTGTTCAGGTCCGCGTTGGTCGCCACCACATGCGTTGCGGTGTTCTCCGGTCCGAACTGCATGCCGTTGACGTCCACGTCGGTGTCGATGACCTCGGCCGCCTTCAGTGCCGCCGCGATGTGTCGTTGCGCGGTCTTCTTGTCCTTCAGCCGGCCGGCGAGCGTCATCCCCCGCAGATGCAGCAGCCCCAGCCCCAGGCTGCGGGCCCGGCCCGACATCGTCGACTCGGCCGCAACCACCGCCTGGTCGACCACGGCAAGACCGCCGGCGAAGTCTCCACCGTTGAGGAACGTGCCGGCCTCGTCCCGGGCCGCGACAGCGCGAGCCAACGCGTTCGCCCGCTCTGCTGCCTGCTGCTGCTTGACCACCGCCAATTCCGCCAGCGTCATCCAGCGGTGCCGCGCGGCAAGCCAGTAGATCGCGCTGTAAACGTCAGCCACACGCGCCCAGTGCTCCGGCAGGCCCGTCGCGTGCGCGTGACCCTGCACCCGACGCAGCAGACCGGGCAACCGCTGTGTCACCCCGGCCAGGTCGGCGTTGCTGCGGAGCTGGAAGAGCTCCGCCAGGCCCTGCTCCAGAAGTTCGGCGCGCACCGGCTCATCCGTGGGCAGACCGAAGCGCCGCATGGCACTCCGCAGTTCCTTCAGCCGGTCCTCCTCACCCGGGGCGACAGGGCTCTGGCCGAGCAACTCGTCAAGCGTGATCCCGAAAGCATTCGACAATGCCGCGCCCATGCTCTGCGTCAGCGGGCGCTCACCCCGCTCGATCTTGCCGAGCATGGACTTCGACATTCCTGATCTGGCGGCCAGGTGGTCTTGCAGCCAGCCGCGCTGCACGCGCAGAACTTTGACGTTGGCGCCCGGCCCAGGGGTGGTGCTCTCTGCGCTCATACGTGATGTCTTCCCGGTCGGATGCTCCTGCTTTTCATGCTCTCAGCCCACGACTACCCACGCGATGCTCTGTGTACTTTCTGTGCACCTTCGCTCATCCAGTGTGTCGTTGACTAGTTACAGACAGCGAACAACGGCACGTCCGCGAGCTGAGGACTGACATGATGACCGTGGCGGTGTACCGGGTGACTCCAGACGGCAAGAGAGTCGTGATCCGCGAGGAGCACGAGGTGACGCCGATCAAGACGATCCCGCTCACCGACGGCTGGCCGCCCTGCAGGTGCCCTCGGCACCGTCTCCGCGGCCTTGCCGACGCACCCCGATGAGCACTGCCGGACGCATGGCGTGTGACGCCTCCGACTCCGAGAACCGTCGGCTGTAGGACAGCCCCTGAGGCACCGGCACGTGCCGGCTGCACTGCCGGCGCCCGAACGTCACCGTGGCCTGGGTCGGTCCCGTCGTCTCCTCCGGGTTACAGGCCCCGCTCTATGGCTGCGCGACACGAATCGCCGAGCTGGACCACATGGTGTGGCAGTACTGCGCCGCGAGGGACCGTATCTGAACGCCAAGCTCCCGCCTTCTTGCACAACCGATCCGATGGCTCCCCAACGGAAGATCGCGGCAGGGAGGCGGGGCACCACCCCGCCCCGGCACCGGGGCGGGCAGCACAGTTGAGGCTCCTGGCAGGGAGGCCGCGCGGCTCACCACGCACCCCCCGGACCTACCCCCAACACGTACGACCGAAGGAAGTTCATGACTAAAACGACCGTCGAGCCCGACGAGGCGACCCGCCTGCGGAACCTCGTGGTGGACGAGCTGTGCGCGGACGGCACGATCTCTTCTCCGGAGATCGAAGCAGCGATGCGCAAGATCCCCCGCCACGAGTTCACCCCCGACACGCCGCTGAACAAGGCGTACGGAACATACGCCGCCGTGATCACCAAGACGGACGAGCACGGGGTGCAGCTCAGTTCCGTCTCCGCTCCGCAGATCCAGGCCATGATGCTGGACCAGGCCCAGGTGCGTTCCGGCATGAGGGTGCTGGAGATCGGCTCGGGCGGGCTGAACGCGGTCTACCTTGCCGAACTCGTCGGTGAGGGCGGCGAAGTCGTCACGGCGGACATCGACGCCGATGTCACCGAGCGCGCTCGGCGGCTCCTGGACGAGCACGGCTACGACAGGGTTCGCGTCGTCACCGCGGACGCGGCCGAACCGATCCTGGACCTCGGTGAGGTCGATGTCGTCATGGTGACCGCCGGAGCCTGGGACATCTCCCCGGCCTGGACCGCGCAGCTCAAGGACGGCGGCCGGCTCGTGGTGCCGCTGCGGATGCGGGGCCTGACCCGGTCGGTGGCCTTCACTCAGGTTACGGGCGAGCACGGCACCTACCTGGAGAGCGAGTCGGCGCGGATCTGCGGCTTTGTTCCCATGCAGGGCTCGACCGCCCACCGGGAAGAACTTCTGCTGGTCAACGGTACCCCGGAGATCGGACTGCGGTTCGACGACGGCCTGCCGGCCGACCCGCAACGGCTGGACAACGCCATCACGACACCACGCCACGAGCAGTGGACCGGCGTCACCATCGGCCTCCAAGAACTCCTTGACACCCTTCAGATGGCAATGGCGATCAGCCTGCCGGGCTTCTGCACGATGGCCGTCGACGACGACCTGGACACCGGCGTGGTCGCCCCCTCGAACAAGCGGTTCGCCCTTGCTGCCGTCGAGGACGACACCTTCGCCTACCTCGTCACCCGCCGCACCGAGGACAACAAGCACGTCGAGTACGGCGTACATGCCCTTGGCCCGAATGCGAAGCAGCTCGCCGACAAGACCGCTGACGTGCTCCGTGACTGGGAGACCAACCGGCGCGGCGGCCCCGGCCCGGTCATCCGTGTCCATCCGGCCGGCACCCCCGACGACCAGATCACGGCCGACCGGGTCATCGACAAGGCGCACAGCCGGATCTCGCTCTCCTGGCCCTCGGCGTAACGCCGGGAGCCAGGCCGTCCCGCACCACCCGAAGAAGAGAAAGGGCACCACCATGACGAGCGCCACCCTGACCCCGCCCGCCGCGTTGGCGGACATGGACGACGACTTCGCGCCCCTGGACGTGAAGGTCGTCGTCGCGGAGTACCCGCACGGCAAGCTCATGTGCACCACCGGCGACGGCTGCGGCACCACCTGCGCGACCGGCTCCTCCGCCTGCAACTCCTTCGTGGAGGACCCGGCCTGATCCAGGCCGTCTGTCTGGTGGGCCGGACGAAGCGCTGCGTCCGGCCCACCAGCACCTCTTTCCTCCCGCGCCCCGCCTGAAGGAAGGGCCTCATGGCTTCCCGAGCAGTCGCCGATTACCAGTGGCAAGGCGCCGCGATGCTGCGCGCCACCACCAGCCACGGACCGGCAGACGTACCCCGCACCCTCGACCTCGACGACGTGGCCTGCACCCGTGCTTGGCTGAACCGCGTCTGGCAGCGCGAAGACTTCCGCAGCGCGCTGGAGCCGGCCACCCCCGCGCTTTCCCACGCCATCGAGACCGTCGTCCGCGGCCGGCAGACCGAGCCCCGGCATGTTCGCCGCACCGCGCTGTCGACGGTCTGCTACCTCCTGCGGTGGCAGCACCGGCCGACTCCGCTCGGCCTGTTCGCCGGTACCGCCCCCGTGTCCGTCGGGCCGCGGGCCGGCGTGCGATGGCGCGGCAAGCACCACGCGACGATCCGGCCGGACGCCGAATGGGTCACCGACATGGTCCTGCGCCTCCAGCGCAGCCCAGCGTTACTGATGCGGTTACCGCTCCTAGCCAACAACGCCGCATATCCGCGCGGTGACCGGCTTGTGGCGCCGGGCCCGCCCTCCGACGGCCATGCCCTCTTCCTGGCGCCGGTCGAGGTATCAGTCCGCAACACCCGGCCGGTGGCCGCCGCGATGGATGCGACCCGAGAACCCATCTCCTACGGCGACCTCCACGCCCACCTGCGCGACAACTTCCCGCAGGCCACCACGGAGAGGATCGACGCTCTCCTCATGGGCCTGGTCGAGCAGCAGTTCCTCATCAGCAGCCTGTGGGCGCCCGCGACCACCGTGGATGCCTTTCAACACCTGTGCCGCGAACTGGACCGGTGCCAGGCGGACAGCATCCCGGAGGTGCGGGATCTGGTCCACGCGCTGTACACGGTGCGCGAGGACGTGTCCTCCCCTCAGCCGACGCTTTCCGGCACCACCAACATGAACACGGTCACCGCGCGGATGCGCGCCCTCACCACCGTCACCCCGACACCGCTGCTCATCGACACCGCCCTCGACTGCGAAGTACAGCTCCCGCAGGCCGTGATCGCGGAAGTGCAAGCAGCCGTTTCGGCCCTGTACCGGGCCACGCCGCAGCCCTATGGCTACCGGCACTGGCAGGACTACCACCGCCGGTTCCGGGCCCGATACGGCGTCAGCGCCCTGGTGCCGGTGATGGACCTGGTCTCCGACAGCGGCCTGGGCCTGCCTGCCGGGTACGTCGGCTCCGAGCGCGGCGCCGCCCCGAAGCCGCTCACCGACCGCGACGAACTGCTGCTTGCCCTGGTGCAGGAAGTCCTCATGGACGGCCGCGAGGAACTCCGGCTGACGGACGCGACAGTCAATGCCCTGGAGAAGGCCGCCGGAAGTGACGAGCGCCTGTTCGTGCCCCGGGTGGAGGCCGCCTTCGAAGTCCACTCCCGCACCACCACGGCTCTGGCACGAGGCTCCTTCGACGTGCTGCTGACCGCGGCGCCGCGGCCGGGCAGCAGCATGGCCGGCCGGTTCGCCCATGTCTTGCCGCCCGAACAACAGGACGCCCTCGCCGCCACCTACCAAGGCGCCCCGGGCGTCCTCCCCGCACAGTTGGTGTTTCCGCCGCGGCGCCGCCGAAATGAGAACGTCACCCGTACACAGCGGTTGCTGCCGAACGTCATCGAGCTGTCAGGCCATCGCGAGGCGGACGAGACGACGATCCAACTCGCCGACATCGCCGTCACCGCGGACTCACGCAGCTTTCACCTGGTGCGGCTCACCACCGGCCAACGCATCGACGTGCGGGTCCTGCACGCTCTGGAGGGCGGGACCCAAACCCCGCCGCTGGCCCGCTTTCTCGCCGAGGTGGCCAACGCGCGGTCCGCCGCCTACAAGCCGTTCGACTTCGGCGCCGGATCGCGGCTCCCGTACCTGCCACGGGTGCGCTACCGCCGCACCATCCTCACCCAGGCCCGGTGGCTGCTGATGGCCGACGACCTGCCCGGCCGCAAAGCCCTCACTGAGCAGTGGGAACACGCCTTCGGTGTCTGGCGGGACCGGCTCCGGGTACCGATGCAGGTCGCCATGATCGAGCACGACCAGCGCCTTCCCCTCGACCTGTCCCACCCGGTCCACCGCCGGGTGCTGCGCGCACGCCTCGACAACACCCGGCGCCTGGAGCTGCGCGAAGTCCCGGACGGCGACGCCCACGGCTGGATCGGGCGAACGCACGAGATCTGGCTCTCCCTCGGCCGGTCCCAGCCTGAGACCGCCGGCAAGCCCCGGCTACGAGCCGCCGCACCGGCCGCCGACGGGCGTCGTCTTCCCGGTGCCGGCGATGTCCTCCACGCGCAGCTCCACGCCCACCCACACCGCTACGACGAGATCCTGAGCCGGCACCTGCCCCGCCTTTTTGCCGCATTGGGAGAGATCTTGCCGACCTGGTGGTTCACCCGGCACCGGGAGATGGCCCGCCCGGACGCCGACCAGCACCTCGACCTCACGCTGCAGCTGCCGCCGGGCGCGTACGGGACCGCGGCTCATCACATCGGTACCTGGGCGGACAGTCTGCACGGGCTCGGCCTGGCGTCCGGGCTCGTCCTGGCTCCCTACCAGCCGCAGACCGGGCGCTTCGGTGGTCCAGCGGCCATGGACGCCGCGCACCAGGTTTTCGCGGCGGACTCGGCCGCTGCCCTCGCACAGATCCGGCTCGCCGAGCGCACCGACGCCTTCGCCCCACAGGCCCTCGCCGCAGCCAGCGTCCTGAACCTGATCACCCACCTCGCACCCAGCGTGACCGAGGCCGAGGAGTGGCTGGTGGACAATCTCCCCCAGGGCACCGGGCGGCTGGACCGGGATCTGCGTAACCAGGTGCTCGAACTCTCCGCAGCCGAAGGCGCCTCCGGGGTGTTCGCCACTCTTCCCGGCGGCTCCTCGGTCACCGAATCATGGCAGGCCCGTGCTGCTGTCCTTGACACTTACCGAGAGGCCCTGGCCGGGGAGCGCGCCCCGCTCACCGTCGCCCGGACCCTGCTGCACCAGCATCATGTCCGGGCGCTGGGCGTCAGCCCGAGCGCCGAGGCGGCCACGCTGCGGCTCGTACGCATGGGGGCCCTTGAGCACCGGATGGCGAGCCGATGACCGCGCGGGCCGTCACTGCCCCGGCGATCCTGGAGCAGTGCACCGCCCATCTGGCAGAACCCGCTCAGCCACTCCCGGACGAGCCCTGGGAGGTGCAGTCCCTCGCCGACGGCGCCGCCGGGATCGGCCTGCTGCACGTCGAGATGGCCAGCCGATACGGCGGCTCCTGGAGGCCCGCCCACCGGTGGATCACTGCCGCAGCCTCCGGTCACATCAGCGCGGCCGACACTACCGGGCTGTTCCTCGGCGCCCCGGCTGTCGGCTTCCTCCTCACCACCGTTCCGCCGCCCTTCCAGCACCTGTACGACCCGGCGCGCAAGACCCTCCACCAGCACATCACCGAGCTCACCCACCGCCGTGTCGACACCGCGCTCACCCGCATAAGCAGCCGCAACCTGCCCACGTTCGCCGAGTACGACCTCCTCTACGGCCTCACCGGAATCGGTGCCTACCTCCTGCGCACCGCACCCGAAGGGACCGCTCTGGAACGGGTCCTGCGGTACCTCGTTGCTCTGACCCGCCCGCTGGCCTCCGGCGGTCGCGGCCTGCCCGGCTGGTGGGTCCGCCACGACCCCGCCCGCGGTGAATCCCCCCGCTTCCCTGGCGGACACGGCAACTTCGGTGCCGCGCACGGCATCACCGGCCCGCTCCTCCTCCTGACCCAGACCCTGCGCCGCGGCATCACCGTCAGCGGCCACCGAGAAGCCGTGTGGACCATCTGTGAGCACCTCGACACCTGGTGCCGGCACGGCCCCGGCGGCCCCTGGTGGCCCGAGCACATCTCGCGCCGCGACCTCGACCGCGGACGCCCCCACCACGACGCACCCGCCCGGCCGAGCTGGTGCTATGGAACGGCGGGCATCGCACGGGCCGGGCAACTCGCCGGGCTCGCCCTGCGGGCCCTCGACGTCCAGGCGTTCTACGAGGATGCCTTGTACCGGGCTTTGACCGACCCCGAACAGTGTGCCCGGGTCACCGACGCCGGCCTCTGCCATGGATGGGCGGGCATCTACCAGACGGCCGTCCGCGCTGCCGCCGATGCCCTCGACCCCCGCCTTCAGGCCCTGCCGGATCGCCTCGGCGACATCCTCGCCGCGCAGGCCCGGCCCGGTGGCCTTCCGGCGGCCGGGCTGATCAACGGTGACGCAGGCACCGCACTCGCCCTCACCACCTACGCCTCTCAGCAGGCCCCGACCACCGGATGGGACGCATGTCTCCTGATCGACTGACCCGGACGAAGCCGAGCCCGATCCAGTGCGCGGTCCGTGCTGTCCTCACCGGCCAGCCGGTCGCCGAGGCCGCACGCCGGTATCGGATCGACGCCGCGATCCTGTCCGACGCCATGGCCGTCTACGACCAGGCCGGCCGAGAAGCCCTGGACCTCCACGCCTCCACCACCGACTGGTGGCAGGCATACCTGCACTTCACCGACTGGGCGAACGCTGACACGACCTTCACCACGCATGTCCTGCCTGTGCTGCGCGAGGCAGAGAGCACCGGCGCCGTCGACGGCTGGTGGTACACCAGAAAGCACCCCTGCTGGCGCCTGCGGCTCCGCCGACGCCCTGAGATCCGGGCTGAGACGACCGTCGGCAGCGGCTTCGACCGCCTTGTCGCAGAGGGGCACCTTCAAAGGTGGTGGCCGGGCATCTACGAGCCGGAAACCGCGGCTTTCGGGGGTGCGGCCGTCATGCCGGCTGTGCACGCCCTGTTCATCACCGACAGCCGCGAGGCGCAGCAGTTGAAGCACCGTCGAGACCTGGCCGTGGGGCCTCGGGAGCTGTCCGTCCTCCTCTGCACGATCATGATGCGCGCCGCCGGACTTGAGTGGTACGAGCAGGCGGATGTCTGGCACCGCGTGATCACGGACGAACATCGATCGGCCCTCGGCGATGTCCCGGAAGACCGTCTGAACGCCCGCGCCCAGGAAATCCTGCCCCTGCTCCGAGCCGACACCGACATCCTGCTGCGTGCGGGCGGATCGTTGGAGCCCGTCGCCAGGTGGGCCGCCGCCTTCCGGAGCGCGGGTGAGGAACTCGGCTGCGCGGTCGGAGCGGGCACGCTCGACCGAGGGCTGAGGCAGGTGCTCGGCTACCACGTGATCTTCCACTGGAACCGGCTAGGTCTGTCCATGCGGGGACAGAGCGTTCTGGCGTGGGCCGCGAAGGCGGCGATTCTGCACAGAAGCACGGGTGACGAATCGCCTGTAACGCCCGGCGCGGTGATTCCGTCCCTGGAGCGAAAGAAGCCGTTGAAGGTTGGCCACGATCTGCGAGACGACGGCCCGACCGGTACTCGGAGCGGTGAAGTCACATATGCGGCTGATCCAGAGCATCACCGGCACGGTGACCGGTGACGGCGGCCGGAACCGACTCGCGGCAGTCGGCGGCGAGGCCGAGAGCCTCGCCGGGTGGTTGACGTACAAGTCCGGGCACATCGTGGAACGGGCCCGCGCCGTGCGCCGTACCCTCACGACCGACGCGCCGCTCAAGGTGGTGCGCGACTTCGACGAACGCCTGCACGGCGTCTATCTCCAGGAGGACGGGCATGCGGGTGGGAATCACCGGTCACCGCGGACTCGGCGCGGACGTGGAGCGGCGCGTGCGGGAGATGCTCGACGAGGCGGTGAGCGCCTACGACGACGCCGATCTGGTCGGCGTTTCGTGCATCGCGGACGGCCCCGACGCGTGGTTCGCCGAAGCCGTGGTGAAGCACGGCGGCCGTCTTGAGGTGGTCATTCCAGCGGCTGGGTACCGAGATGCTCTCCCGGAGTGGCACCATGCCACCTATGACGCCCTGCTGGGGCAGGCATCCGACGTCCACGAGACCGGCATGGACGAGTCGACGTCCGAGGCGCACATGGCGGGCTCGGAGGTCCTCGTGGGTCTGTCCGACGAACTCCTCGCGGTGTGGGACGGCAAGCCCGCCCGGGGCTTCGGCGGTACCGCGGACGTGGTCTCGTACGCGGAGCGGAGCGGCACCCCGGTACGGGTCCTGTGGCCGGAGGGCGCCACCCGCTGATCACCGCCGCAATGCGATGGCCTGCACTTCCCGAGGAGTAAGCCGCCGAGCCGCCGACGATCTCGGAAACAGTGCCGGGGAAGTGTGCCGGCGTTCGCTCCCCTCGGCCCGCTGCCTCGGGCAGCGGGGCTTCGAGGAGAAGTGACCGACGGCACCGGGGGTCGGGCCGGGACCCGCCGGAACGGACCGTTACGCTCGGCTCCATGAAACGAAGCGTGCTGACCCGCTACCGGGTCATGGCCTACGTCACCGGTGTCCTGCTGGTTCTGCTGACCTTCGGCATGATCGGCAAGTACCTGCTCGGCATGGGCGGCGCGGCCGACTTCACACAGGTGGTCAGCATCGCCCACGGGTGGCTGTACGTCCTGTACCTGATCTTCGCCTTCGACCTCGGCTCCAAGCTGAAGTGGCCGGTCAAGAAGCAGATCTGGGTGCTGCTGGCCGGAACCGTCCCGACGGCCGCGTTCTTCGTCGAGCGCAGGATCTCCCGCGAGCTGGGGTCGGCATTCGCCGCCGAGACGCCCGCGACCGCCAAGGCGTAACCACCGGGCGTCGGCGTCACCGCGGGGCCTCACGGCCCCGCGCCGTCGCCGGACCCACCGCCGTACGGAGCAACGTGCGGCGGTGGGCCATCGACATTTACTAGGACGTCCAAGTAAATTCGAGGGTATGGACGCTGACGCCATCGAGGAGGGCCGCCGTCGCTGGCAGGCCCGGTACGACGCCGCGCGCAAGCGCGACGCAGACTTCACCACGCTCTCCGGCGACCCCGTGGAGCCGGTGTACGGGCCACGGCCCGGTGACGCCTATGAGGGGTTCGAGCGGATCGGCTGGCCGGGGGAGTACCCCTTCACCCGCGGCCTGTATCCGACCGGCTACCGGGGGCGTACCTGGACGATCCGGCAGTTCGCCGGGTTCGGGAACGCCGAGCAGACCAACGAGCGCTACAAGATGATCCTCCGTAACGGCGGCGGCGGACTGTCCGTCGCCTTCGACATGCCCACGCTCATGGGACACGACTCCGACGACCCCCGCTCCTTGGGCGAGGTCGGACACTGCGGGGTGGCCATCGACTCGGCCGCCGACATGGAGGTCCTGTTCAAGGACATCCCGCTCGGGGACGTGACGACCTCGATGACGATCAGCGGGCCGGCCGTGCCCGTCTTCTGCATGTACCTCGTCGCCGCCGAGCGCCAGGGCGTGGACCCCGCCGTGCTCAACGGCACGCTGCAGACGGACATCTTCAAGGAGTACATCGCCCAGAAGGAGTGGCTCTTCACGCCCGAGCCGCATCTGCGCCTCATCGGCGACCTGATGGAGCACTGCGCGGCCGGCATCCCCGCCTACAAGCCGCTCTCCGTCTCCGGCTACCACATCCGCGAGGCCGGATCGACGGCCGCCCAGGAGTTGGCGTACACGCTCGCGGACGGCTTCGGGTACGTGGAACTGGGGCTCAGCCGCGGACTCGACGTGGACGTGTTCGCCCCCGGTCTGTCCTTCTTCTTCGACGCACACCTCGACTTCTTCGAAGAGATCGCCAAGTTCCGCGCCGCGCGCCGCATCTGGGCCCGCTGGATGCGGGACGTGTACGGCGCGCAGAGCGAGAAGGCGCAGTGGCTGCGGTTCCACACCCAGACCGCGGGCGTCTCGCTGACCGCCCAGCAGCCGTACAACAACGTCGTGCGCACCGCCGTCGAGGCGCTCGCCGCCGTCCTCGGCGGGACCAACTCCCTGCACACCAACGCCCTGGACGAGACGCTCGCGCTGCCCAGCGAGCAGGCCGCCGAGATCGCCCTGCGCACCCAGCAGGTGCTCATGGAGGAGACCGGCGTCGCCAACGTGGCCGACCCGCTCGGCGGTTCCTGGTTCGTCGAACAGCTGACGGACCGGATCGAGGCGGACGCGGAGAGGATCTTCGAGCAGATCAAGGAACGCGGCCTGCGCGCCCACCCCGACGGGCGGCACCCGATCGGCCCCATCACCTCCGGCATCCTGCGCGGCATCGAGGACGGCTGGTTCACCGGCGAGATCGCCGAGGCGGCGTTCCGCTACCAGCAGTCCCTGGAGAAGGGCGACAAGAACGTCGTCGGCGTCAACGTCCACACCGGCTCGGTCACCGGCGACCTGGAGATCCTGCGGGTCAGCCACGAGGTGGAACGCGAGCAGGTACGCACCCTCGGCGAGCGCAAGGCCGCCCGCGACGACGCGGCGGTCCGCACGGCCCTGGCCGGCATGCTCGACGCGGCCCGCTCCGGCGCCAACATGATCGAGCCGATGCTGGACGCCGTACGCGCCGAGGCCACCCTGGGCGAGATCTGCGACGCGCTGCGGGACGAGTGGGGGGTGTACACGGAGCCCGCGGGCTTCTGACCGAACGGACGGATGGCCGGACGGACGGATGACCGGACGGCGCACGGACCCGACCCGGCAGCGGGGCGTCTCCCGCTACGGGCCGGTGCCGGCCGCGACGAGGCCCGACAGCAGGACCCGGGTGAAGCCGCGCACCCACTCCTCGTCCACCGGCTGCCCGCTGACCAGCGTGCGGTGCACCACCGCGCCGGCCACCATGTCGAAGATCAGGCCCACGGTGCGGGCCGTCTCGTCCGGGTCCGGTTCGGGCGGCAGCTCGCCCCGCTCCTGGGCGCGCGCCCGGCCGGTGAGGACCAGGCGCTTCTGCCGCTCGACGATCGATACGCGGATGCGCTCGCGCAGCGCCTCGTCGAGGGTGGACTCCGCGATCACCGCCATCAGCCCGCTTCTGGCCTCCGGACGGGAGAGCAGCGCCGCGAACTGCAGGACCACGCACTCGACGTCCGCGGCGAGACTGCCACGGTCGGGGAGTTCGAGTTCGTCGAAGAGCTCGGCGACCGCGTCCACGACCAGTTCGTTCTTGCCCGCCCAGCGCCGGTAGAGGGTCGTCTTGGCGACCCCCGCGCGGCTCGCGACGTCGCCCAGGGTGAGCTTGGACCACCCCAGTTCGACCAGTGCCTCCCGGGTCGCGGCCAGGATCGCGGCGTCGGCGGCGGCACTGCGCGGGCGTCCGGGGCGGCCGGGAAGGCCGGCGGTCGTGCGGCTCTGCATCGCACGACCATAACCGCTCCCCTGTGCGCGCCCCCGGGACCGTGTGCCCATGCGTTCCCGTGTGCCCATGCGTTCCCGTGTGCCCGCGCCCGCCCTGGCGCCCGTGAGGGAGATCACCGGGGCGGGCTGCCCCGTACTCCCTGTCCCGTATTACGCTACGGCTCGTAGCGAAAGCGTGGGGTCGCTCGGCGGCCGACGCGCTCGAGCGACGACCACCGGCGTGGGGTGGGGACCCGGCGCCCGGCAGTACGGCGACCAACAACGCCCGGACATCCGGGTTTTCGGGTGCTTTTCACAGACGCGTGGGGTACGGGGGAGGATAGACGCATGCAGCCACGGAACATGTCCATGAGCGGAGTCGTCGACCTCGCCGCGGTGAAGGCGGCCCAAGAGGCCAAGACGAAGGCGGAGCAGACCCGCGCGGAAGCGGTCCGGCAGGGTGGCGGGGGCGCCGTCTCCCCGGCCGACCTCGTCATCGACGTCGACGAGGCCGGCTTCGAGAGTGAGATCCTGCAGCGGTCCGCCGAGGTCCCGGTCGTCATCGACTTCTGGGCCGAGTGGTGCGAGCCCTGCAAGCAGCTGAGCCCTGTCCTGGAGCGGCTCGCCGTCGAGTACAACGGGCGCTTCCTCCTCGCCAAGATCGACGTCGACGCCAACCAGATGCTGATGCAGCAGTTCGGGATCCAGGGGATCCCGGCGGTGTTCGCGGTGGTGGCCGGACAGGCGCTGCCGCTCTTCCAGGGGGCCGCGGGCGAGGCGCAGATCCGCCAGACCCTGGACCAGCTGGTGCAGGTCGCCGAGGAGCGTTTCGGCCTGACCGGACTCACCGTCGACCCCGACGCCGTGCCCGGGGGCGGGGGTGGCGGTGCCGCCTCGGAGGCCGAGGAGCCCGTCGGTCCGTACGACGCCCTGCTGGAGGCCGCGGTGCGGGCACTGGACGCCGGTGACCTGGGCGGTGCGATCCAGGCCTACAGGAACGTGCTCACCGACGACCCGGGCAACCCGGAGGCCCAGCTGGGTCTCGCCCAGGCCGAGCTGCTCCAGCGGGTGCAGGGCCTGGACCCGCAGCAGGTGCGTGCGGACGCCGCCGGCAACCCCAAGGACATCGGGGCGCAGATCACCGCCGCCGACCTGGACCTGGTGGGCGGTCATGTCGAGGACGCCTTCGGCCGGCTCATCGAGACGGTGGGGCGTACGGCGGGCGACGACCGCGATGCCGTACGGGTACGGCTGCTGGAACTGTTCGAGGTGGTCGGTGCCGAGGACCCGCGGGTCGTCGCGGCGCGCAGGTCGCTGGCGCGCGCTCTGTTCTGAGCGGGGCGGGCACCTGGTTTCCGGTCCCCGAAGGGTGGTTTCCGGACGAGCGATGCCCGAGTGAAGGAATGGCCGACGGAGGCCGGTGCGGCCGCGTTTTGCCAAAACTTGGCGATCGCGGCCGCTATTACTGCGAGTAAGTCAACCGCGTTGATCTGTCGGATTCTGTCCATCGATCAACTGTTTTGTGGGCCCCCTCCGGGATACCCAGGGTCGCTGTCCGGTACCGGGGGGTCGCCCCTCGGTCGTCCGGTCGTTACTGGCAAGTAATGAACCCCCTTGTGCGGGCGACGAGAATGCACCACGATCGGCGACGCTCGGTCCATTGCCCGTACCCCGACATCCGGTCGGGACGCGGGTGCTCCTGGGTCCCCACCGAGCAGAACCGGCGGCAGTGGAGCCGGTTCTTGGACAGGGGGGTCTTCGCCCGCCCGGCGAAGCCTGTCCAGCAGGTTGTGCGTGATGTGTGTCAGGCGCGACCAGTGGTTGTCGCTCGGGGGTGATCGCCGGTGATTCGGGCGCTTCGCGCGCTGCCGAGCGCGGCGCTCTCCTTCCCGAGGACGTAGTGCTTCTCCCATCCCTGCCCGGCAGTACGCCGACTGGCGACGCGTCAGAGCAGGAGATGTACGTCCGAGAAGGAGGAAATATGGAGTCCCAGGTGCGTGGCGGGACCAGATGGAAGCGGTTCGCCGTGGTCATGGTGCCCAGCGTGGTCGCCACGGCCGCGGTGGGCATCGGCCTGGCGCAGGGCGCCCTCGCGGCGTCGTTCAGCGTCTCCGGCCAGGATTTCAAGGTGACGGCCCAGCATCTTGAGGGATGGGGCTTCGCCCAGTACGGCGGTATCGACACCGGTTACTCGTCGACCGCGGGTGACGAGAAGACCCAGCACCCGGTGGCGATCTCGTCGTTCGACCGTGCCGAGATCACCAAGATGTGTCAGTCCGTCAAGACGAAGATTCCCGGCATAGGGACGATCTACCTTCGTCTGGACGCGGGTCCGAACGAGAAGAACAAGGTCGAGGCCAAGAACCTCTACATCGACGTCGCTCAGCTCGAGGCCGATGCGACCTTCACCAACATCGACATCGGTGTTGCGGTCAAGGACAAGACCCGCGGGCCCGCGGTGAAGCAGGGCGAGAACGTACTGCCGGGTGGCTTCGCCCAGCAGGCGGAGAAGGTCGACCTCTACGGGGTCAAGCAGACCGCGTGGGCGACCACGGCCGGGACGTTCAAGCTCAGCGGCCTGAAGATGCGTCTGGGCGCGGACCCCAAGATGGAGTGCTACTGACGGTCTCCGCTCCGGAGACGTCCTCGGCCGGCTGAGCGGCCGAGCAGGGGCGGGGAGGCTTTGCTTCTCCGCCCCGCACACCCAGCCCGGTGCTTCGTACCCGGGCGTTTGCACAGACTCAGACTTTCCGGCTTCTCCACCCCCAGGCCGAGCCGGTATGTAACTTCACCGGACCAGGGAGCTGTATTCCATGAGTGCCGAGACTCCGGTCCAGAGCGCCGGGACTTTCACCCGGCTGCGTCTGCGATTCCGTGACTGGCGGGGCCACCGGCCGTTCTGGGCGGGCCTGCTCACCCTGCTCGGCGGGGTGCCCATCGCCTACTTGCCCTACGCCACGCTGAAGCTGGGCCATATGTCGATCGCCATGGCGACGACCGCCGGCGCGGGCTCTCTGATCATCGGTGTCCTGTTGATCACGCTGGGTCTGACCATGTGGTTCCAGCAGGCCACCCGGATCTTCGCCGGTGTGGCGGCGATCCTTCTGGCCCTGGTGTCCCTCGTGGTCTCCAACATAGGTGGCTTCGTCTTCGGCTACCTGCTCGCGATGGTCGGCGGTGCGCTGTCCCTGGCCTGGGTGCCGGACAAGCCGCAGAGCGAGGCGGGCGGGCGCTGGAGTTTCTTCGGCGGACCGTCCGGCAACGGTGCTCGCAAGGACGTCCCCCGGGGCACACCCGAGGGCACCGCGGGCGAGGCGGGACAACCACACCCTCCGTACGAGGCCGGCGACCTCGGGGAGGCGGACGACGCCCGGATCGAGGACCGTGACAGGGGACACCGTGTCGGCTGACGAGATGCGTGACCGGAGCGCTGCCGCGGCCCTGGCCCCGGTGAGGAGAGGGCCGCGCCACGCGGCCCCCCGGAAGCCGCTGTTCACCAGGTTCCACATGCCGGCCGGGAAGGCGATCGCCCTCGCGGCGATGCCGACCGCGGTCCTGATGGGCATGGGGTTCACGCCGACACTGGCCCAGGCCGACGAGCAGCCGAAGTCCAGGAGCCTGACCGCCGACGAGTACAAGGACTGCCTGGCGGCCCTGGAGGACTTCGAGGACGGCGCGACCGCCTCGGCCGGCCCGTCCGCGTCGGCGAGTGACACGGCCTCCCCGGACGAGGAGGCCCCCGCCACGGAGCCCAGCCCCTCGGCCTCCGCCGGCGACGACACGGCCGAGGACTCCGGCACGGACTCCGGCACGGACGCGGGCACGGACGCGGGCAAGGGCACGGACAAGAGCTCGTCCTCTTCGTCGGATTCAGGTTCCGACGACAAGGACGGCGGGAACGAGGCCGCGCCCGCCGACTCCGAGGCCTCCGACGAGCAGACCGAGGAGCCCGAGCCGTCGCCCTCGGAGACCGAGCGCAATGCCCTGGAGGAGTTCGGCGACGCCGTCAAGGACTTCTTCACCCCGAAGGACAAGAAGACCGACGAGGCGGCCGCGAGCCCCATCCCGTCGGCCTCCGCGTCCGCCGCGGGCAGCACCGCCGAGGGCGAGGCGGACACGGCCGAGGAAACCGCCGGGAAGGCCGGCGAGAAGAGCACCGAAGCCGCCGAAGCCGCCGAGGACGCCGCCGACACCGCGGACGAGGCAGCCGAGGAGGCGGAGGAACCCGCTGCGGAGGCCGACCGGGCCACCGCGACCCCGGAGGCCACCGCCTCGCCGAGCCCGAGCCCTTCCGTGAGCGCCACGACCGACGTCGAAGACTGCCCGGTCGCCACCGACGCCGAGGGCGGGGTCGACAACGAGATCCTGCTGCCCGAGGACCCGTGGTTCCTGAACGCCAGCTCGCTGCTGCTGACGGGCGCCGACTACCAGGGCATCGTCGAGGTGCGCACCGCGAGCGGCAAGATCAAGAAGGTCCTGAAGTACGTCGTCTCCCACGGCACCGACATCGGCGACCTGCACCAGACGGTCGAGGACAAGATGTCCGGCAGGATCCACCATGTGCAGGCGGCCAAGGGATCGACGTCCACCATCCGCGACGGCGAGACCGTGATGTACACGGAGAGCATCTCCGGCAAGCTGCTCGGCCTGATCCAGGTCACCTTCGACCCGGAGAACCCGCCGCCGCTCAACATCCCCCTGATCTACTTCACGGATGTGACGGTCCAGCAGGCCGGCCAGTTCGGCGGAACGTTGCACATCCCCGGGCTGCGCCAGTACATCGACTGAGTACCGGCCGGGGCATCCGGCCGAGCACCCGCCGCAGCCCTTCCGGGAGTCGCGGAAAACACCGAGGGCGCCCCTGTTCTCCCAGGGGCGCCCTCGGCGTCCGTGCACGCGCGGTCCGGGTCAGCTGGTGGGGCCGCCCATGTGGTGGACGCGGACCATGTTGGTGGTGCCGGGGACGCCGGGCGGGGAGCCGGCGGTGATCACCACGACGTCGCCCTCGTCGAAGCGGTGCAGGCGGACCAGTTCCTGCTGGACCAGGTCGACCATCTCGTCGGTGCTGTTCACGAACGGCACGACGTGCGGCTCCACGCCCCAGCTGAGCGTGAGCTGGTTGCGGGTGGATTCGTCGGTGGTGAACGCCAGGATCGGCTGGCTCGCGCGGTAGCGGGACAGCCGGCGGGCGGTGTCGCCGGACTGGGTGAAGGCCACCAGGCCCTTGCCGCCGAGGAAGTCGGCGATCTCGGCGGCGGCACGGGCCACCGAACCGCCCTGCGTACGGGGCTTCTTGCCGGGCACCAGCGGCTGCAGGCCCTTGGACAGCAGCTCCTGCTCGGCCGCCTGGACGATCTTCGACATCGTCCGCACGGTCTCGTTCGGGTACGCGCCCACGCTCGACTCGGCCGACAGCATGACCGCGTCCGCGCCGTCCAGGATCGCGTTGGCCACGTCGGAGGCCTCGGCGCGGGTCGGACGGGAGTTGGTGATCATCGACTCCATCATCTGGGTCGCGACGATCACCGGCTTCGCGTTGCGCCGGCAGAGGTCGATCAGGCGCTTCTGCACCATCGGGACCTTCTCGAGCGGATACTCGACGGCGAGGTCACCGCGGGCGACCATCACACCGTCGAACGCCATCACGACGTCCTCCATGTTCTCCACCGCCTGCGGCTTCTCCACCTTGGCGATGACGGGCACCCGGCGGCCCTCCTCGTCCATCACGCGGTGGACGTCGGCGACGTCCTTGGCGTCCCGGACGAAGGACAGGGCGACCATGTCGCAGCCCATGCGCAGCGCGAACCGCAGGTCCTCGATGTCCTTCTCGGACAGCGCGGGCACGTTCACGGCCGTGCCGGGCAGGTTGATGCCCTTGTGGTCGGAGATGACGCCGCCCTCGATGACGATCGTCCTGACCCGGCTGCCCTCGACGTCCAGTACCTTCAGCTCGACGTTGCCGTCGTTGATCAGTACCTGGTCGCCGCGGGAGACGTCACCGGGCAGACCCTTGTAGGTCGTCCCGCAGATCGTCCGGTCGCCCGGGACGTCCTCGGTGGTGATGGTGAACTCGTCACCGCGCACCAGCTCGACGGGACCCTCGGCGAAGGTCTCCAGACGGATCTTCGGGCCCTGGAGGTCGGCGAGGACCCCGATGGCCCTGCCCGTCTCCTTGGCGGCGGCACGGACCCTGTCGTACCTGCCCTGGTGCTCGGCGTGCGAGCCGTGGCTGAAGTTGAAGCGGGCCACGTTCATGCCGGATTCGATCAGGGCGACGAGCTGCTCGTGGGAGTCGACCGCGGGGCCGAGAGTACAGACAATTTTGGAACGGCGCATGGGGCGATCCTATCGGTTTGTTTCGCTCCGGAATATTCCGTCCGGCGGAAGGTACACATGAGAAAGTGGCTGCTCAATTGGGCTTTCCGACCAATGCGTAGGTCTGTGTGGCGATCTCCATTTCCTCGTCCGTCGGGACCACGGCGACCGCGATGCGCGCACCCTCGGGCGAGACCAGTCGCGGGCCGGTGCCGCGCGCGCCGTTGCGCTTGGCGTCGACCTCCAGGCCCAGCCCTTCCAGGCCCGCCACGGCCGCTTCCCGCACCGCTGCGGCGTTCTCGCCGACCCCGGCGGTGAACGCCACCGCGTCCACCCGGCCGAGAACGGCGTAATAGGCGCCGATGTACTTCTTCAGACGGTGAATGTAGATGTCGAACGCGAGCTTCGCCTCTTCGTCGCCCGCGTCGACCCGGCGGCGGATCTCGCGCATGTCGTTGTCACCGCACAGGCCGACCAGACCGCTCTTCTTGTTGAGAAGAGTGTCGATCTCGTCGATGGACATTCCGCCGACGCGCGTCAAATGGAAGATGACGGCCGGGTCCACGTCTCCCGACCGGGTACCCATCACGAGCCCTTCCAAGGGCGTCAGCCCCATCGAGGTGTCCACGCACCTCCCGCCCCGCACCGCCGAGGCCGACGCCCCGTTGCCCAGGTGCAGCACGATGACGTTCACGTCCTCGGGCGCCTTCCCGAGCAGCCGGGCCGTCCGGCGGGACACGTACGCGTGTGAGGTGCCGTGGAAGCCGTAGCGGCGGATCCGGTGCTCGTCGGCGGTGTGCACGTCGATCGCGTAGCGGGCGGCCGACTCCGGCATCGTGGTGTGGAAGGAGGTGTCGAAGACGGCGACCTGCGGCAGGTCCGGGCGCAGCGCCATCGCGGTGCGGATGCCCGTCAGGTTGGCCGGGTTGTGCAGCGGGGCGACCGGGATGAGCCGCTCGATCTCGGCGAGGACCGCTTCGTCGATGACGGTCGGCTCGGTGAAGTGCATCCCGCCGTGCACCACCCGGTGCCCGATCGCGGCCAGCTCGGGGGAGTCGAGCCCCAGCCCGTCGGCGGCCAGCTCCTCGGCCATCGCCTTCAGGGCGGCCTCGTGGTCCGCGACCGGCCCGGTGTGCTCCCTGGGGGCCCCGCCCGACGCCGACGGCGTGTGCCGGACCAGCGAGGCCCGCTCGCCGATCCGCTCGACCAGGCCGGACGCGAGCCGGCTGCCGTGGCTCATGTCCAGCAGCTGGTACTTCACCGACGAGGAACCGGAGTTGAGGACGAGGACTCGAGAAGGAGGGGCCGAGCGCAGCTCGTCGGGTAGGGCGGTGGTGGGTGACGGGTGGGCAGGAGGGGCCGAGCGCAGCTCGTCGGGCAGGGCGGTGGTGGGCGACGGGTGGGGGCTCACTGGGGGACTGCCTTCTCGTTCGGGGCCGGGGCGGCGGGGGGCTGGGCCTGGATGGCCGTGATGGCGACGGTGTTCACGATGTCCTGGACGAGAGCGCCCCGGGACAGGTCGTTGACCGGCTTGCGCAGACCCTGGAGCACCGGCCCGACCGCGACCGCGCCGGCCGAGCGCTGCACGGCCTTGTAGGTGTTGTTGCCGGTGTTCAGGTCGGGGAAGATCAGCACGGTCGCCTGCCCGGCGACCTCGGAGTCCGGCAGTTTGGTCGCCGCGACCGACGGCTCCACGGCCGCGTCGTACTGGATCGGCCCCTCGACCCTGAGGTCCGGGCGGCGCGCGCGGACCAGCTCGGTCGCCTCGCGCACCTTGTCGACGTCGGCGCCGGAGCCGGACGTGCCCGTCGAGTACGACAGCATCGCGATCCGCGGCTCCACCCCGAACCGCGCGGCCGTGACCGCCGACTGCACGGCGATGTCGGCGAGCTGCTCGGCGTCCGGGTCGGGGTTGACCGCGCAGTCGCCGTAGACCAGGACCCGGTCGGCCAGGCACATGAAGAACACCGAGGAGACGATGGAGGCCTCGTCGCGGGTCTTGATGATCTCGAAGGCCGGCCGGATGGTCGCGGCCGTGGAGTGCACCGAGCCGGACACCATCCCGTCGGCCAGCCCCTCCTGCACCATCAGCGTGCCGAAGTAGTTCACGTCCGAGACGACGTCGTAGGCCAGTTCGACGCTGACGCCCCGGTGCGCGCGCAGAGCGGCGTACTTCTCGGCGAAGGCGTCCCGCAGCTCGGATTCGGCCGGGTCGATCAGCTGGGTGTCGCCGAGGTCGATACCGAGGTCGGCGGCCTTCTTGCGGATGCGGTCGGCCGGCCCGAGCAGGGTGAGGTCGCACACGCCCCGGCGTATCAGCACCTCGGCCGCGCGCAGCACCCGCTCCTCGTCGCCCTCGGGCAGGACGACCCGCCTGAGGTCGGAACGGGCCTGTTCGAGCAGCTTGTGCTCGAACATCATCGGCGTCACCCGGTCGCTGCTGGGCGCGGAGACCCGCCGGGTGAGTTCGGCGGTGTCGGCGTACCGCTCGAAGAGGCCGAGCGCGGTCTCCGCCTTGCGCGGGGTGGCCGCGTTCAGCTTCCCCTCCAGGGAGAACAGCTGCTCGGCGGTGGGGAAGCTGTTGCCGGGCACCGACAGCACGGGGGTGCCGGGGGCGAGCCGGGCGGCGAGGGTGAGGATGCGCTCGCCGGGCACCTCGTCCAGGGTGAGCAGCACGCCGGCTATCGGCGGGGTGCCGGCGCTGTGCGCGGCCAGGACGCCGACGACCAGGTCTGCGCGGTCGCCCGGGGTGACGACCAGGCAGCCGGGGGTCAGGGCGGCGAGGAGGTTGGGCAGCATGGCGCCGCCGAAGACGAAGTCCAGGGCGTCGCGGGCCAGTCCGGAGTCGTCGCCGAGCACCACTTTCGCGCCGAGGGTGTGGGCGATCTGGGCCACCGTGGGGGCGGCGAGCGCGGGTTCGTCGGGGACGACGTAGCAGGGCACGGGCAGCCGGGAGGCGAGCCGCTCGGCGATGTCGTCGCGGTCCTCGCGGGCGACCCGGTTGACCACCATGGCGAGCACGTCGCAGCCCAGGGTGTGGTAGGCGCGGTAGGCGTTGCGGGTCTCGTCGCGCACCGACTCGGAGGTCTGCCTGCGGCCGCCCACGACCGGGATCACCGAGGCGCCGAACTCGTTGGCCAGGCGGGCGTTCAGGGACAGCTCGTCCGGGAACTGGGTGTCGGCGTAGTCGGTGCCGAGGACGAGGACGACGTCGTACTCGCGGGCGACCAGGTGGAACCGGTCGACCAGTGTCGACACCAGTTCGTCGGGGCCGCGTTCGGCCTGGAGGGCGGACGCCTCCTGGTAGTCCATGCCGTAGACGGTCGCCGGGTCCTGGGTGAGCCGGTAACGGGCGCGCAGCAGCTCGAAGAGGCGGTCCGGGCCGTCGTGCACCAGGGGACGGAAGACGCCCACCCGGTCGACCTGCCGGGTCAGGAGTTCCATCACTCCCAGTTCGACGACCTGGCGGCCGTCGCCACGGTCGATACCGGTGACGTACACACTGCGGGTCACGCGTGCTCCGTTTCGTCGGGGTCTCGCGGTGCTTTCGGCCCTGCGGGCCGGTGCCCTCCCGGCACCGGCCGACACCCGCCCGCCGGGTGGGCGGATCCTCCTCGACAGTACCGCCGCCGCTGGTGGGGGTGCCCGTCCGAGGGGCCGGGGGCAAGGCCGGCACACGGCAGGAACGGGGCGGCCGGGACGTGCCCCAAAGGGCCGGGGAGGGGTGTGGACCCGAGCCGGGGACGGAGGCCGGGACGGCGGAAGGGCGGGGAGAGACGGGGGATCCGGGACCCGGCGGAGGGACGGGGCCGCAGTGCGTCGGGCGGCATGGAACAATCGGAGACGGCTCACCGGTATACCCAGCGACCAGGAGACGACTGCACGATGCGTATCGGAGTTCTCACCGCAGGCGGCGACTGCCCCGGCCTGAACGCAGTGATCCGGTCGGTCGTGCACCGAGCGGTCGACAATTACGGCGACGAGGTCATCGGCTTCGAGGACGGCTACGCGGGCCTGCTCGACGGCCGCTACCGCCCCCTCGATCTCGACGCGGTCAGCGGCATCCTGGCCCGCGGCGGCACCATACTCGGCTCCTCCCGGCTGGAGCGCGACCGGCTCCGCGAGGCCTGCGAGAACGCCTCGGACATGATCCGCGACTTCGGTATCGACGCGCTCATCCCGATCGGCGGTGAGGGCACGCTCACCGCGGCGCACATGCTGTCGGAGGCCGGCCTGCCGGTGGTCGGCGTGCCGAAGACGATCGACAACGACATCTCCTCCACCGACCGCACCTTCGGCTTCGACACCGCCGTCGGCGTCGCCACCGAGGCGATGGACCGGCTGAAGACCACTGCCGAGTCCCATCAGCGGGTCATGGTCGTCGAGGTCATGGGCCGGCACGCGGGCTGGATCGCCCTGGAGTCCGGCATGGCCGCCGGCGCCCACGGCATCTGCCTTCCCGAACGGGCCTTCGACCCGGCTCGGTTGGTGAAGATGATCGAGAAACGTTTTGCCCGCGGCAAGAAGTTCGCGGTGATCTGCGTCGCCGAGGGCGCCCACCCCGCCGACGGCACCATGGACTACGGCAAGGGCGAGATCGACAAGTTCGGCCACGAACGCTTCCAGGGCATCGGCACGGCACTGGCCCACGAGCTGGAGCGGCGCCTCGGCAAGGAGGCCAGGCCGGTCATCCTCGGCCACATCCAGCGCGGCGGCACGCCGACCGCGTACGACAGGGTGCTCGCCACACGCTTCGGGTGGCACGCGGTGGAGGCCGCGCACCAGGAGCGGTTCGGCCGGATGACCGCGCTGCGCGGGACCGACATCGTGATGGTCCCGCTCGCGGAGGCTGTCACCGAACTGAAGACGGTCCCGAAGGACCGCATGGACGAGGCCGAGTCGGTCTACTGACGGACGGCCCCGCCGGGCCTGTTCGACCCGGGGCCGGGCGGGCCGGTGGACCATGCCGGAGACGCGGGGCCGGCACACCCGCCCCCAAGCTCTTCGAGCAGGGGGCGGGTGTCCCGGCGGCGTTGTCGTAGGTTGCCGACTCCCCTCTCCCTCGACTGCGCTCGAGGGAGGGGGAGAGACCTCCATCGGGGCGACACCCTCCTCCGCTTCGCGGCTGGACGCACCGGTCCTCGCCCGCCCCGGCCGGACAGATGCCTCCGGCCACCTCCGACGTGACCCGCCGGGCAGGCCCCGGGCGCGGTAGGGCCGTGCCCGCGGCGTCGCCCCCGGCGCCGCGGCTCCGCGCGTCCTGGCCGGCCCCGGCGTACGGCCCTACGGCCCCGTCACCCACCGGTACTGAAGCTCGGGCCGTCCCACGGTTCCGTACTGGGGGCGCCGGACCGCGCGGCCCGCGTCGACCAGGTGCTCCAGGTAGCGGCGGGCGGTGATGCGGGAGATGCCCACCGCCTCCGCCACCCCGCTGGCCGTCAGGCCCTCGGCGGCACCGCGCAGCGCCAGGGTCACCCGTTCCAGCGTCGGCGCGCTCAGGCCCTTGGGCAGGGCGGCCGGTCCGGGGGCGCGCAAGGCGGCCAGCGCGCGGTCCACCTCGGCCTGGCCGCTGGCCTCGCCCACGGCCGCCCGGAACTCGGCGTACCGCACCAGACGGTCCCGCAGCGTCGCGAAGGTGAACGGTTTCAGCACATACTGGACGACCCCCAGTGACACGCCCTCGCGCACCACCGTGAGGTCCCGTGCCGAGGTCACCGCGACGACGTCCGCGTGATGACCCGCGGTCCGCAGCGAGCGGGCCAGCTGCAACCCATGCACATCGGGCAGGTGCAGGTCGAGAAGGAGCAGGTCGACGGGGGTGCGCTCCAGCACCCGGCGGGCCTCGGCGCCCGTGGCGGCCTTGCCGACGGCGACGAACCCCGGCACCCGGCCGACGTACATCACATGGGCGTCGGCGGCGACGGGATCGTCCTCCACCACCAGGACCCGGATGGGCGGCCCGCCGGTCATGCCGTGCCTCCCGTGCCCGAGTCCGCCATCGCGTCGTTCGCGGTCGCACGGTTCCCGGTGGCGGCCCGCAGTGGAAGGCGTACCTCGAAGCAGGCGCCGCCGCCCTCCTCCGACGTCACCGTCAGCGTGCCGCCGTGCCGGTCCACCGCCTGCCGTACCAGCGCCAGGCCCAGCCCGCGCCCGCCCGGCCCCGACGGCTTGGTCGTGAAGCCCCGCTGGAAGACCGCCTCGGCGTGATCCGGATCCACCCCCGGACCGGTGTCGGACACCCGCAGGATCAGCTCCGCGTCGGTGTCGGTGAGGGCGGTGACCGTCACCCGGGGGCCGGTGCCGCCCAGTGCCGCGTCCACCGCGTTGTCGATCAGGTTGCCCAGGACGGTGACCAGATCCCGGGTGGGCAGGGTGTCCGGCAGCAGCCCGTCGTCCAGCCGGCTGTCCGGCGTGACCACCAGCTCCACGCCCCGCTCGTTGGCCTGGGCGGTCTTGCCCAGCAGCAGAGCCGCCAGCACCGGTTCGCCGACCGCCGCCACCACCTGGTCGGTGAGCGCCTGGGCCAGTTCCAGCTCGGCGGTCGCGAAGTCCACCGCCTCCTCGGACCGGCCCAGCTCGATCAGCGAGACGACGGTGTGCAGCCGGTTCGCCGCCTCGTGCGCCTGCGAACGCAGCGCCTGCGTGAAACCCCGCTCCGAGTCCAGCTCGCCCGTCAGCGACTGGAGCTCGGTCACATCGCGCAGGGTCACCACCGAACCGCGCCGCTCACCGCCCGACACCGGCGAGGTGTTCACCACCACCACCCGGTCCGCGGTCAGATGCACCTCGTCGACCCGCGGCCGGGAGGCGAGCAGCGCGCCCGTCAGGGGTACCGGAAGGCCGAGGTCCGTGACCGACCTGCCCACCACGTCCTCCTTCGGCCCCACACCCAGCAGCTCCCGGCCGCCGTCGTTGATCAACGCCACCCTGTACTGCCCGTCCAGCATCAGGAGTCCTTCGCGCACGGCGTGCAGCGCGGCCTGATGGTAGTCGTGCATATGGCTGAGTTCTCTCGCGTTCATCCCGTGGGTGTGCCGGCGCAGCCGCGCGTTGATCACGTACGTGCCGATCGCGCCGAGCCCGAGCGCACCGCCCGCGACCGCGAGCAGAGCCGTCAGCTGGGCCTCCGCGCGCTGGCTGATCTCGTCGACCCGGATCCCCGCGCTGACCAGGCCGACGATCCGGTCGCCGTCCCGGACCGGGGTGACCGCGCGGACGGACGGGCCGAGGGTGCCGGTGTAGGTCTCGGTGAACGTCCGGCCCTCGAGGGCGGGCGCGGTGTGACCGCGGAAGGGCAGGCCGAGCTGGTCCGGATCGGGGTGGGTCCAGCGGATGCCCCGCGGATTCATGATGGTGACGAAGTCGACGTCGGTGTCGCGCACCACCGCCAGCGCGTACGGCTGGAGCGTCGCCGAGGGATCGGCGGTACGGATCGACTCACGCACCGAGGGGGAATCCGCCACCGAGAGGGCCACGGCTTGTGCCTGGAGGCTCGCCGCCTCCTCGGCCTGGTCGCGGTCGCCGACATAGGTGAACAGCGCGTATCCCACCACGAGGACCGCTATCAGCACCGCCTGCATGGCGAAGAGCTGGGCCGCGAGGCTGCGGGGTCTGGGGAGGGCGAAGCGCATCAGGTCAGTGTGCATCCACCCGAGCGTGAACTAAATGAACGGAAGGGTGACCGCGCTCACAAGGCAGGACATAGTCACGGCTGTCCCCACCCCCAGCACATCCCCCGGACGTGAGCCGCACGCCGGTGATGCCGACGTCGTCAAGGAGGCCGCCGTGACCAGCACAGCCGATACGGCACCTGCCGCTCCCAAAGTGAAGCGGGACCGCACGCACTATCTCTACATCGCGGTGATCATCGCGGTCGCCCTCGGTATCACCGTGGGCCTGGTGGCCCCCGACTTCGCGGTCGAGCTGAAGCCGATCGGCACCGGGTTCGTGAGCCTGATCAAGATGATGATCTCGCCGATCATCTTCTGCACGATCGTGCTGGGCATCGGTTCCGTCCGCAAGGCCGCCAAGGTCGGTGCCGTCGGCGGTATCGCCCTCGGCTACTTCATGGTGATGTCGCTGGTCGCACTCGGTATCGGCCTGGTCGTCGGCAACATCCTGGACCCGGGGACGGGTCTCGCGGTCACCGACGCGGTCAAGGAGACCGGTCAGGCCCAGGTCAACGCGGAGGCCAAGGACACCACCGAGTTCCTCCTCGGCATCATCCCGACCACGATCGTCTCCGCCTTCACCCAGGGCGAGGTCCTGCAGACCCTGCTGGTCGCGCTGCTGTGCGGCTTCGCGCTGCAGGCCATGGGCAAGGCCGGTCAGCCGGTCCTGCGCGGGATCGAGCACATCCAGCGGCTGGTCTTCCGAGTCCTCGCCATGATCATGTGGGCCGCGCCGGTCGGCGCGTTCGGTGCCATGGCCGCGGTCACCGGCTCCGCAGGCGTGGACGCGCTGAAGAGCCTCGCGGTGCTGATGCTCGGCTTCTACATCACCTGTGCGCTGTTCATCTTCGTGATGCTCGGCGCGCTGCTGCGGTTCGTCGCGGGTCTGAACATCTGGTCCCTGCTCAAGTACCTGGGCCGGGAGTTCCTGCTGATCCTGTCCACGTCCTCGTCCGAGTCGGCGCTGCCGCGGCTCATCGCCAAGATGGAGCACCTGGGCGTCAGCAAGCCGGTGGTCGGCATCACCGTCCCGACCGGCTACTCCTTCAACCTCGACGGCACCATGATCTACATGACCATGGCCTCGCTGTTCATCGCCGACGCGCTGGGCACGCCGATGGCGATCGGCGAGCAGATCACGCTGCTGCTCTTCCTGCTGGTCGCCTCCAAGGGCGCCGCCGGTGTCTCCGGTGCGGGCCTGGCGACGCTGGCCGGCGGTCTGCAGTCGCACAAGCCGGCCCTGGTGGACGGCATCGGCCTCATCGTCGGCATCGACCGCCTGATGAGCGAGGCCCGCGCCCTCACCAACTTCGCGGGCAACGCGGTCGCCACGGTGCTGATCGGCACCTGGACCAAGGAGATCGACCGGGAGCGGGTCGACCAGGTCCTCTCCGGCGCCCTGCCCTTCGACGAGACCACCCTGCTGGACGACCACGACGGCGGCGGCCCCGCCGACCGTGCCGAGGTCCCCGAAGCGGGCGAGAAGGAACTCGCCAAGGCCTGACACGCCGGCGTCCCCTACCGCACCGGCGCTGCCCCCCAGCGCCTTCCCCGCCGCCGAGCGGCCGGACTCCTTCCCCCGGGAGTCCGGCCGCTCGGCCCTTTTCACCGCCCCCGCGCCCCACCCCGCTCGATCCCGCCCCGTCCGGTCTTGCCCTGACGCCGACGTCAAGGCGTACGTTCCCCGGTATGCGAATCGGCGAGCTGGCCGCACGCGCCGGGACCACCACGCGGACGCTGCGGTACTACGAGTCACGGGGACTGCTGCCCGCGCGGCGTACGGGCAACAACCACCGGACGTACGACGAGAACGACCTGAAGCTGCTGCGGCAGATCCGGACGCTCCAGGACTTCGGGTTCGAGCTGGAGGAGACCCGGCCGTTCGTGGAGTGCCTGCGGGCCGGGCACCCCGAGGGCGACTCGTGCCCCGCCTCGCTCGCGGTCTACCGGCGCAAGCTGGACGAACTCGACGCGCTCATCGGCGAGCTGCGGACCGTACGGGCGGTCGTCGGGGAGCAGCTGGAGCGGGCGGAGAGGGCGCGCGACGAACTGGCGGCCGACGCTGCGGTTCCGGGGGGTCCGGAACCGGTGTGCGAACTGGGAAGGCGGCAAGGGTGAGCAGGGCGAAGGGTGTGACCGAGGTGACCGAGGTGACGGACGCGGACTTCGCGACGGAGGTGATCGGGGCCGAACTGCCGGTGCTGGTGGAGTTCACCGCCGACTGGTGTCCGCCGTGCCGGCAGATGGCACCGGTGCTGAGCGCGCTCGCCGCCGAACAGGGCGGGCGGCTGAAGGTCGTGCAGCTGAACGTGGACGCCAACCCGGCCACCACCAACGCGTACAAGGTGCTGTCGATGCCGACGTTCATGGTGTTCCGGGATGGGGAACCGCTGCGGTCGATGGTGGGCACCAGGCCCAAGCGGCGGCTGCTGGAGGAACTGGGCGAAGTGATCTGAGCCGATACCGGCGCGGGCGGTCGGCGCCGTACAAAAGAAACCCCCGGGTAATTGCGCCCGGGGGTTTCTTCTGCGTATATTCTTTGACTCGCGACTTCAAGAGAATTGGGTCGCAAAGAAGTTCAGTGAGCACAGTATATCCGGGCGGGAGCCGAATTGTCAAACAGCGAATATCCGGACCGTGAATTCCGACAGGAACAGGAATTCATCGACGGACTGTACGCACGCGTGGACGCCCTGCGCGGTGACACCGAGGTGTCCCTCACGGACGCGCTCGGGCAGGGCAACACGCCCATGCAGGCCAGGCTGGAGCGGGACATCCTCGTCGCCGAGCGGTCCGGGCTGCTCGCGGCGCTGGACGCGGTGGACGGTTCGCTGTGCTTCGGCCGGATCGACCTCTCCTCGGGCCACACCCATCACATCGGCCGGATCGGCCTGCGCGCCGACGACGCTGAGCGCACCCCCGTCCTCATCGACTGGCGCGCCGACGTCGCCCGCCCCTTCTACCTGGCCACCGGCCACACCCCGATGGGACTGAGGCGCCGCCGGCACATCACCTCCGAGGGGCGCACGGTCACCGCCCTGCACGACGAGATCCTCGACATCGGCGACGAGACCCGTACCGGCCACGAGGACCCGACCGGCGACGCCGTGCTGCTCGCCGCGCTCAACTCCGCGCGCACCGGCCGCATGGGCGACATCGTCCGCACCATCCAGGCCGACCAGGACCGCATCATCCGCGCCCCGCACCGCGGCGTACTGGTGGTCGAGGGCGGCCCCGGCACCGGCAAGACCGCCGTGGCCCTGCACCGCGCCGCCTACCTCCTCTACGAGCACCGCGAGCTGCTGGCCCGCCGCGCCGTCCTGATCGTCGGCCCCAACCCGGCGTTCCTCGGCTACATCGGCGAGGTGCTGCCCAGCCTCGGCGAGACCGGGGTGCTGCTCGCGACCGTCGGCGAGCTGTTCCCCGGAGTGAGGACCACCCGGGCGGACACCCCCGAGGCCGCCACCGTGAAGGGCCGGGCCGCCATGGCGGACGTCCTCGCCGAGGCCGTCCGCGGCCGGCAGGCGCTGCCCGACCCGGTGATCACCATCGAGCACGACCGCGAGATCCTCATGCTGGACGACGGCCTGGTGCGGGTCGCCCGCGAACGCACCCGCGCCGCCAAGCTGCCGCACAACGCGTCCCGCGAGTACTTCGAGGGCCACATCCTCAACGCGCTCACCGACATGGTCGCCGAACGCATCGGTACCGACCCGTACGACGGCAGCAATCTGCTCGACCCCAGCGACATCACCCAGATCCGCGACGAGCTCGCCGAGAACCCCGAGGTGTGGTCCGCCATCGACCGGTTGTGGCCCCGGATCACCCCGCGGCGGCTGATCGCCGACTTCCTCGCCGCTCCCGAGGAGTTCCTGCCGGCCGAGGACGCCGCCGCAGTACGGCGCCCGGTGACCCGGCACTGGACCGTCGCCGACGTGCCACTGCTCGACGAGGCCGCCGAACTCCTCGGCGAGGACGACCGGTGGGTGCGCGAGCGGGCCGACCGGGAGCGGCGGACGCAGATCGCGTACGCCCAGGGCGTCCTGGACGTGTCGTACGCGTCGCGGACCTTCGAGTTCGAGGACAAGGAGGAGGGCGACCCCGAATCCTCCGAGGTGCTGTCCGCGCACGACATCATCGACGCGGAACGCTTCGCCGAGCGGCACGAGGAGGATGACCACCGCAGCGCCGCCGAACGGGCCGCCGCCGACCGCACCTGGGCGTTCGGCCACATCATCGTCGACGAGGCACAGGAACTGTCGCCGATGGCCTGGAGGCTGCTGATGCGGCGCAGTCCGACCCGCTCGATGACCCTGGTCGGCGACCCGGCGCAGACCTCGGAGGCGGGCGGGGTCGGCTCCTGGGAGGACATCCTCGCCCCGTACGTCGAGGACCGCTGGGAGCACACCCGGCTCGGCGTCAACTACCGCACCCCGGCCGAGATCATGGACGTCGCGGCGGCCGTGGTCCGTGCCGAGCATCCCGGCTTCGAGCCGCCCGGATCGGTCCGCTCCACCGGCGTACGCCCCTGGGCCCGCGCCACCGACGACCTGCCCGGCGCCGTCGCCGAGGCCGTCGCCGAAATCACCGCCGGGTCCCCGGGGCCCCAGGACGCGCCCGGACCGGACGGCACCCCGCCTGGCCGGCTCGCCGTCATCGCCCCGCGCGACCTGCACCGCGCCCTGGCCGCCCGGCTGGACGGGGTCACGGCGGGCGCCGAACCGGACCTGACGCAGGGGGTCGTACTGCTCGACCCGCGGCAGGCCAAGGGCCTGGAGTTCGACTCCGTCCTGGTGGTCGAACCGGGGCGCTACGGCACCAGCGACCTGTACGTGGCGCTGACCCGGGCCACCCAGCGGCTCGGCGTCCTGCACACCGCACCGCTGCCGAAGCCGCTGGCCGACACCCTGACGTAGCGCCTGCCCGCCCTCCGCCCTGCCCGCCCGCACGCCCGCCGGTCAGGCAGGGCGCAGCCAGACCGTCGCCAGGGGCGGCAGGGTCAGCCGGATGCTCGCCGGGAACCCGTGCCGCCCCTGCGGCTCCGGCTTGACCGGGTCGGGCCCGCCCACGTCGCCGCCGCCGTAGCGGGCCGCGTCGGTGTTCAGGACCTCGTGCCAGGCGGGCACGTCGTCCGGGACACCGATCAGGTAGTCGTGCCGGACCACGGGGGCGAAGTGGGACACCGCGAGCAGCGGGGTGCCGTCCCGGTCGTACCGCAGGAACGCGAGCACGTTGTCCTCGGCCGCGTCCCCGGCCACCCACCGGAAACCGGAGGGCTCGGTGTCCAGCCGCCACAGCGCGGGGGTGTGCCGGTACACGGTGTTGAGGTCGCGCACCAGGTCGCGCACGCCGCGGTGGTCGGCCTCCGCGCCGTAGGCCGGGTCCAGCAGCCACCAGTCCGGGCCGTGCTGCTCGGACCACTCGGCGCCCTGCGCGAACTCCTGTCCCATGAAAAGCAGTTGCTTGCCGGGGTGGGCCCACATGAAACCGAGGTAGGCGCGCAGCCCGGCCCGCTGCTGCCACCAGTCGCCGGGCATCTTCGACACCAGCGACCGCTTGCCGTGCACGACCTCGTCGTGGGAGATCGGCAGCACGTAGTTCTCGCTGTACGCGTACACCATCGAGAACGTCATCTCGTGGTGGTGGTACGCGCGGTGGACCGGCTCGTGGCCCATGTACCGCAGCGAGTCGTGCATCCAGCCCATGTTCCACTTCAGCCCGAAGCCGAGCCCGCCGAAACCGCTCGGGCCCTCGTGGTGGGTGGCCCGGGTGACGCCGTCCCAGGCCGTGGACTCCTCCGCGACCGTCACCACGCCGGGCACCCTGCGGTACACGGTCGCGTTCATCTCCTGCAGGAACGCCACCGCGTCCAGGTTCTCCCGGCCACCGCGCTCGTTCGGCGTCCACTGGCCCGGCTCGCGCGAGTAGTCGAGGTACAGCATCGAGGCGACGGCGTCCACGCGCAGCCCGTCGATGTGGAACTCCTCGCACCAGTACAGGGCGTTGGCCACCAGGAAGTTGCGCACCTCGCGCCGCCCGAAGTCGAACTCCAGGGTCCCCCAGTCGGGGTGGGCGGCCCGCAGCGGATCCGCGTGCTCGTACAGCGGCCGGCCGTCGAACTCGGCCAGCGCCCACTCGTCCCGCGGGAAGTGCGCCGGCACCCAGTCCATCAGCACCCCGATCCCGGCCCGGTGCAGGGCGTCCACCAGGTACTTGAAGTCGTCCGGGGTGCCGAGGCGGGCCGTGGGCGCGTAGAAACCGGTCACCTGGTAGCCCCAGGACGGGCCGTAGGGATGCTCCGCGACCGGCATCAACTCGACGTGCGTGAAGCCGAGATCTTTGACGTACGAGGGAAGCTGATCCGCCAGTTGGCGGTACGTCAGCCCTGGTCGCCACGACGGCAGGTGCACCTCGTACACCGAGAACGGCGCCTCGTGCGCGGGCACTTCGGTGCGGCGTGCCAGCCACTCGGCGTCCCCCCACGCGTACCGCGAGGACGTGACGACGGACGAGGTGGCCGGCGGGACCTCCGTGCGCCGGGCCATCGGGTCGGCGCGCAGGGTTCTCGAACCGTCGGGCCGGGTGATGTCGAACTTGTACAGCTCGCCCTCCCCGACCCCCGGCACGAACAGCTCCCACACCCCGCAGGAGCCCAGCGACCGCATGGGGTACCCGGTGGCGTCCCAGAAGTTGAAGCCGCCCGCCACCCGCACCCCGCGCGCGTTCGGCGCCCACACCGCGAACCGGGTGCCGGTCACCCCCTGGTGGGTCATGGGGTGCGCGCCGAGCGCCGTCCACAGTTCCTCGTGCCGTCCCTCACCGATCAGATGCAGATCCAGCTCGCCGAGCGTGGGCAGCAGCCGGTACGCGTCCTCGACCTCCCGCACCGACCCCTCGTACGTCACGAGCAGCCGGTACGCCGGGACCTCCCGCAGCGGCAGCAGCGCCGAGAAGAACCCGCCCCCATCGTCGTGCAGCTCGACGGTGAGGCCCCCGGAGACCGCGGTGACGGCCAGGGCGTACGGCTTGAACGCCCGGAAGACGACCCCGCCGGGCACCGGGTGCGCGCCCAGCACCGCGTGCGGATCGTGGTGCGTGCCGTCCAGCAGCCGCTCCCGGTCGGCGGGGCCGAGAGCGGGGGAGAGCGCGAGCTCGGCCTCCGGCGGGGCGAGCCGCCCGGCCTCCGGGGGAGCCCCGGAGGCCCGCACCCGCACGGCCCCGGCCTTCTTCGCCCTGCCCTGCTTCGAAGCGCCCTGCTTCGAAGCCTTCTTCTTCGCCACGCCCTTCTGCACGACGGCCTTCTTCGCGGCACCCTTCTTCGTGGCGCCCTTCTCGGGTATCGCCTCGGCCGCCTCGGCTGCCGCGGGTTTCTTCTTCCGCGCGGCCGTCGGCGGCTCGGCGGGCCGCTGCTCGGCCGGCTGCTCCGGATGCGAACCGCTGGACTCGGGGCGGGGGGTCACGGACGGAGCCTCCTGAGGGAAGGTCGGGTGGTCGGGTCAGGTCAGGTCGGGTCCGGCGAGTCTGCGCACCGCCGCCAACGGGACCGGAAGCCACTGGGGCCGGTGCCGGGCCTCGTACAGCACCTCGTAGACGGCCTTGTCCGTCTCGTACGCGCGCAGCATCACGGGATCGGTGCGCGGATCCGTGCCCGCGGCCTCCGCGTAGCCGGAGCAGTACGCCGCCCGGCAGTGCTCGGCCCAGTCCGGCTGCGGCGGGTCCGCGGAGCGGGCCGCGTAGTCGAAGGACCGCAGCATGGCGGCCACGTCCCGGACCACGGGCTGCGGCATCCGCCGCTCGGCGAGCGGCCGGGCCGGTTCGCCCTCGAAGTCGATCAGCGACCAATCTCCCCCACTGCCGAAAGCGTGGGAGGGGCCCCCGGCCGGGGACCGCAGGCACTGGCCGAGATGCAGATCGCCGTGCACCCGCTGGGCGGTCCAGGTCTGCCCCTCGGCGGCCAGGTCGCCCAGGGCGGTGTACGCCGAGCCGAGACCGGTCGCATACGGCCGCAGCGCGGGCACCGCCCGGACGGCCGCCGCCAGCCGCTCGGTCATGCCGGCGACCATGGTCCGCAGCCGGCTGTGGCCCAGGGTGACCGTGGGCAGCGCACGGGCCAGCGCGATGTGCACCTCGGCGGTGGCCCGCCCCAGCGCCCGCGCCTCGGCGACGAAGTCCTCGCCCTTGGCCAGCTCCCGCAGCGCCAGCTCCCACCCGTCCGTCGCGCCCTGCACGAACGGCTGGAGTACGCCCAGCACATGGGTCTCCCCGGGGTCGGCCGGGACCGGGTCCGCGACCAGCCAGGCCGTGGGCGGTGGCACTCGTGGGCAGCCCTCGCGGGCCAGCGCCAGCGGCAGCTCCAGATCGGGGTTGATCCCGGGCACGATCCGGCGCAGCAGCTTCAGGATGAACGCATCTCCGTAGACGACGGACGAGTTCGACTGCTCGACCGTCATCAGGCGCGGCACCAGACCGGGCCGGATCTCCTGCCCCGGGTCCCGTTCGAAGCGCAGCCCGCCGATCCGGGCCCGGGTGCGCAGGGCCTCCAGGAGTAGTTCGGCGGGCCGGGCGTCGTGCAGGGCCTCGTAGACCGTCCGTCCGGCCAGCGGGCCCTCGCTCACGTGCCCGATCAGCGCGGGCGCCAGCCGGGGCGGCAGCGCCTCGCGCACGCCTATGAGGAGCTGGTAGCAGTCGCCGGGGTGGGCGGCGCCGCCACCATGGGCGGACGAGCCGGATGAGCCGGATGAGCCGGACGGGTCGGGCTGGAGGGCACGGACGAGCAGGTGGTACAGGCCCAGCCTGGCACCGGGCGGCAGCAGCTCGGTGGCCGCGACCAGGGTGAACCCGGTGACCGGGCGTCCCTTGCCCGCGAACCAGCGCTGCCGCGGCAGCCACTCCCTGAGCAGTGGATCCAGTGAGGCGAGGAGGCCGGGCGGGGGTGCGATGGTACGTATGACGGCTTCCGGCATGGAGTCGCGTCCTTTCCCCGGGTCGTCGGGGTGTTACTGATGCGTGCCCCGGGCGGGGCAGGAGAAACCGCCCCGCCCCGGGTTCTACGCGGCGTCCCTGCGGAGCCTGAACCAGTAGAAGCCGTGGCCCCCCAGGGTCAGCAGATACGGCAGTTCGCCGATGGCCGGGAAACGCACCCCGCCGAACAGTTCGACCGGGTGGCGTCCGTCGAAGGCGCTCAGGTCGAGCTCGGTGGGCTGCGCGAAGCGGGAGAAGTTGCTGACGCAGAGCACCAGGTCGTCCTCGTACTCCCGCAGGAAGGCGAGAACGGCGGGGTTCGTCGACGGCAGTTCGGTGTAGGTGCCCAGGCCGAAGGCGTGGTTCTGCTTGCGGATCTCGATCATCCGGCGGGTCCAGTGCAGCAGCGACGACGGCGACGCCATGGACGCCTCGACGTTGGTGACCTGGTAGCCATGGACCGGATCCATGATCGTGGGAAGGAACAGCCGCCCCGGGTCCGAGGACGAGAAGCCGGCGTTGCGGTCGGGGGTCCACTGCATGGGCGTGCGCACCGCGTCGCGGTCGCCGAGCCAGATGTTGTCGCCCATGCCGATCTCGTCGCCGTAGTAGAGGATCGGCGAGCCGGGCAGTGACAGCAGCAGGGCGTTGAAGAGCTCGATCTGGTTGCGGTCGTTGTCCAGCAGCGGGGCCAGGCGCCGGCGGATGCCGATGTTGGCGCGCATCCGCGGGTCCTTGGCGTACTCGGCCCACATGTAGTCGCGTTCCTCGTCGGTGACCATCTCCAGGGTCAGCTCGTCGTGGTTGCGCAGGAAGATCCCCCACTGGCATCCCGAGGGAATGGCCGGGGTCTTGGCCAGGATCTCGGAGACGGGGTAGCGGGACTCGCGCCGCACGGCCATGAAGATGCGGGGCATCACCGGGAAGTGGAACGCCATGTGGCACTCGTCGCCGCCGGCGGCGTAGTCGCCGAAGTAGTCGACGACGTCCTCCGGCCACTGGTTCGCCTCGGCGAGGACCACCGTGTCCGGGTACTGTGCGTCGATCTCCTTGCGGACCCGCTTCAGGAAGGTGTGCGTGGCCGGCAGGTTCTCGCAGTTGGTGTCCTCCTCCTGGTAGAGGTACGGCACGGCGTCCAGCCGGAAACCGTCGATGCCGAGGTCCAGCCAGAACTTCAGCGCGGAGATCACCTCCTCCTGCACGGCCGGGTTCTCGTAGTTCAGGTCCGGCTGGTGCGAGAAGAAGCGGTGCCAGTAGTACTGCCCGCGGACCTGGTCGTACGTCCAGTTGGACGCCTCGGTGTCGACGAAGATGATCCGCGCGTCCTGGTACTGCTTGTCGTCGTCCGCCCAGACGTAGTAGTCCCCGTAGGGGCCGTCGGGGTTCCGGCGGGACTCCTGGAACCACGGGTGCTGGTCGCTGGTGTGGTTCATGACGAAGTCGATGATCACGCGCATGCCCCGCTGGTGGGCGGCGTCCACGAACTCCACGAAGTCGGCGAGGTCACCGAACTCGGGCAGCACCGCGGTGTAGTCGGCGACATCGTAACCGCCGTCGCGCAGTGGTGACTTGAAGAACGGAGGCAGCCAGAGGCAGTCGACGCCGAGCCACTGCAGATAGTCGAGCTTGGCGGTCAGCCCCTTCAGGTCGCCGATGCCGTCGCCGTTGCTGTCCTGGAAGGAACGGACGAGGACCTCGTAGAAGACGGCACGCTTGAACCAGTCAGGGTCGCGGTCCTGCGCCGGTGTGTCCTCGAAGGTGTCCGGTACGGGCTCGTTGACGATCATGATGCGGGTGACCCTCCGATCTGCGGGGTGGACGGTCGGGACGGTCGCGCAGCCGTGCCGTGCGGGCCGGGGGACACGGTTCCGGAGGCAGAGGCAGAGGCAGAGGCAGAGGCAGAGGCAGAGGCAGGGACCGAGGCCGTGCGGTCACGGTCGTGGTCGTGGTCATGGCCGTCTTCGGCCCTCCGGCCGACGACGAGCACATGCGCGCCGCCCGGTCCCAGGCGCACGTAGTTGGCCCTGCCCCAGTGGTAGGTCTCGCCGGTGAGTTCGTCGCGTACCGGTACCGACTCGTGCCATTTCAGGCCGAGTTGCGGCATGTCCAACGAGACCGTGGCCTCCTGGGTGTGGTGGGGGTCGAGGTTGGCGACCACCAGCACCGTGTTCGAACCCTCCCTCTTCGAGTAGGCGATGACCGGTTCCTGGTCCGCCTGGTGGAAGCGGAGATTCCGCAGCCGGCGCAGGGCCGGATTCTCCCGGCGGATGGTGTTGAGGCGGGTGATGAGGGGGGTGATGGTGCGGCCGTGGTGTTCGGCGCCGGCCCAGTCGCGGGGGGTGAGCTGGTATTT
>NZ_JBIAIV010000052.1:0-50694 GCF_042871645.1 Streptomyces sp. NPDC005774 | reverse complement strand
CCGGCCGGGTGACGCGGTGCGGCTGAGCCGGGGGTCCGGCCCGGGGGGGCGGGGGGCCCGGCCCCCGGGGCTGGCCGGGCCGCCCCGCGGGGGCCCCCCCCCCCCCCGGGGGGGGCCCCCCGGCGTGCGACGGCACAATAGGACGGTGAACGAGCCGATACCCGTGACCCGCGCCGTCGGTCACGGCACCGCGAAGCTGATGCCCGACGTCGACCGGGAGCGGGCATGGCTGCTGACGGTCGACGGGGCACCGCAGTCGTACGTCGACCTGGACGAGCCGGCCCATCTGGAGTTCGAGTACATCCGGCGGCTCGGGCACGTGCTGGACACCCTGGCCGAGCCGGGGCACCCGCTGGACGCACTGCACCTCGGCGGCGGGGCGCTCACCCTGCCCCGCTACCTGGCCGCGACCCGCCCCGGCTCCCGGCAGGACGTCGTCGAGTTCGACCGGGAGCTGCTGGACCTGGTCGCCGAGCAGCTGCCGCTGCCGGAGGGGGCGGACGTCACGCTGCACGCGGCGGACGCCCGCGCCTGGCTGGAGGCCACCCCCGACGCCTCGGCGGACGTCCTGGTCGCCGACGTCTTCGGCGGCTCACGCGTCCCGGCGCACCTGACCTCCGTCGCCTACGCCCGTGAGGCCGCCCGGGTCCTGCGGGCCGACGGCGTCTACCTCGGCAACCTCGCCGACGCGGCCCCCTTCGCCTTCCTGCGCTCCCAGCTGGCCACGCTGGGCACGGTGTTCGAGGAACTGGTGCTGATCGCCGAGCCGGGAGTGCTGCGCGGGCGCCGTTTCGGCAACGCCGTCCTCGCCGCCGCGCACCGTCCCCTCGACATCGCGGCCCTGACCCGGCGCACCGCCGCCGACGCATTCCCCGCCCGCGTCGAGCACGGCGCGGCCCTGCGGGACTTCACCGGCGGGGCGCGGCCGGTGCGGGACGTGGACGCCGTACCGTCACCCGAGCCCCCCGACGGGGCGTTCGGCATCGGCTGACCCCTTGCCACCGGCGTCCGGGGCCGCCCCGGTGACGGGCACCGTCCGGCGCCGCAGATTGCGTACGTCCGGCACGCACAGCACCGCCGCCGTGACCACGACGACCAGTGCGGCGCAGCCCCACAGTGCCTCCGTGCGGCCGAACACCGACTCGACGGGGCCCGCCAGCGCCATCGCGGCCGGCACCAGTGCCACCGAGCCGAACCAGTCGTAGGCCGACACCCGAGAGAGTTTCTCCTCCGGTATCTCCTGGTGCAGGGCCGTCATCCAGGAGACGCCGAACACCTCCACACTCACGCCGGTCACGAACATCACCGCGCACAGCACCGTCACCGGTACCGGCACGGCGAGCGCGGCGGACGGCAGGGCCAGCGGGAACACGCAGAGGGTGCCCACGAACAGCAGACGGCGCGGTTTCCAGCGGGTCATCACCAGCGCGCCCACCACCGTGCCCCCGCCGAAGAAGGCCAGGGCCAGGCCCCAGGGCGCCGCGCCGCCCAGATGGTCCCGGGCGACGAGCGGACCGTAGACCGCGTCGGCGGCGCCGACCACGGCGTTGGCTATGGAGAACTGGATGACGATGCCCCACAGCCAGGGCCGGCCGGAGAACTCCCGCCACCCGTCCCGGAGGTCGGCGAGCAGACCGCCGCCCGGCGCGCGCGGCGGGATGTGCTTCACATCGAGGAAGGCCCGCAGCGCCGCCGCGACAGCGAAGGCGGCCGCGTCCGCCGCGAGTACCCAGCCCGGTCCCATCGCGGCGATCATGAGGCCGCCCAGGGCGACGCCGCCGAGCGTCGCGCCCTGCATCGCCATCCGGAACACCGCGAACGCCCGGCCGGCCTGCTCGCCCTCGACCGAGGAGAGCAGCATGCCCTCGGCGGCGGGACCGAAGAACGCCTGGCCGACTCCGCCGAGCGCGCTGAGCAGCATCATCTGCCACAGCCGGGCCTCGCCCGCCAGGACCAGTGCCGCGAACGCGGCCTGCGAGACACAGTTGAGGACATTGGCCGCGACCATCACATGGTGGCGCGGCAGCCGGTCCGCGACGGCGCCGCCGATCAGCAGGAACAGCACCAGCGGCAGGGTGCGGGCGGCGGCCACCAGACCCACGTCGCCGCCGTCACCGCCCGCGCCCAGCACCGCGAACGCGGAGGCGATCAGCGCGCCGTGACTGCCCAGGCTCGTCGCCACGGCGGAGGCGGTCAGCAGTGTGTAGTTGCGGCCCGCCCAGGCGGGACGGCGTGAGGAGGAGATGGTGGTCGGCACCTCGTGACTATCGCCGGGACGGGACCGACTTGCCAAATATGCCGCCGCATGGGCCGAGGGCTCCTCCGGCCGATTCCCTTCGTCCAGGGGCGGAAGCGGCCGGAGTGGTCCTCGGTTCTCTCCCGCCTGCTACGACTCGCTCGGTGCTTCCTCGGTGAGGCGTACCGTGCTGAGGATCTTTTGCACGGTCTCCTCCGGGATCTCGTCCTTGACGCCCTTGGCGCCGTACAGGTTCCAGGTGACGAAGTCCCCGGCACCGTTCTTGAACCCGAAGGTGATCGCCTTGCCCTCGCTGTCGCACTTGCCGTTCTGGGGCGTGTTCTCCGAGTGCGCCGTGGCGACGCTGCCCTTGATGCCCGAGGCGGTCGTGTACGCCTTCGGCTTCTCGGTCTTCACGCTCTTCTTGTCGGGCTGCGTGTAGCCGCCGTAGATCCACCACGGCACACGGGTCTCCGCGGTCTGGTCCGTGGTCTTGGCGCCGTTCTCACCCCGGGTGCCGGCGGTGACGAGGGAGGTGTTGTCCTCGCGGCCGTCCTTGTCGTCGTCGCTCGTGCACCACTTGGACTTCAGATAGGCGGGGGCGGTGACGGTGGTGCGGTCCAGCTCACCGTCCTTCTCCTCCCATTCGAAGCCCACGCTGGTGCCGGGGTTCTCGATCTCCCAGTCGGCCGGGACGTCGAACTGGGTGCCGAAACGGGTGTTCGTGACGACCTGCCAGCCCGGAATGGTCGCCTTCTCCGCCTCACCGCCTCGCGGGTTCCTCTCGGTGCCGGAGCCGGATTCGGAGGTGCTCGGCTCCGCGGACGGGTCCTCGGACGCGCTCGCGGAGGGCTTCCGGGGCTTCTTGTCGGCCGTGTCGTCCTTGTCACCGCCCAGCACCAGGAAACCGGTGACACCGGAGGCCACGACGATGGCCGTCGCCGTCCCGACGGCCACCAGTTTCGTCCGGTTCCAGCCGCCCCCGCCCTGCGGCGGCTGAGGCATCCCCCCCGTGGCCGGCGTCCCCCACTGCTGTTGCGGCTGTGCGTAGGGGGTGGGCTGCTGGGCACCGGGCTGCTGATACGGATTCGGCTGCTGGTGCGGATTGTTCGACTGCGGGTTCTGCTCGCCCCCGGGCGGCTGGTTTCCTGGCCACATGGTGAGCCACCCTAGCCGGGCCAGTGACACGATTCGGTCACTGGCCGTTGACAGGTACGTAGCAACCCGGAGCCGGAAGCGCTCCGGGGGCAACCCTGAGCGACCGCATCGCGTCGGGCCCCCGTACGGCCGTGCCCCCCTCGCCGGTTTTCGCCGGTCCGGTTTCGGCGCACGGACCGGAGCGCGGCAGGAGGGTGTGGCGGCGCATGGCAGGCCACCGGCTTCAAGGCCTGGCCAGAGGCGCCTACTCGTGAGTAACATGCGGTCATGAGCCACGATCGGATGACCATCGGCGAGATGCTCGCCGCCACGGTGCCCATGGCCCGCACCCTCAACCTCGAGTTCCTGGAAACCACTGCGGAACGGGCCGTGGTGTCCCTGCCGGACCAGAGCGACTATCACAACCATGTGGGCGGCCCGCACGCCGGCGCGATGTTCACCCTGGGGGAGTCGGCGAGCGGCGCCGTCGTACTCGCCGCGTTCGGAGAGCAGCTCGCACGGGCCGTGCCGCTCGCGGTCCGCGCCGAGATCGCCTACCGGAAACTGGCGGTGGGCCCCGTCACCGCCACCGCGACTCTGGGCCGTCCGGCCGCCGAGATCGTGGCCGAACTGGACGAGGGCCGGCGTCCCGAGTTCCCGGTGTCGATCGAGATCCGGCGCGAGGACGGCGCCGTGACCGGCGAGATGACGGTCGTCTGGACCCTGCGTCCGGGCGGCTGACACCTGCCCGCGGTGACCTGCCACGCCGGGGCGCGGGCCAGCCGGGGCCCCGGCGGCCCGCTTCAGACGCTGCTGCCCGCCCCGTAGGGGCCGTACAGGTCGAGCAGCCGGACCCGGGCGGAGTGCAGCCGGTGGGCGACCACGTTGCCCACCCACTGGGCGAGGTCCCGCCCGAGGGCCGGCACGTCCTCGCTCAGAGCGCGGACTGCCGAGGCGTCGAACTCGTAGGCCCGTACCGGGGTGGACGCCTCGGCGCCCAGGTGCCAGACATGCGGGCTGTACAGCCAGGACCAGCCGACGAGTTCGTTGTGCCCGAGACGCTCGATGACGGCGGCCCGGCGGCCGGGGACGTGCATGTCGAGTTCGACGGTGCCGGTACGGATGACCCAGAACCGGTCCGCGTGGCCTCCCTCCTCGAACAGTCGGGTCTCTTGCGGGAAGGACACCTCCCGTGCGGTCTCCAGGAGTTTTGCCCGATGCTCGGCGGGCAGGGCGCGCGGCATGCTGGGGGACGGGGGAGCGAACATTGCGGCCTCCCTTACGGGACGGGTGGACTGCCGGTGTGATTCCGGTGTTTTCCAGCCTCCTGCGGAACCCCGGCCGAAGCCATGGGCCGTACGGCCCTGATCGAGGACGTTTCCCGCACTGCCCCGGTGCACCCGGCCCGGGACGGGCCCGCCGGCACCCGGACATGACTCCCCGCCCCGGGCGGGACCTTCGGCCACCGTGGGGACCTGGGGCCCCTGCCGGCCGGACGCCCGGGCCACCGATACTGGAGGTGTTCGCAGCGACAGCAGTTCTGGCAGCAGGAGGTACACACCATGCCCCGCACCATCACCATCGGCCTCGACGGTTCCGCCGAGAGCCGGGCCGCGGCCGAGTGGGCAGCCCGCGAGGCGAAGTTGCGTGGCCTGCCGCTCCGGCTGATCGAGGTCCGGGAGCCCCTCCCGGTGCCGATTGCCATGGCCCCGTTCCCCGGCGCGGAGGCCGACCGGCGGGGAAACGGGGGCGATGAGGCGGAGGCGTCTTCGGCCGACGGCCGGGGGGCGACGCCGGAGAACGCTGCGGCCGGGCTGCGGCTGCGCCACCCCGGGGTCGAGGTCACCGCGGAACAGGTCACCGGCCGGCCCCACGAGGTGCTGGTCAAGGCCGCGGAGGACGCCGAACTGCTCGTGCTGGGCTCCCGCGGGATGAGCGGCTTCGCCGGATTCCTGGTCGGCTCCGTCGGCCTCGCCGTCGTGGCCCGTACCGAGCGGCCCGTCGTCCTGGTCCGCGTCGGGGAACAGGCCGCCGACGAACACGAGCCGGACCCCACGGGTATCCCGTCCGCCGCGACCCGCTACCGGCCGGTCCTGCTCGGCGTGGACGCCGACCGGCCCGACGACGCGGTGATCCGTTTCGCGTTCGCCGAGGCCGCTCGGCGGGGCACCGGACTGCGTGTCCTGCACGGCTGGAACCTGCCGCCCTACTACGTCCACGGGCTGCCGGCCGACCCTGAGGTGTACCGGGCGGTCGCCGACCAGCAGGCCGCGACGCTCGCGAAGACGCTCAGCCCCTGGCGAGCGGAGTTCGAGGACGTCGACGTCGTGGAGGAGTCCTTCGGCGGCAGCCCCTCCATCCGGCTCATCGACGCGTCACGGGAGGCCTCGCTCGTCGTGGTCGGGCGGCGCGTCCGCCGCAACCCGTTCGGCATCCGCATCGGGCCGATCACCCACGCCGTGCTGCACCACTCCGCGGCCCCGGTCGCGGTCGTCGCCCACGACTGATCCGGTCATCCGCAGGAAGAAGCACGGGACGGGGGAGAAGGACGGGGGTGCCCCGTGCTCCGATTACGCCATCTGCCGTCGTCCGGCCTCCCGGGGGAATGAGGCGGGCGGAAACTGGTACTCCCCCATCCCTGCCACCGCCCCCGATCCCGTGCTCCTTCCCTCTCCCGTCCCCCTGCTTCCCACCGCCACTCGTCCCGCGCCGGATCGCCCCGATCACCCCGTCGATCACCCACGGAGCCAGCCATGCCCGAGGACCAGGACACCCGGACCGCACTGACCGACGACGAGCTGCGCACGCTGGACGCCCACTGGCGGGCCGCCAACTACCTGGCGGCGGGCCAGATCTACCTGCTGGCGAACCCGCTGCTCACCGAGCCCCTCAGGCCCGAGCACATCAAGCCGAGGCTGCTCGGGCACTGGGGCACCTCGCCCGGGCTGAACCTGGTGTACACCCACCTGAACCGGGTGATCGGCGCACGCGGGCTGGACGCGCTGTGCATCTGGGGGCCCGGCCACGGCGGCCCCTCCGTGCTGGCCAACTCCTGGCTGGAAGGCAGCTACAGCGAGAAGTACCCGGACGTCGGCCGGGACGCCCCGGGCATGGCGCGGCTCTTCCGGCAGTTCTCCTTCCCCGGCGGCGTCCCCAGCCACGTCGCCCCCGAGGTCCCGGGCTCGATCCACGAGGGCGGCGAACTCGGCTACTCCCTCGCCCACGCCTACGGCGCCGCCCTCGACAACCCCGGCCTGCTGGTCGCCTGCGTGATCGGCGACGGCGAGGCCGAGACCGGGCCGCTGGCCGCGTCCTGGCACTCCAACAAGTTCCTCGACCCGGTGCACGACGGTGCCGTCCTGCCGATCCTGCACCTCAACGGCTACAAGATCGCCAACCCGACCGTCCTGTCCCGCATCCCCGAGGCCGAACTCGACGCGCTGCTGAACGGCTACGGGCACGAGCCGATCCACGTGGCGGGCGACGACCCCGCCCTCGTCCACCGGGCGATGGCCCGTGCCATGGACACCGCCCTGGACCGCATCGCGACGGCGCAGCGCGCCGCCCGCGAGGACGGCGCGACCGAACGGGTGTACTGGCCGGTGATCGTGCTGCGTACCCCGAAGGGCTGGACCGGCCCGGCCGAGGTGGACGGTGTACCCGTGGAGAACACCTGGCGCTCCCACCAGGTGCCGCTACCGGGCGTCCGCGAGAATCCGGAACACCTGCACCAGTTGGAGGCCTGGCTGCGGTCGTACCGGCCCGAGGAGCTCTTCGACGCCGAGGGCCGGCCCGTCGCGGACGTCCTCGCCCGTGTCCCCGAAGGCGCCCGCAGGCTCGGCGCCACCCCGTACGCCAACGGCGGGCTGCTCGTCCGCGAACTGCCGATGCCGGACCTCGACGACTTCGCCGTCCCCGTCGACAAACCCGGCACCACCCTCCACGAACCCACCCGCGTCCTGGGCGACCTCCTGAGGCAGGTCATGAAGGACACCGCCGGCCGGCGGGACTTCAGGCTCGTCGGCCCCGACGAGACGGCGTCCAACCGGCTGCAGGCCGTCTACGACGTCAGCGGCAAGGCCTGGCAGGCCGGCACCCTCGACGTCGACGAGCACCTCGACCCGCACGGCCGGGTGATGGAGATCCTCTCCGAACACCTCTGCCAGGGCTGGCTCGAGGGCTACCTGCTCACCGGACGGCACGGCCTGTTCTCCTGCTACGAGGCGTTCGTGCACATCGTCGACTCGATGGTCAACCAGCACATCAAGTGGCTGAAGACCTCCCGCGAACTGCCCTGGCGCGCACCCATCGCCTCCCTCAACTACCTACTCACCTCGCACGTGTGGCGCCAGGACCACAACGGCTTCTCCCACCAGGACCCCGGCTTCGTCGACCACGTGCTCAACAAGAGCCCCGAGGTCGTCCGGGTCTATCTGCCGCCGGACGCCAACACCCTGCTGGCGGTCGCGGACCACGTGCTGCGCAGCCGGGACTACGTCAACGTCGTCGTGGCCGGCAAGCAGCCCTGCTTCGACTGGCTGTCCATGGACGCGGCCCGCGTCCACTGCGCGCGCGGCGCCGGGGTCTGGGAGTGGGCCGGCACCGAGAACGGCGGCACACCCGACGTGGTGCTGGGCTGCGCGGGGGACGTGCCCACCCAGGAGGTGCTGGCCGCGGCCCAACTGCTGCGCCGCCACCTTCCGGACCTGGCGGTTCGCGTCGTCAACGTCGTCGATCTCACCCGGCTGCTGCCCCGTGGGGAGCACCCCCACGGCATGACCGACTTCGAGTACGACGGTCTGTTCACCACCGACAAGCCGGTCATCTTCGCCTACCACGGATACCCGTGGCTGATCCACCGCCTCGCCTACCGGCGCACCGGGCACGAGAACCTGCACGTCCGCGGGTACAAGGAGTCCGGGACGACCACCACGCCGTTCGACATGGTGGTCCGCAACGACCTCGACCGCTACCGGCTGGTCATGGACGTCATCGACCGCGTCCCGGGCCTCGCGGTCCGAGCCGCCGCCGTACGCCAGCGGATGGCCGACGCCCGCACCCGGCACCACGACTGGATCCGCGCCCACGGCACCGACCTGCCCGAGGTCGCCGAGTGGAACTGGAACGACTGAGCGCTCCGGCCCACCCACCGCTGTTCCGGGCAGGTCCTAAGGCGCACCGTGCACATCGCGGTGCGCCTTCGCCAGCTCCGCGTACATCGTCGCGTTGAGCGTCAGCCCCGCGCGCTCCTCCTCGGTCAGCTCCCGCCGGACCTTCGCCGGGACCCCCGCGACCAGCGAGCCCGGCGGTACCTCCATGCCCTGCGGCACCAGTGCCTGCGCGGCCACCAGGGAACCGGCCCCGATCACCGCGCCGTTGAGCACCGTGGCCCCCATGCCGATCAGACAGTCGTCCCCGACCGTCGCCCCGTGCACCACGGCGTTGTGCCCGACGGAGACCCGTTCGCCGACCGTGACGGGGAAGCCGGGGTCGGCGTGCAGGGTGCAGTTGTCCTGGACGTTGCTGCTCGCGCCGACCGAGATCGCCTCCACGTCACCGCGAAGGACCGCGCCGTACCAGACGCTCGCGCCCGCCCCCAGCGTCACGTCCCCGATCACCGCGGCCGTGGGTGCCACGAAGGAGGTCGGGTCCACCTGCGGTTGCCTGCCGCCGATGCCGGTGATCAGGGCCTTGTGCGTCATCGTCGCCTCCTGGTCGGGTAATGACAGGCACCGTACGCCAGAGAGGGGTGGGGTGAAGATCACAGGGCGCACGAGGCGTGGGTGCCACGCCCGGCGACTACGGTGAGCGGGTGCCGAAAAGCAGGAACACGTTCTCGTCCTGGCCGCGCCGCCTCGCGCAGCGCGCGGTCCACGCGGGCTGGGCCTGGGCGCAGCGCACGGGCTCGGTGACCGCCGAGCACCCCGGCCGCCTCCGCTTCGGCGCGATGGGCACCGGTACCAGGCTCGCCTTCCCGCTCGGCACCGTCTTCGGCGAACCCTGGATCCACCTCGGCGCCCACTGCATCATCGGCGAACAGGTCACCCTGACCGCCGGTCTGATGCCCGGCCTCGAACTGGGCCCCGACCCGATCCTCCGCCTGGGCGACGGCGTCGTCCTGGGCCGGGGCAGCCATGTCATCGCCGACACCACCGTCACGATCGGCAGCGACTGCTATTTCGGGCCGTACGTCTACATCACGTCCACCAATCACTCCTACGACGATCCGCACGAGCCCATCGGCAAGCAGTGGCCGCGAATGGACCCGGTGGAGATCGGTCCCGGCTGCTGGATCGGCACCGGGGCGGTGATCCTCCCCGGCGCGAGGATCGGGCGGAACGTGGTGGTGGCCGCTGGCGCGGTGGTACGGGGCACGGTGCCCGACCATGCCGTGGTCGCGGGCGCCCCGGCCCGGGTCGTACGCCGCTGGACCCCCGACGAGGGGTGGCAGCCGCCGCTGCGCACGCCGGCGCCGGTGCCGATCCCCAAGGGCGTCACACCGGAGCAGCTGCGGGCGCTGTCGGCGCTGGACGAGGAGGCCGTGGCCCGGCTTGCCGAGCTGGACGGGGAAGGCCCGCACCAGCCGGCCGGGGAGGGCGCGAACCGGCTGGTCGAGCTGGAGCCCGGGAGCTGAGACCCGGCCCCGCAGTACGGTTCGGTGGACGATCGGGTGCACCCACCGCGGTCGAAAACCTGCTCGACCACGAGTGGGGACCGAAGGCCCGTATCGCCCTCGCCGACCAGGCCGTACGCCCGTCTTCGGCGCGCCGCGGGCCGACAGCCGGCACCGGCTGCCCGTGCCGGCAAGAGTGGCGAACCGAAGGAGATGATCATGACGGTCCCGGTCCCGCCCGTGCGCTGAGACACCCCGCCGACAGCCGCCGCACGGCTGTTACCGTGCCGCCATGCGCGCACCCATCGGCACCTTCGACCACGCCACCCCCGCCCCCGACTGCCTCGACGAACTCACCGCGCCGGTCGCCGCGGCCGTCCGCGCCTGGAGCGGCAGCGTCCCCGCCGAGCAGATCCTCTACGTCGACACGGACCCGCGCTGGGCCGACACCGCCGTCTTCGTCGAACACTACGGCCAGGACCTCCTCGAGCGCTCGGCGAACTGTGTGGTCGTGGCGGGCAAGCGCGGCGGCGAGAGCACCCTCGCGGCCTGTGTCGTCCTGTCCACCACCCGGGCCGACGTCAACGGCCTCGTGCGCCGCCGGCTCGGTGCCCGCAAGGCGTCGTTCGCCCCGATGGACATGGCGACCGGGGAGACCGGCATGGAGTACGGCGGCATCACCCCGATCGGACTGCCCGCCAACTGGCCGGTGCTCGTGGACGCGGCCGTCGTCGACCTGCCGTATGTGCTCGTCGGCAGCGGGCGCCGGCAGGGCAAACTCCTGGTGCCGGGCAAGGCCTTCGCCGAACTGCCCGGCGCGGTCGTGCTGGAGGGGCTGGGAGTGGCCTGAGCCGCGCACCACCGGGTACGGGGGCCGCACGCCACCGGGAACGGGGGCCGCGCACCACCGGGAACGGGGATCGAACGTGCCGTGACCCGGGCGGTGCCGCGTCCGCACGTCTCAGTACTCCTCGGCCGTGCCCAGGTACTGCTCGGCGAAGGCGACAGCCGCGGCGCGGGACGTGAACAGACGCCGTAGCCGGGCGAGCGTGGTGCCCGCGCGGAACGGTTCGCCCGCCGCGGTGCCGTGGTAGAGCTCGGAGAGCCACTGCGAGAACTCCTGGTAGTCCCACACACGCCGCAGGCAGGCCTGCGAGTAGCCGGCCAGCCCGCTGTCATCGCCGCTGATGAGATGCGCGGTCAGCGCGTCGCCCAGCAGGAAGGCGTCGTGCAGGGCGAGATTCATGCCCTTGGCGGCGATCGGCGCGACCAGGTGCGCCGCGTCCCCGGCCAGGAAGAGGCGCCCGAACACCATCGGCTCGGTGACGTAGTCGTGCATGTCCAGTACACGCTTCTCGATCAGTGGACCCTCGACCGGCGGGGGCGCCCCGGCCGCGCCGAGCCGTCGCCGGAGTTCCGTCCAGACGCGTTCGTGCGGCCAGTCGGCGGGGTCTTCGCCGGGTAAGCACTGGAGGTAGTAGCGGGTCACCTCGGGGCTGCGCGGCATCTGACCGGCGAAACCGTCCGGGTGGCAGCCGAACAACACGCTGTCGCCGGCGGGCGGCGCCTCGGCGAGCAGCGCCAGCCAGCCGATGCCGTAGTCGTGCCGTGCCACGCGTGCCCGCTCCGGCGGCAGCGCGGCTCGCGTCACCCCGCGGGCCCCGTCGCAGCCCGCCACGAAGGAGCACTCCACGACCTGCCGTCCGCCGGTCTCCGGGCAGGTGTGCGACACCGACGGCCGCTCGCCGTCCAAGTCGTGCAGTCGCACGTCCCGCACCCCGAACCGGATCTGCCCGCCCCGTACGTCCACGTACTCGCGCAGCAGGTCCGTGACCAGCAACGGTTGCGGGTAGACCCAATGATGGCTACCCGTCAGCTCTTGGTAGGGGAAGCGGTGCCGCTCCCCGGCGAAGCGGAACTCGCACGCGGTGTGCAACTCGGCCCGGTCCAGCAGATTCCGGGCCAGGCCGCGCCGCTCCAGGCCGCGCACCGCCCACTCCTCGATCACCCCGGCCCGGGGCCGCCTCTCGACGAACTCCCGCGACTCGGTCTCCAGGACCAGGCACTCCACACCGGCCGCCCGCAGGATGCTGCCGACCGTGAGCCCGGCGGGACCCGCACCCACGACGACGACCGGAAACCGTTGCGGAACAACGGAGTCGGAGTGCGGAGAGGGCGGCTTCATCCGGTCATTATGGCGGCACGGCGGCCCTTCTGGCACCGCAGCGCCACACCGCCTCCTCGGCAGGGCCGGCACGCCCCGCGGGACCGGCACAACGCATGCCTCGGACCGGCAGCAGCCGGCTGCGGCACTTGGCCTCCCGGGAGCGATGAGCGCCTCGGGGGCCGCTCATCGCTCCCGGTACCTGTCGTCGCCCGGCAGGCGGTCGTTCGGCGGTCGTCCGGCGGCCGGACCTGGGCCGGGCCCGTCCCAGTCGTGCTCGGAAGGAGCACACTTGCAGGAGAGGGATGTGCAGTGAGGCAGTGCATGTCCGCTGGAGGTGATCCGGATGCCCAAGACCCGGTCGCAGTCGCGGTACGCCCCGGACCGAGGACTCACCACCCGCATGGTGACGACGATGTTCTTGATCGGGCTGCTCTATGTGGTCTTCGTCGGCGTTCTGCTGGCCCTCCTGAAGAACGCGTGGCCCGTCATCCTGCTGATCGCGAGCGTCCTGTTCATCGCGCAGTTCTGGTTCAGTGACCGGATCGCGGCCTTCAGCATGGGGGCGCGCGAGGTCACCCCCGAGCAGGCTCCCGGGCTGCACGGCACCGTGGACCGCGTCTGTGCCCTCGCCGACATTCCCAAGCCGCGGGTGGCGATCGCCGACAGTGACCTGCCGAACGCCTTCGCCACCGGCCGCAACGAGAGAACGGCCCTTGTATGTGTCACCACGGGTCTGCTCCGGCGCCTGGAACCGGAGGAGCTGGAGGGCGTCCTCGCCCATGAGCTGTCGCACGTCGCCCATCGGGACGTCGCCGTGATGACCATCGCGTCGTTCCTGGGTGTGCTGGCAGGTGTCATGACCCGCGTCGCGCTCTACACCGGGCTCGGCCGTACCAGCCGCGACAGCACCACAGCCATCGTGGCACTCCTGATTCCCCTGGTCAGTGCCGTCGTGTATGTGATCAGCTTCCTGCTGACCCGGCTGCTGTCCCGCTACCGCGAACTGTCCGCCGACCGCTCCGCCGCGTTGCTCACCGGCCGTCCGTCCGCACTCGCGTCCGCGCTCACCAAGGTGACCGGCGAGATGGCGAGGATTCCGACGAAGGATCTTCGCCGGGCAGAGCCGTTCAACGCCTTCTGGTTCGCACCGGCCTTCTCCTCCGGGGAGAGTCTGAGCCGGCTGCTCTCCTCCCACCCCACCCTCGAACAGCGCCTCGACCAGCTCGGCCGGATCTCGGCCCAGCTCGGCCAAGCCTGACGATCCATGGAGGTGCCGTGCCGTGGGACTCCTGGACACCATCCTCGGCCGCAGCAAGCCGGTTCGCCCGGACCTCGACCAGCTCTTCAGCCTGCCCTCGGCCGCGATCACCGTGCAGGCGGGGGCGGGGTTCACTCCGACCGGGACCGGATCGGTCTGCTTCGCGAGCGTGGAGGGCGGCGCATTCGACCGGCTACAGCAGGAGGTACGGGAACTGCTCGACGCCGACACCGGCCGGGGCGGCACACCCGTCGAGTACACCAAGGACGCGTACGGGTACACGTGGCTCCTCGTCCATCACACGGCCGACGACACCGCCTCACTGGTCAACGATCTGCACGCCGTCAACACGCTCCTCCAGGACGCGGGCTTCGGCCCGCAACTCCTCTGCTCCCTGGTCGGGTTCCGAGCCACATCGGACCACCGGGCCCTGGCACTGGTCTATCTCTACAAGCGCGGCACCTTCTATCCAGTGTGTATACGCCCCGGTCAGGAGAAACGAGACAACGCCCTTGAACTACAGGTCGCTGCCCTGCTTAAGAACGATCTTCGGATCGAGGAAGATCTGTCGCGCTGGTTCCCCGTGTGGGGTGCGCCGGGCATGGAGGGCTGATGGTTCTCCGCAAACGCGGCACTTTCTACCTCTTCGCGCCGCTCCCCGACGGAGCGGCGCGACAACGCGTTGGAACTTCAGCGGATTCTTGCGAGGAACCCCGGGGCTTCAGTCCCGGGAGGAATCGCATCCTCGTGCAGCGCGCTGCGTCCGCCCGGCCGCGCTGCTTCCGGATCTCACTCGCGCGGCAGGGCGAGTCGGACCCGGTGATACCGGGTTTCACTCGATGGGGTGGCCGGCGGGGAACGCGTGGTGCGGCGTCGTACGGGTGTCTACGATCGGTGATCGTGAAGCTGATGGTGCGGGTCAGACTCCTGCCGACGCCCGAGCAGGCGGCGGCGCTGGAGTCGACCCTGCGCGCCTGCAACGAGGCCGCCACCTGGGCGGCCGAGGTCGCCTTCGCCGAGAAGGCGATGAAACCCCTGACCCTGCGCAAGCACACCTACCAACAGGTCAAGACACGGTGGGGCTTGGGCGCGCAGGCCGCCCAGCATGCGATCAAGAAGACCTGTGACGCGTACACCACGCCTACAAGGCGAGGCGCGCCGGGGTGCCGGTGGTCTACGTCGACCCGGCGTACACCGGCCGGGAATGCTCCCGCTGTCATCACATCGCCAGAGCCAACCGGCCCTCCCAGGCCGTGTTCACCTGCGGGTCGTGCGGCTTCGCCGAGCACGCAGACCACAACGCGTCCCACAACATCAGCCACCGCGGCTGGTACGTGTGGGTCCGCGGGGCCGAGTCACAGGCCCCTGCTCTCACCCTCATCGCCTGACGCACCGCGACACGCAATGGGGGGAGAGCTGGACGCGGCCGGTTCCGTCGAAGCCATCGACGGAACCGAGTAGCAAGCCCGGGAACTTCAGTCCCGGGTAGTTGACATCAGGGCGCTCCTCGAGGACGACCTGCGCATCGAGGTCGTCCTGGCCCGCTGGTTCCCGGTGTGGGGCGCCCCAAGTCTCGCGGGACCCCGGTCCTGAAGCCTGTCGCCGACACGGCCCCTGGCTGGACCTAACCCCAATGCCGGTGACTTTGTAGCCTTCCAGAGCTCGCCAGTGAGGACATCGCCGCAGGTCAAAGGCTCGCACGCGCCGTTAAGTCAGTGGTATTGACCCTAACCCAGGCGCGGTATCTCGATCGCCGGGCAGCGATCCATCACCATCTCCAGGCCCGCAGCGCGGGTCCGCTCGTAGGCGGCCTCGTCGATCACGTCGAGCTGGAACCAGACGGCCTTGGCCCCCTTGGCCACCGCCTCGTCCGCGACCGCCCCGGCCAGTTCGCTGTTCACGAACACGTCCACGACGTCCACCTCGAAGGGGATGTCCGCGAGCGAGGCGTACCCCTGCTCGCCGTGTACCGTCTCGGCCTTCGGATGCACCGGCACCACACGCTTGCCGAAGCGCTGCAGCACCTGGGCGACGCCGTACGCCGCGCGTTGCGGGTTCGACGACAGGCCCACCATGGCCCAGGTGTCGCCGAGCCCGGTGAGGATCTTGTGGACCGTTGCCTCGTCGCCGTACACCGTGGGCCTCCTGGAGCGTCGTGGTCGTAAGGGAGCTGTCCTCTGGACAACGGACCGGAGCGGGCGGTGATTCCCGGGCCACGGGTACGTCCCGGAACCACGGTGTTCCCGAAAGCGTGCGAGATGACTGCGCGGGCCCGCTTGTGCGCTTACGCTCGCCTCGTGCTGCGCATCACCGACGCCCGGACCGGCGAACTCGTGGACGCGACCCCCGCCCGGCGGGGCCTCACCCGCGTCGAGGCCCATACGCGCGGGTTCGACCCGACGAACCTGCGCGTGCTGCTCGTCGCCGACCTGCTCGTGCGCGCCCTGGAAATCGGCGGCACCCCGGTGTGGGCGCTGCTCGACGGAGAACGGGATCTGCCCGAACTGCGCGCGGCGGGCGCCGCCCTCGGCGTACGGCCCTTCGAGGACGGCCGGGATGCCGGCACCGGACTGGGGGAGGCCCAGGTCCTGCACGTGGTGAGCGAGGGCGGCGCGACACCCGACGGAGTCCGTGTCGCCGTCGCACCCGTCCATCAGGAAGGGCTGGGCGACGCACCGGACGGCACCGGTGCCACCGATCCCACCGGCCCCGTCGCCCCGAGCCGCCCCACCGAGCCGACCGTCCTGCGGCTCGCCCTGCTCACGCACCCCAGGAGCAGCCCGCTGAGGCTCGACCCGGCTGCCCTGGACGAGGCCGCAGGCACCCTCGGGCGCTGGCGCGGCGCGGTCGCCGCCTGGGCGCACCGGCCCTCGCGGCCCATCCCCGACCCGGTGCGCGTGGACCTGCGCACCGCCTGGGAGGAGGACCTGGACACGGCCGGGGTGCTCCGTGTGCTCCGCGCGGTGGAGCAGGATCCGGAGGTGCCGGACGGCGCCCGCTTCGAGACGTACGCCTACGCCGACCGGCTGCTCGGCCTCGACCTCACCCGGGACCTGGGGTCCCTGGCATGACCGGGCTCCCCGGCGAAACCGGCTCCACCGTGCCGACCGGCTCCACCGGGGCGGGCCGGTCGCATCGGTTGGTCGTGCTGCGGCATGCCAAGTCCGCCTGGCCCGATGGCGTGCCCGACCGGGACCGCCCGCTCGCCGCGCGTGGCGAGCGCGACGCGCCCGCCGCCGGACGTGCGATCGCCCAGACCATCGGCCCGCCCGACCTCGCCCTGTGCTCCACCGCCGTACGTGCCCGCCGGACCTGGGAGCTGGCGGCGGGGGAGTGGGACACGCCCCCGCCGGTCCGGTACGAGCCCCGGCTGTACGCCGTCGGTGTCCCCGAACTGCTGGGCGTGGTGCGCGAGGTGCCCGCCGAGGTGGGCACGCTGCTGCTGATCGGCCACAACCCGGGCCTGGCCGACCTCGTCCTGGCCCTGGCGGGCGACGGCGTGGACGACACGCTCGACCGGGTCGGCACCAAGTTCCCGACCTCGGCGATCGCCGTGCTGTCCTGGCACGGCGCCACCTGGTCGGACCTCGCCCCCGGCACCGCCCTGCTGACCGCGATGACCGTGCCCCGGGGCCCCGCGCGGTAGGTGCTTTCCGCTCGCCCCCGGCCGGGGGCGGGCCGTCCGGACGGCTGCGCATAGGCTGGCCGGATGCAGGACCAGTACCGCACCGTCGCCCGCGCGGGCGTGCACGAGACCGAGATCAACCGCTCCCGCTTCCGGTGCGCGCTCGCCCCGGCGGCCACCGAGCAGGAGGCGCGGGAGTTCGTCGCCGCCGTCCGCAAGGAGCACGCCGACGCCACCCACAACTGCTGGGCGTACGTCATCGGCGCGGATGCCTCCGTCCAGAAGGCCAGCGACGACGGCGAACCCGGCGGCACCGCGGGCGTCCCCATGCTCCAGATGCTGCTGCGCCGCGACATGCGGTACGTCGTCGCCGTCGTCACCCGCTACTACGGCGGGGTCAAGCTTGGCGCGGGCGGGCTCATCCGCGCGTACGGCGGGACCGTCGGCGAGGCGCTGGACAGCGTCGGCACGCTCACCCGGCGCCGGTTCCGGCTGGCCACGGTGACCGTCGACCATCAGCGGGCCGGCAAAATCCAGAACGACATGCGCTCCACGGGGCGCGAGGTGCGGGACGTGCGCTACGGCGAGGAGGTCACCATCGAGATCGCTCTCCCGGACACCGACGTGGAAGCCTTCCGAAGCTGGCTCGCGGACGCGACCGCCGGGACCGCCCGCTTCGAGCCGGGCGGCGAGACGTACGGAGACGTGTGACGACCGGAACCATGTGCCCGTCGCTCAGTGACGCCACAATGGGCGTTTTGTTGCCATAACCGGCATATGTGGTGCGGGTCATGACGGGGCGATACTGGAGTTACCGGCCGTGATGTCAGGCCCGGCCGATACTCTCGGGGGTCATGAGACTGCTGCACACTTCCGACTGGCACCTCGGCCGGGCGTTCCACCGGGTCGGCATGCTCGGTGCCCAGGCCGAGTTCATCGGCCACCTCGTGGCGACCGTGCGGGAGCACGCCGTCGACGCGGTGGCCGTGTCGGGAGACGTGTACGACCGTGCCGTGCCGCCGCTCGCCGCGGTGGAGCTGTTCGACGACGCCCTGCACCGCCTCGCCGATCTGGGCGTGCCGACGGTGATGATCTCCGGCAACCACGACTCGGCCCGCCGCCTCGGCGTCGGTGCCGGACTCATCGGGCGCGCGGGCATCCATCTGCGGACCGCCCCCTCGGCGAGCGGCACCCCCGTGATGCTGTCCGACCGCCACGGGGACGTCGCCTTCTACGGACTGCCCTATCTGGAACCGGCCCTGGTCAAGGACGAGTTCGGGGTGGAGAAGGCGGGCCACGAGGCAGTGCTCGCCGCCGCCATGGACCGGGTCCGCGCCGACCTCGCCGCCCGCCCGCGCGGCACCCGCTCGGTCGTCCTCGCGCACGCCTTCGTCACCGGCGGCACACCGAGCGACAGCGAGCGGGACATCACCGTCGGCGGGGTCGCCGCCGTACCCGCCACAGTGTTCGACGGCGTCGACTACGTGGCGCTCGGGCATCTGCACGGCTGCCAGACCCTCACCGAGCGCGTGCGCTACTCCGGCTCCCCCCTCCCGTACTCCTTCTCCGAGGCGGACCACCGCAAGAGCATGTGGCTCGTCGACCTGGCCGCCGACGGCGGCGTCACCGCCGAGCGGATCGACTGCCCGGTGCCGCGCGCCCTCGCCCGGATCCGCGGCCCCCTGGAGGAGCTGCTCGCCGACCCCGGGCTCGAGCCGCACCGCGAGGCGTGGGTCGAGGCCACCCTCACCGACCCGGTCCGCCCGGACGACCCCATGGCCCGGCTCACCGGACGCTTCCCGCACACCCTCAGTCTCGTCTTCGAACCCGAACGCGTGCCCGGCGACCCCGCGGTGTCCTACGCACACCGCCTCGCCGGCCGCGACGACCAGCAGATCGCGGAGGACTTCGTGGCCCATGTGCGCGGTGCCGGCCCCGACGAGCGGGAGCGGGCCGTCCTGTGGGAAGCCATCGACGCGGTCCGCGCCGACGAGGCCGTACAGGAGGTGGCGCGGTGAGACTGCACCGGCTCGACCTCACCGCCTTCGGACCCTTCGGCGGCTCGCTCACCGTCGACTTCGACGAACTGTCCGCCGCGGGCCTCTTCCTGCTGCACGGCCCCACCGGCGCCGGCAAGACCTCGATACTCGACGCGGTCTGCTACGCCCTGTACGGATCCGTCCCCGGCGCCCGGCAGAGCGGGCAGGGCATGACGCTGCGCAGCGACCACGCCGCCGCCGCCGTCCGTACCGAGGTCACCCTCGACCTCACCGTCGCCGGACGCCGGCTCGAGGTCACCCGGCAACCGCCCTGGCAGCGCCCGAAGAAGCGCGGCACCGGCACCACTCTCGACAAGGCGCAGACCTGGCTGCGCGAGTACGACCCGGCTGCCCGGTCCTGGAAGGACCTCAGCCGCTCCCACCAGGAGGTCGGCGAGGAGGTCACCCAGCTCCTCGGAATGAGCCGGGAGCAGTTCTGCCAGGTAGTCCTCCTGCCTCAGGGCGACTTCGCGCGGTTCCTGCGCGCCGACGCGGAGGCGCGCGGCAAGCTGCTCGGCCGGCTCTTCGACACCCGCCGCTTCGCCGACGTGGAGAAGCACCTCGCGGAGCGCCGCCGCGCCACCGAGGCCCGGGTACGGGACGGCGACGCGGAGCTGCTCGCCGACGCGCACCGGATGCAGCAGGCCGCGGGCGAGGCGATGCGGCTGGACGACCTGGCGCCGGGCGAGCCGGGACTGGCCGAGAGCGTGCTGACCGCGGCCGCCGTCGCCCGCAGCGCCGCCCGCGAACAGCTCGCCGTTGCCCGCTGCCGTCTCTCCGCGGCCGAATCCGCGCAGGCCGCCGCCGACCGGTCACTGGACGAGGCCCGCGAACGGGACCGGCTGCAACGGCGGTTCGCCGAGGCGCGGGAGCGCGCGGCGCGGCTGGCGGAGGGGGACGGCGCCCGGCAGGAGGCACAGACGCTCCTGGACCGCTCCCGCAGGGCCGAGGCGGTCGCCCCCGCGCTGGAACTGCGGGAGTCCGCCGACGCCGAACACCGGGAGGCGGCCGACGCGGAGGCGCGCACGCGTGCCGTGCTCCCCGAGGCGCACCAGGAGGCGGGCGCGGCCGGGCTCACGGCCGCCGCACGCCGGGCCGCCGAGGAACTGGGCGGCCTCGAGTCGGCCCGCCGCGCCGAGCGCCGGCTCGCCGAACTCCTCGACGAACGGGCCGGGCTGGACCGCCAGGAGCGCGCCGACGACGACGTACTGGACGAGTCGGACGCCTGGCTCACCGGCTGGGAGGAGACCCGGAGCGGACTCCAGGCCCGCATCGAGTCCGCGCAGGAGGCCGCGACCCGGGCCGGTGAACTCGCGGTGCAGCGTGACCCCGCGCACAAGCGGCTGAACGCCGCACGGCTGCGGGACCGGCTGGCCGGGGACACCGACCGCGCCGCCGAGCAGGCCCACCGGGCCCAGGAGCAGGCACTCGCGGCCAAGCAGCACTGGCTCGACCTCAAGGAACAGCGGTTGGCGGGCATCGCCGCCGAACTCGCCGCGAACCTCACCGACGGCGAACCCTGCACGGTCTGCGGTGCCGTCGAACACCCCGCACCCGCCCGCAAGGACGCCGGCCACGTCGACCGCGAGGCGGAGGAGCGCGCCCTCGCCGCCCACCAGAGCGCCGAGGAACGCCGTGCCGGTCACGAACGGCGCCTCGGCGTCGTCCGTGAGGCGCTGGCCGCCGCCGGAGCGGAAGCGGGGGACACGCCGACCGGCCGACTCGCCGACGAGGTCGAGGAGTTGGAGAGGCAGTACGTGCGGGCCCGGGACGCGGCCTCCGTGCTGCACTCCGCGCAGGAGCAGCTGAGGCAGGCGGAGCACGAGCACGAGCGGCGGCTGACCGCACAGCGCGAGGCGGCGGTCCGGACCGCTGCGCGGGCGGGCGTCCGCGATCGCCTCGACCAGGAACAGGCCGTGCTGGAGGAGGAGTTGACCGAGGCGCGGGGCGCCGCGGACAGTGTGGCCGCACGCGCCGCCCAACTGGAGTGCTACGCCGCGCGGTTCGCCGACGCCGCCGACACCGTCCGGCTCGCCGAGGGCACCGCGCAGCGGCTCAAGCAGGCCGACGCCAGGCTCGCGGACGCCGCCTTCCGGGCCGGCTTCGACACCCCGCGGGCGGCGGCCGAGGCACTGCTCGACACGACCACCCGCCGCGCACTGCAGCACCGGCTGGACGCCTGGCAGCAGGAGGAGGCCGCCGTAAGCGCGGTGCTCGCCGAGTCCGACACCGCGGCCGCCGCCCAGCAGCCTCCCGCAGGCCTGGCCGCAGCGCAGCGCACCGCCGAGGACGCGGACCGCAGGGTGCGCGAGGCGGCCTCCGCGCGCGACGCCGCCGCCCGCCGCTGCGCCGAACTCGACCGCCTCTCCGTACGGGCCACCGCCTCCGTACGCCGACTGGCACCGCTGCGCGACGAGTACGACCGGGTGGCCCGCATGGCGGGCCTCACCGCCGGCACCTCGGCCGCCAACGAGCGCAGGATGCGCCTGGAGTCCTACGTCCTGGCCGCCCGCCTGGAACAGGTCGCCGCCGCGGCGACCGCGCGACTGCACCGCATGTCGTCCGGCCGCTACACCCTGGTGCACTCCGACGACCGCACCGGGCGCGGCCGCAGCGGTCTCGGGCTGCACGTCGTGGACGCGTGGACCGGCCGGGAGCGGGACACCGCGACCCTCTCGGGCGGCGAGACCTTCTTCGCCTCGCTCGCCCTCGCCCTCGGTCTCGCCGACGTCGTCACCGACGAGGCCGGCGGGGTCCGGCTGGACACCCTCTTCATCGACGAGGGCTTCGGCAGCCTCGACGACCAGACCCTCGACGAGGTGCTGGACGTCCTGGACTCCCTGAGGGAACGCGACCGCAGCGTGGGCATCGTCAGCCATGTCGCCGATCTGCGCCGGCGGATCCACGCCCAGCTCGCCGTCGTGAAGGGCCGGTCCGGTTCGACGCTGCGGCAGCACGGGGCCACCTGAGCCGAACCCGTGGGTACGTCAAAGAAGTTGGCCTTGTGAGGTTTCGCGCATGGTGCGACATGCGGAGCCGGGCACGGTGGAGTGGGTGGAATCGGGCGGCGGCCCCCTCATCGCGGTGCCGGAGACGGTGCTGCCGCTCTGGACGGGCGCCGACGGCGAGGAGACGGCCTCCGACTACGACCGGGCCTGCGAGGTGGACGGCCCCGTAGGGCTCCTCCCGGTGGGCGACTCCACGGCCCTGGTCCTGGGCGACGAACCCGCGGCGACCGCCTTCCTCCCCGAGCACGCCACCCTCGTCCGGTGGGTCGCCGCCGACTCCGAGGCGGAACTCCTGGCAAGCGTCCCCGAGGCGCTGCGGACCGCGCCGTGGCAGCCGGAGGTGCACTGGCAGGTCCCGGGCACGGTCCTGCTGTTCGACGCGCCCTGGCCCGGCCCGCACTCCGCGGACACCGAGCACATACGACTTACGCTGACCCCGGGCCGCTACGCGGTCCGCGCGGCCCGGGTCCGGCCGGGCCCGGAGACCTGGCTCGACCTCGTCCAGCTGCGTCACCTGGGCTGAGACCACCGACACGCGAGGGACCGCCGGCGTTATTCGTGTGCGCCGCGTCCCCCGGTCGCCCATCATGGGCGACCATGCCCCGTCTTCCGCACCCCGCACCCGAAGCGCTCCGCCGTGACCCCCTGCCCCTGCGCGGCCGGACCGCACTGGTCACCGGCGCCAGCCGACGCGCCGGCATCGGACACGCGGTCGCCCGACGCCTCGCCGCCCATGGGGCCAGCGTCTACCTTCACCACCACGTGCCGCACGATGCCGCGATGCCCTGGGGCGCCGACGGCCCCGAGGACGTGGCCGCCTCCGTGCGGGAAGCGCTCGGCGATCCCTCGGCCCGGGTGGTGGAGGGACCTGGTGACCTCTCCGACCCGGCCATGCCCGCCGCGCTCCACGACCGGGCCACCGCCGCACTCGGCGGACGGCTCGACATCCTCGTCGCCAACCACGCCCTCAACGGCTCCGACGGCACCCTCGACACGGTCGACGCCGCGATGCTCGACGCCCACTGGGCCGTCGACACCCGCTCGGTGATCCTGCTCGCCCAGGCGCACGCCCGGCACCGGGCCGCCCTGCCCCCGGGCACCCCCGGCGGGCGCGTGATGACGATGACGTCCGGTCAGGACATCGCGGGCGGGATGCCGGACGAGATCGCCTACGCCCTCCAGAAGGGCGCGCTCGCCTCGATCACCCGCTCCCTGGCGACCACGCTGGCCCAGCACGCCGTCACGGTGAACACCGTCAACCCCGGTCCGGTGGACACCGGCTACCTCACCGGCGACGCCTACGACGCCGTCGCCGAGTGCTTCCCCGGCGGGCGGTGGGGGATGCCCGACGACCCCGCCCGCCTCATCGCGTGGCTGGCCACGGACGAGGCGGACTGGGTCACGGGCCAGGTCATCGGCTCGGAGGGAGGCTTCCGGCGGTAACGCCGGGGGAGCCCTCCCGGCACCGGCCGCCGACGGCCCGGCTCACAGCGCCGACAGTTCGTCCACCAGGTCGTCCAAGCCCAGCGAACCCTGGGACAGGGCCGCCATGTGCCACGCCTTGGGGTCGAAGGCGTCGCCGTGCCGCTTACGGGCGTTCTCCCGGCCCAGCAGCCAGGCCCGCTCGCCGAGCTTGTAGCCGATGGCCTGCCCGGGGATCGTCAGGTAGCGGGTCAGCTCGCTCTCCACGAAGTCCGCGGGACGGCTGCTGTGCGCCCCGAAGAACTCCTCCGCCAGTTCCGGCGTCCAGCGCTCGCCCGGGTGGAACGGCGAGTCCGCCGGAATCTCGAGCTCCAGGTGCATACCGATGTCCACGACGACCCGGGCGGCCCGCATCATCTGCGCGTCCAGGTAGCCGAGCCGCTCCTCCGCGTCCGCGAGGAAGCCGAGTTCGTCCATCAGCCGCTCCGCGTACAGCGCCCAGCCCTCCGCGTTGGCGCTGACCATGCCGACGGAGGCCTGGTAGCGGGACAGGTCCTCGGCGACGTGCGCCCACTGCGCCAGCTGGAGGTGATGGCCGGGGACGCCCTCGTGGTACCAGGTCGACACCAGGTCGTAGACGGGGAAGCGGGTCAGCCCCATGGTCGGCAGCCAGGTACGGCCGGGCCGGGAGAAGTCCTCCGACGGGGGCGTGTAGTACGGCGCCGCCGCGCTGCCCGGCGGGGCGATCCGCGACTCCACCTTCCGTACCCGCTCGGCGAGTTCGAAGTGGGTGCCGTCGAGCGAGTCGATCGCCTTGTCCATCAGGTCCTGCAGCCAGTCACGGACCTCGTCGACGCCCTCGATGTGCCGGCCGTGCTCGTCGAGGTGCGCCAGTGCCACCCACGGTGTGCCGGCACCCGGCAGGACCTTCTCGGCCTCCTCCTTCATCTCGCCGAGGAGCCGGTGGTACTCGGCCCAGCCGTAGGCGTACGCCTCGTCCAGGTCGAGGTCGGTGCCGTTGTAGTAGCGGGACCAGCGGGCGTAGCGTTCCCGGCCCACGGTGTTCGGTGCGCCCTCGACCGCCGGCGCGTACACGTCGCGCATCCAGTCCCGCAGCTCCACCACGGCCGCGGTCGCGGAACGCGCCGCCTCGTCCAGCTCCGCGCGCAGCGCGTCCGGACCCGGCGAGGCGAAGTCCTCGAACCAGCCCCGGCCCTCGCCGGTGTCCGCCCACTCGGTGAGCTGCTCGACGAACGTGGCGGTCGGCCGCGGCGCCGCGTACAGCTTGCGCTCCAGGCCGAGCGCGAGGGACTCCCGGTAGCCCGCCAGCGCGGCCGGTACCGCGCGCAGCCGCTCGGCGACCGCGGCCCAGTCCTCCTCGGTCCGCGTCGGCGTCACGGTGAACACCTCACGCACCGAGTGGGCGACGGTGCCCAGGTTGCCGACCGAACGCAGCCCCTCGTCGGCCTCGTGCACGGCGAGCTCCGCGGTGAGCCGCTCCCGCAGCAGCCGGGCGCAGCGGCGCTCGATGCCGCTGTCCGCGCCGGGCCCGGCCTCGGCCTCGTCGAGCCGGGCGAGCGTTGCCCGCTGGAGCTCAGCGAGCGCGGCCTGGCCCGCGGGGGAGAGATCGGGCAGGCGGCGGTAACTCTCCTGCACGCCGAGATACGTACCGGTGACCGGGTCGAGGGCGATGAGATCGTCGACGTAGGCGTCGGCGACCTCGCGGGGCAGCGGGCTGTTGGTCTCAGACATGGCGACCATCCTGGTACGCGGCCCGCCGGACGTCACCCGGATTGAGCCGAGGGCGAAGACGGCAGCAGCGGACCGCAGTCCCACTGCTGGAAGATCAGCCGCGTCTCCACGCATGCCACCTCCCGCCGCGACGTGAACTCGTCCAGCACCAGCCGTTGCAGATCCGCCATGTCCGCGACCGCGACATGGATCAGATAGTCGTCCGGTCCGGTCAGATGGAAGACGGTCAGCGACTCCGGCAGCGCCCGGATCCGCTCCACGAACGGCCCCACCAGCTCCCGCCGGTGCGGCCTGACCTGAACCGACAGCAGCGCCTGGAGCCCTCGCCCCAGCTTGGCCGGGTCCAGCTTCAGCCGATGGCCGAGGATCACTCCGGAGCGCCGCAACCGGGTCACCCGGTCCAGACAGGTCGACGGCGCGACCCCCACCTGCGCGGCGAGATCCCGGTACGTCGTCCGGGCGTCGTTCTGCAACAGCCGCAGCAGATGAAGATCCACCGGATCCAGTACGACAGAATCGGCCATCGGCCGAACGTAACACGGAGATCGGCTCCCAGGGCCCGGCCGGTGTTCACCCTTCGGTCCATGGACGTACGCATGGGCACGCACAGCACCACGAGAGCACTCGCCACCGAGGCCGTGCACGCCGGCCGGGACGACCTGGCCCGGCAGGGCCTGCACGCCCCGCCGATCGACCTGTCCACCACCTACCCCGCCTACGACAGCCGCGGTGAGGCCGCCCGGATCGACGCCTTCGCCGCCACCGGCGCGCAGCCGGACGGTCCGCCCGTCTACGGACGGCTCGGCAACCCGACCGTCGCCCGCTTCGAGACCGCCCTGGCCCGCCTGGAGGGCACGGAGTCCGCCGTCGCCTTCGCCAGCGGAATGGCCGCGCTCAGCGCCGTCCTGCTGGCGCGCGGCTCCATGGGCCTGCGCCATGTCGTCGCCGTACGCCCCCTGTACGGATGCAGCGACCACCTGCTGACCGCCGGGCTGCTCGGCTCCGAGGTGACGTGGACCGACCCGGCGGGGGTCGCCGACGCACTGCGCCCCGACACCGGTCTGGTGCTGGTGGAGTCACCGGCCAACCCGACCCTGACCGAGGTCGATCTGCGGGCACTCGCCCGGGACTGCGGCTCCGTGCCGCTGCTCGTCGACAACACCTTCGCCACGCCCGTCCTCCAGCGTCCGGCCGAGCACGGGGCGCGGCTGGTGCTGCACAGCGCCACCAAGTACCTCGGCGGGCACGGGGACGTCCTGGCCGGGGTGGTGGCCTGCGACGAGGAGTTCGCGGGGCGGCTGCGGCAGATACGGTTCGCCACCGGTGGCGTATTGCATCCGCTGGCCGGCTACCTGCTGCTGCGAGGACTGTCGACGCTGCCGGTCCGGGTCCGGGCAGCCTCGGCGAGCGCCGCCGAACTCGCCCGCAGACTGACCGCCGATGAACGTGTGGCCCGGGTGCACTACCCGCGCATCGGCGGGGCGATGGTCTCCTTCGAGGTGCACGGGGACCCGCACGAGGTGATCGGCGGCGTACGGCTGATCACCCCGGCGGTGAGCCTCGGCAGCGTGGACTCCCTCATCCAGCACCCGGCGTCCATCAGCCACCGCATCGTCGACGCCGGTGACCGCCGGGCCGCGGGAGTCGGCGACCGGCTGCTGCGGCTCTCCGTAGGTCTGGAGGACGTCGACGACCTGTGGGCCGATCTGGACGGGGCGCTGGGCTGACCGGGCGGGGCGGCCCGGTGGATTCCGCCGGGCCGCCGCCTGCGTGTTCGGTGGTGCGATGGCCTACGACCGGTGGCCGACGCGGGAGCCGCTGTGCTCCGGCTCGCCGCGCTCCTCCTGCGCGCGGCGGGCCGGTTCCCGGTCCAGGCGGGCGGTGATGACCAGGGTGCCCTCCTCGATCTGGTAGTCGAGGGGGAGTTCCAGGCCGCGCATCGCGGCGACCATGCCGGTGTTCGACGCCTGCGTCACGGCGTAGACATGGGCGCAGCCCGCCTCGCCGGCCATCTCCGTCAGCCGGGCGAGAAGCTCACTGCCGATGCCTCGGCGCTGCCAGGCGTCCTCAATGAGCAGAGCCACCTCGGTCTCGTCGCCGTCCCACAGCAGATGGCCGAGGCCGACGATGCGCCCCGAGGCCGTCCGCACGGCGAGCGTGCGGCCGAAGCGCGGGCTGAGCAGGTGGTTCAGGTAGCGGTCCACGTCGCCGACCGGCCCGTGGTAGCGCAGGCGCAGGGTCTCGGGCGAGCACCGCTCGTGCATCGCCCGTGCCGCCTCCAGGTCGCCGGTGTCGGCCCGGCTCACGGTGATGTCGCTGCCCTCGGGCAGCGTGAGGACGTCCTGGCCGCGGGGGACCCGGGGGCCGAGCCGGGCGTCCAGCTCCACCAGGGCCCTGACCCGGGCGAACTCGGTGGGTGTGAACGGCAGATACGGCCGCTCCACGGTGATCACACCGCCCTCGGGGGCGCGCATCCGCATCACGGTGTCCTCCAGGGCCCCCTCGGCCGGCACAGCCTCCGGCGCCCGCCGGCCGGTACCCGGCGCGGCGGGCAGCGAACGGATCGTGCACCGCCCCAGCAACTGCCGTAGCACCAAGGGGAGTTCCGCGGCGTCCAGGGCCGTACGCGCGGCGAGGCCCAGCATCCGGGTCGGCGCGTCCACCAGGTCGTGGGCGTCGGCCCGCTCGATCCAGGTGTCGGTGCCCCCGGCGCCCGACACCGCCGCCGTGAGGCCGGTGCCGGTCAGGAGGGCGGGGGCCCGCAGCAGGAACTCGTCGACCGTGGCCGTGCCCAGCGGGTGCGTCTGCAGGCTCAGGATGTCGACGCTCTCCCCGGCGAGCGCCGTGCACAGCGCGGCCAGCGCGCCCGGTTCGTCCCGCACCGTCGTCCGCATCCGCCACAGGACGCTCTCCACCGGGATGCTGCGCCCGGCCCCGTCGGCGGACGACGCGGCCGTCAACACGTCCCGCGACCCGGCGGCCGGGGCCCGGCCGCCGTCGGTATCGGATGCGGGGGGCGCGTGACCGTGGCGGCGTGCCCACCAACTGTGGAACGCCGCCGTGAACCGTGCGGTCCGTTCGCCCCCCGACCGCCCTTGCGGGGAACGGCCCCGGCGGTCGTGCTCCTCGTCCGACATGTCTCGGTTCATGCAGTCACTGTGAAGGAAGTGTGTTTCGTTATCACCAACGCGCCATGACTGACGAGTAAAGAGTTCTTGTGACTCCGCTCCCCCTCCCGAAGGAAGGGGGCTTCCAACCTGAGGGTTGCGGTCCAGCCCGAACTGATCCCTTGCGGGACATCAGAAACGTACACCAGGGATTCGATTCCCCCACCGGCTGAAGCCGGTGGTTCCCTCGAAAGAGATCCGATGGCGCGTATGATCCTTTTGTCGCTTCGCCGGTCGGCGGGTGTCCGTCGACCGGCTACTGGCCGACCAGGCCCGGCTGCAACCGCTTCGTGTACAGCACGGTGCCGTCCTGCTCCCGCAACCGTACGGTCAGCTCTCCGCTGCCGCCGTCGATGTCGACCTCGCCGAAGAACTGGTAACCGCCGGCGGGCGAGACGTTCGCCGCGGTCGGCGCCTTCACGAACACCCGCTCAGGGCCGAAGGTGCCGTCGAGTGCGCTCGCCGGGAAGGCACCCGCGTTCAACGGCCCGGAGACGAACTCCCAGAACGGCTCGAAATCGCCGAACGCGGCCCGCGCGGGCTGGTAGTGCTGGGCCGAGGTGTGGTGCACGTCGGCCGTCAGCCACACCGTGCCGGTGATCCGCCGGCGCTTGATGAACCGCAGCAGCTCGGCGATCTGCAGCTCGCGCCCCAGCGGTGCGCCCGGGTCGCCCTGGGCCACCGCCTCGACGTGCCGGGCACCCTCGCCGGTGTCGGACACGATCAGGCCGAGCGGCATGTCCGCGGCGATCACCTTCCACACCGCCCGGGACCGTGCCAGTTCCCGCTTCAGCCACTCCAGCTGCTCGCGCCCGAGGATCCCCTGCGGGTCCACGGTCTGGTCACCGGTGGAGTTGGCGTTGCGGTACGTCCGCATGTCCAGCACGAACACGTCCAGCAACGGACCCTGCCGCAGCACCCGGTGCACCCGGCCCTCGCGATCACCCGGCCGCAGCGTGGACATCGGGAAGTACTCGCTGAACGCACGCCGCGCCCGCGCCGCCAGCACATCGACGCTCTTCTCCGTGTACCGGCCGTCCGTGTCCGCGATCCGCTGGCCCGGGTACCAGTTGTTGCGCACCTCGTGGTCGTCCCACTGCACGATCGACGGCACCTGGGCGTTGAACCGGCGGAAGTGCTCGTCGAGCAGGTTGTACCGGAAGTTGCCGCGGAACTCGGCCAGGGTCTCGGCGACCTTGGACTTCTCCTGCGTGGTGATGTTCCGCCAGACACTGCCGTCCGGCAGCGCGGCGGTCGCCGGGATCGGCCCGTCGGCGTAGATGGTGTCGCCGCTGAACAGGAAGAAGTCGGGGTCGGTCCGGGCCATCGCCTCGAAGATCCGGTAGCCGCCGAAGTCGGGGTTGATGCCCCAGCCCTGCCCCGCCAGGTCGCCCGACCACACGAACCGCACGCCCTCGCGCCGCCGTGCGGGCACCGTCCGGAACGTGCCGGTGACCGGCTCGCCCGAGCGGCGCGGGTCGTCCGGGTCGGCGAGCCGTACCCGGTAGTGGATCTGCTCGCCCGCCGGCAGTCCGTGCAGCCGAGTGGTTCCCGTGAAGTCCGTGCCGGGGCCGAGCAGCGGGCCGTGCCGGCGCTGCGGGCGGTGGAACGACTCGGTCGCCGACGTCTCGACGATCATCCGGGCCGGGCGGTCGGAGCGCACCCACACCAGCCCGGAGTCGTGCGTCACGTCGCCCGTCTGCACACCCCACTTCGCCTCCGGACGCCCGGACCGGGCGAAGGCGGGCGCCGACCCGGCGGCGGGCAGGACCAGGGCCGTCGAGGCCGCGAACGAGCCGCGCAGGACGGAGCGGCGGCCGGGGAACGAACGGGGTGACATGAATGAGCCTCCAGAGGGCGGGAGATCCTGCCGGTGTGCGCTGCCACAAGTACTCGGGCGGCACGGCTCGCACACAAACCCCAAGTGAACAACTCACCGCTCCCCTAAGGGAAACGACGCGCCGCCGGTGCCGCTCACCGCCCCCCGGCGTGCTCCGTCGCCTCCCTTCGCCTCACGTCCCGTCGTGCCGTGTCCGGTCCCGTCGTGCCGTGTCCGGTCGCGTCGCGCCGGTCCGGGCGGCCCCGTTCAGCGGCTGCCGTCGAGAAGGACGCGGGCGACCAGGGCGGGGTCGTCGTTCATCGGGACGTGACCGCAGCCGGGCAGCCGGATCAGCCGCGCCCCGGGGATCGTCCGCTTGGCGCGGACCCCCTGACGGGGGATGAGCAACCGGTCGCGGGCGCCCCAGGCGACGGTGACCGGGATGCCGGGCACGTCGTCGGTGAACCGCACGGCGGCGCCCGCCCGGAGCGTCTCGGCGAAGCCGGCGGCACCGGCGAGCGCGAGCGTCTCGGCGACCACCGCCTCGGGTGAACGGCGGCCCGGCCGGGCGTAGATGGTGCTGGTCAGTGCCGCGCGTCCGGCCGCCGAACGGGCGAGCCGTTCGACCAGGGGCAGCGGCATGTGCTCCGCGATCCGCCGCATTGCGATCAGCACACCGAAGGCGTACCGCCGCTCCGCCCGGGTCCAGAACCCGGCCGGGGACAGTGCGGTGACGGACCGTACGAGGTTCTCGCGGCCGAGTTCCAGGGCCAGCAGACCGCCGAGCGAGTTGCCCGCGACGTGGGGCCGGCCGAGCTCCAGCTTCCCGCACAGGGCGGCGAGGGCGGCGTTCATGGTGGGCAGGTCGTGGACGAGGCCGCCCGGAAGCGCCGGGGAGGCACCGAAACCGGGCAGGTCCACGGCGATCACCTCGCGCTCGGTGGCGAGGATGTCCACCACCGGGTCCCAGGCCTGACGGTGATGACCGATGCCGTGCAGCAGGAGCAGCGGTTCACCGCGGCCCGCGCGTGCGTAGGACAGGGTCACGGTCTGCGGGCCGTGCGGGGAAGTGACCTCGAAGGAGACGGTCGCGGACATGAGGTGCTCCTCGTCTGGGACTCGGGGTGTCCGGGTTCGCGGTGCCGGGGGCACGGGGCGTCCGGGACGGCTGGTGACACCGACGTCGACGTCGCCCGACGCCGTAGACAGCTTGTCAGTAACCGCTACCGACGGGTAGCCCCGGAAGGCCGGGCCCTGGCTCGGGGTCCCGGCTCGGGTCCTGCCTCCGGGTCTCGGCTCTCGGGTCTCGGCTCTTGAACTCCGGCTCCGGCGTCCAAGAGCCGGGACGCGCCGAATCCGCCTGGACACGGCCGCACGGGTCGGCTGGGATGGAGGGGTGAGCACCGACACCGTGACCGACGCCTTCGAGGAGCACCGCCCCGTCCTCCTGGGGGTGGCCTACCGCATGCTCGGCCGGGTGGCCGACGCCGAGGATGTGGTCCAGGAGGCGTGGCTGCGCTGGGCGGGCGGCAACCGGTCCGAGGTCCGCGAGCCGCGTGCCTACCTGGTGCGCGTCACCACCCGTCTCGCCATCGACCGGCTGCGTCAGATCAAGGCACGGGGCGAGACATACGTCGGCCCGTGGCTGCCCGAGCCCTACCTCACCGACTTCGGCGACACCACCCCGGACACCGCTGAGCAGGTGGTGCTCACCGACTCGGTCTCGCTCGCCGTTCTGGTCGTCATGGAGTCGCTGTCTCCGCTGGAGCGCGCGGTATTCGTCCTGCGGGAGGCGTTCGGCTACCCCTACTCCGGCATCGCCGCCATGCTCGACCGCGGTGAACCGGCAGTGCGCCAGCTCGCCGCGCGGGCCCGTAAGCACGTCGAGGAGCGCCGCCCGCGCTACGACGTCGACCCCGCCCAGCGCCGAGATCTGACCGAGCGGTTCCTGGCGGCGGCGGCCGGCGGCGATCTGGAAGGGCTCATGAAGCTGCTCGCCCCCGACGTACGGCTCATCGGCGACAGCGGTGGCAAGTCGCGTGCCCCGCTGCGTGTCCTGGAGAGCGCCGACAAGGTGGGCCGCTTCCTCGTCGGTATCACCGGTAAGGGTTTCCCCGACTTCTCGGTCCGTCTTCTGGAGCTCAACGGCGGCCCTGCGGCACTGGTCCTCATCGGCGGCAGGCCCGACACCGTCTTCCAACTGGACGTCGTCGACGGGCGGGTCCAGGCGGTCTACATCATCCGCAACCCCGACAAGCTGCGCTCGCTGGGGGCGGCCCAGTAGGGACCGGCCACCCGCACACGGGGCCCGCGTCGTCCGGCGCGGGCCCCGTCGGCATGTCCGATTGGTATTGACCAAGGGTGAGGGCCGCCCTATGGTCGCAGAGAAGTGAAACAACCTTTAATAAACAAGGGCGCTAAAATGCCACCGGACCCGGCGATCGCGGAGGACAGGGTGGGGACCACGCAGTTGGAAACGGTGCCGGAACCGAAGTACTGGCATCTCAGGACCGTGCTCAGCGAGGCCCTGGACTCAGAGTTCTCGGTGGGCGAGATCCTGCCCAACGAGCGTGATCTGGCTGCCCGCTTCGGCGTCGCCCGTGCCACGCTCCGTCAGGCACTGGATCAGCTGGAGCTGGAAGGCAGGCTGCAGCGACGCCGGGGCGTCGGCACCACGGTGGCCCCGCCGCGCATGGGCGTGTCCGTGGGCACGGAGCAGCACGCCTGGCCCGGCGGACCCGCCGACGCCTGGCAGGCCGTGGACTGCACGCTCGAAGTGCCGCCCGTGACCGTCGCCAAGACCCTGGTGACCGGCCGGGACGAGCCCGTGCACACCGTACGGCGGTCCCGGGTCTCGCAGGGCCGGCCCGTTGCCGCCGAGCTGCTGTACATCCCCGCTTCCTCGGTGCCCGACCTCTCCGCCATCGACGCCCCGTCGGGGGCGGCCCGCGCGCGTGCGGTACTGCGCGAGCTGCAGCACCTGGAACTGGAGCGGCACGAGAACGCGGTGGAACTCGGCTCGGCCCGCGCGGACGACGCCAAGGAGCTGGACCGCCTGCCGGGCGCGCCCGTCCTCGTCGTCACCACCTCCTTCATCGCCCGGGGCCGCGTCGCCGCGCTGTCCGTCGCCACCTACCGTGCGGACACCTGCCGGCTGACCTTCGGCGACTTCGGAGGCGTGGAGATCCACCACGGTCCCGAGCGCCGCGCCTCCTGAGCACCGGCACTTCCGGGCGCCGTCCACCGCGAGCGCGACGTGCGTGGCCGGCGGGATGTGCGCTGCGGGCGGGCTGAGCAGACCGGCGGCGGGGCACGCCGACCGCCGCCGGGGCCGGGCACGCAAAGACGCGTGGTGCCGCGCGAGCGGTACGCCGCCTACCGGCGGGCCGTCACGGTGCCCTCCACCGCGAAGAGCTGCTCCTCCACATGGTCCAGGGCGAGCCGCACCGCGCCCGTCGCCACCGCCGCCTCCCCGAGGCGGGACAGGGCGACCTTCGGCGGGCGCAGGCAGTAGCGGGCCAGTTCGCGCCGCAACGGCTCCAGTACGCCGTCCAGTCCGGCCGCCCAGCCGCCGATCACGACGAGTTCCGGGTCGAGGGCCAGCACCAGCGCCGCCACGTCGTGGACCAGCCGCTGAATGAAGCGGTCCATGGCCGCGAGGGCCCGTTTGTCGCCCTCGCGGGCCCGGGCGAAGACCTCGGCCACCGCCTGCTCGTCGAGCGGGTGCAGCGGCTCGTCCGTGGTGGACAGCAGCCTCTCCGGGGTCGCCTCGCGACCCAGCAGATGCAGCGCGCCGATCTCACCGGCCGCCCCGCCGTATCCCCGGTGCAGCCGGCCCCCGATCAGTGAACCGGCGCCGGGACTCAGCCCGGCCAGCACGAACACCACGTCGTCGGTCCCGGTGGCGACGCCCTTCCAATGCTCGGCCACGACCGCCGCGTTGGCATCGTTCTCGACCAGCACCGGACATGTGAAGGACCGGCTCAGCCGCTCGCCCAGACCCAGTCCCGTCCACCCGGGCAGCGCCGTGCCCAGCCGTACGGTGCCGTCCGCCTCGACGATCCCGGGCGTCCCCACGCCCACGGCGCGCAGGGAGTCGCGCGGCACCCCGGCCCGGCGCAGCAGCTCGGTGACGGCGGCGCGCAGCCGTTCCAGCCGCTCGTCGGCACCGGCCGTCTCCCCGATGTCCTTGGCCTGGACGCCGATCACCCGGCCGTCAAGGTCGGCCAGCAGCGCCGCCACCCGGTGCGGCCCGATCTCCAGGCCCAGCAGATGCCCGGCCTCCGCCCGGAAGCGGAACCTCCGGGCCGGTCGCCCCTGGCGCCGCGCCGCCCCTTCCTCGGCCGCCTTCTCCACGACGAGGCCCGCCTCGATCAGACCCTCCACGACGCCTTCGACGGTGGGCCGGGACAGCCCCGTCACCCTCGTGACCTCGGTCAGCGTTGCGCAGTCCGTGGCCCGCAGCGCGTGCAGTACCACCACGGAGTTGATCCTCCGCAACAGCGAGGGATCCCCGCCGGTCAGCCGACTCACCGTCCGTCCTCCCCGCTCGTGCGCGTGTGGGGCGGATCGTACTCGGCGCGGCGGGCCCCGGCGACCACCGGGCACGACCACCCCGAGCCACGACCGGAACCCGCCGCATCCCGCCCCGACCGACCGCTCACGCGATCCGCCCCCCGCGTTCCCTCACGTGGCCCGGCCCCGACGGGGCCGCCTCACCCGGGCGCCACGAACCCCGACTCGTACGCCGTGATCACCGCCTGGGTGCGGTCACGCGCCCCGAACTTCGCCAGCACCGCGCTCACATGCGACTTCACCGTCTCCACTCCCACCACCAGGCGGCCGGCGATCTCCGCGTTCGACAGGCCCCGCGCCATCAGCCGCAGCACCTCCGCCTCCCGCTCGGTCAGCCGTGCCCGCTCCAGCACGGCCCGCGCAGCACGGTTCCCACCCTCATCGCCGTACTCGGCCGCCAACTGCCGTACCGACGCGGGAAACAGCAACGACTCGCCCTCGGCGACCAGCCGTACCGCGTGCACGATCTCGGCGGGCCTCGCCCGCTTCAGCAGAAACCCGTCGGCGCCCGCGCGCAACGCCTCGTACACGTACTCGTCCTGCTCGAACGTCGTCACCACGATGATCTTCGGTGGGTCCTCGACCGTCCGCAGTACGGCCCGCGTGGCCTCGATGCCGTCCATCAGCGGCATGCGTACGTCCATGGCGACCACGTCCGGCCGCAGCCGGCGCACCAGCGGAATCACCGCCGCCCCGTCGGCCGCCTCCCCGACGACCTCGATGTCGGGCTGCGCCTCCAACACGGCCCACAGACCCGCGCGTACGAGGGGTTCGTCGTCGACGAGCAGAACGGTGACCGGCATCCGGTCAGCCTACGGCCTGGCGCGGCCCACCCCGCCTCAGCCCAGAGGCAGTTCGGCCCGGACCAGCCAGTCACCCCCGTCCGGGCCGGTCCGCGCCCGCCCGCCCAGCAGCGCGGCACGCTCGCGGACGCCGCGCAGGCCGCTGCCTCGCCCGGGGCCCGGCGTCTCCCCGGGCAGCGGGTTACGGATCTCCAGCAGCAGCGTGCCGTCGGCGACCCGCACCCTCGTCCGCACAGGAACCGCTCCCGCGTGCCGCAGCACGTTGGTGAGCGACTCCTGGAGGATGCGGTACCCCTCGCGTGAGACCGGGCCCGGCACGGTCTCCAGGGGGCCGGTCACCTCGGCGTCGACCTCCACCCCCGAGGCGCGGGCGGACTCCAGCAGACGGTCCGCGTCCACCAGCGTCGGCCGGCTGCTCACGGGCCGCTCCGGTTCGCGCAGGATGCCCAGGACCCGGTCCAAGTCCTCCAGGGCGGTCCGGCCGGTCTCCTCGATGGCCTCCAGGGCACGTTCGGTGAACGCGGGGTCGCGTGCCGCCCGCGCGGCGCCCGCCTGGACCACGGCGACGGTCAGGGCGTGGCCGATGGTGTCGTGCAGTTCGCGCGCGATGCGGGTCCGTTCCAGAAGCTGTTCGGTACGGCTCTCCAACGCGGCGAGGCGCTCGGCGGGGGAGGGGCCCAGCAGCCGCAGGGCGAGCACGGTGATGAGCCTGCCCGCCCCGACGACCACCCCGGCGAGCACGATTATCGGCAGGGGAACCAGCAGCGCGTGCCACCAGTGCTGCCCGGGAACCTGCACGAACGTCGCGGGATCCGGTGTGCGGCCTCGGGCCGTCGCCGCCAAGTCAGTGGCGAGCATGGGGAGGTGAATGGTCAGGATGGCGACCGCACTGCCGAGGAACAGACGGCACTGGAGCCACAGGACGGTCCGCCCGCGGTCGCCCCAGCTCGCGGCCGGCGTCGAGACGATCTCCGTGTAGCGCGCGCCTCCCGCGGCGCCGGGGTCTTCGGGGTTCCCCGCGCTCCTGCGATCGCGAGGGAGGTCTACGCCGGGGCGTCGGCCGAGGAGCAGCACATCGGCCTGCATCCCCTCGATCGTCCGCATCGCGGGCACCAGTCCGGCGAGTGCGAGGACCATCACCGCCACATACATGCGCGAGCTGTCGATGAGAGCCCAGATGGTCGGCCACACGCAGGCGACGAAAAGATGCAGCCACCGTGTGTACGTCGCCGCCCGGGTGAACGGACGCAGCATGCGGACCATGGGGGACATCGTGGCATCCCCCACCGGCAACGGGCCTCCCCCGCAGGAGGGAGACGGTCTCCCCTTCCGAGGGAGGCGCGTGCCCTCTGCCGGCGGCCACGCTGGCACACATGACCAGCATCGACGTCCACGACCTGACCAAGGAGTACGGCAGCCGGCGCGCCGTCGACCATCTCACCTTCCACGTCCCGCCCGGCCGTGTCACCGGGTTCCTCGGCCCCAACGGCGCCGGAAAGTCCACCACCATGCGGCTGCTGCTCGGTCTCGACCGGCCGACATCCGGCTCCGCCACCATCGGCGGCCAGGCCTACGCCACACTGCGCGAACCCCTGCGCCGCGTCGGTGCCCTGCTGGATGCGCAGGCCGCGCACGACTCCCGCACGGGCCGTGACCACCTGCGTGTCCTGGCCGCGAGCAACCGCATCCCGGACCGCCGGGTCGACGAGGTGCTGGCGGAGACCGGCCTGGCCTCGGCGGCCACGCGCAAGGTCCGGACGTACTCCCTGGGCATGCGCCAGCGGTTGGGCATCGCCGCCGCGCTGCTCGGTGACCCGGAGGTGGTCATGCTCGATGAGCCCTCCAACGGGCTCGATCCGGAAGGGATCGTGTGGGTACGGCAGTTGCTGCGTCGGCTCGCGGACGAGGGGCGCGCCGTGCTGGTCTCCAGCCATCTGATGAACGAGACGGCATCCTTCGCCGACCACCTCGTCGTCCTCGGCCGGGGCCGGCTGCTGGCGGACACCCCGGTGCGCGCGTTCATCGAGGCGCGGGTGCGCCCCGCCGTCCGTATCCGGACCACCGACCCCGTCGCGCTCAAGGACGCGCTCGCCCCGCACGGTCACGAGGCCGTCGAGCAGCGGGACGGGCACTGGACCGTGCAGCACGCGCGCGTGGACGACATCGGACGCCTCGCCTCCGCCGCGGGCGTACCGATCCTCGAACTCGCCGCGGACGAGGGCACGCTGGAGCAGGCCTACCTGGACCTCACCGCAGCCGAGACCGAGTTCACCGCATCTCCCCAGGAGGCCTGACCATGTCGTTCACACCCGTACTCCACTCCGAGTGGCTGAAGATCCGCACCCTCCGCTCGCTCCTGGGCACGCTGGTGGCGGTGTCCGTGACGACCACGGCGTTCTCCGTGCTCGCCGGTGCGTCGGACACCTCGGGATCGGAATTCGACCTGCTGTTCACCACCCAGGCCGGGGTGTACGTGGGGCAGATCGCCGCGATCTCCTTCGGCGCCATGGTGGTGTCGGCCGAGTTCCGGGGCGGCGGGCTGCGGTTGTCGCTGTCGGCGGTCCCGCAGCGCGGGCACTGGTTCGCGGCCAAGACGACCGCCATTGCCGTACCGGTGCTCGCTGTGGGTCTGCTGACCGCCCTGGCCTCCCTTTTCGCGGCGCGGGCGGCGCTGGGGCCTGCGGCGGACGGGCTCACCACGGGCGAGCAGGCACGCGCGGTCGTGGGCTGCGGCGTCTACCTCACGCTGATCGCCCTGTTCTCGGCCGGACTCACGATGCTGCTGCGCAGCGGAGTGGCGACGCTGTCCCTACTGATCCCGTTCATCCTGATCGTGTCGTTCGTGATCGGGGACGCGGCCGGCACCGCCATTGAGTTCATGCCCGACCGGGCCGGACAGGTGATCCTCCAGCAGACGTACGACGGGCCGCTCGGCCCCTGGTCGGGGCTCGGGGTGACCGCGCTGTGGACCGCCGCCGCGCTGCTGGCGGGGGTCTGGAGGCTGCGCCGCCAGGACGCCTGACGGGCAGGAACCTGATGAAACGTCAAGTGTCAGTGCGGGCGGGTTCACCGAATCCATGAGCATCGCACAATGCATCGTCCTCATCGACGGGCTGCGCTTCCGCCTTTTCCCGATGGAGCACGGCCCGTCGGGCGGCGGCTTCGTGGGACCGGGCCACCGTGTCGCCGTACCGGCGTCCGGCCCGGACCGCCCAGCGGCGGCCCGGCCGTCGGTCCCTCAGGGCCCTTCAGTGGCGCTCAACGTCACCCGGTCACCTGCGTACACCCTCACGTTGCCAGGGGATCGTCTCGGGTCAAATCGTCCGGTCCATCGCAGTTGTGACTTGTAAAGCAAGAGCTGCAAAGAGCCTGATGCGGGGATAACGAAGCTGGACAGAATCAGTGTTGAAGTGTAAACATCAGGTGGCTGCCTCGCGTAACTGCGGGGCAGCTCTCCGTGGATCTCCGGTAGGACCGAAGGTCGCCATCGTCGGCAGAAGCTGACGTCCTGTGACTGATTTGCGGGCCCAAAGGGCCCGCTGTTTTGTGAGCGCCCCCGGCTTCAGCGACGACGCGCCGGGTGGCGGGATGGAGTACATCCCTGCGCCTCCGGCGCGTGGGTGCGTTTGGCATGCCCTGGGCGAGTCCTCGGTGCGGTCGCTGACGCCGGGCTCGATGAGTCGAAGGAGGTGGCGTGTGTCGGGCGGAACGGATACAGCCCAGTTCAGCGCCGTGGTTGTTGTTGGCTTGCTGGTCCTCTTCTATGGGGGGACCTTTCTGATCTCGACCCGTATCGGCAAGAAGGAGGAGAACGCCGACGGGTACATGACGGCCGGCAACAACATCGGATTCGGCATCTCGGCCGCCAGCATGACGGCGACATGGATCTGGGCGGCCTCGATGTACGCGTCCGCCACGTCGGGTTACACCTACGGCATCTCGGGCCCCATCCACTACGGGCTCTGGGGCGCCCTGATGATCCTTTTTATCTATCCCTTCGGCAGACGCATCCGTAAGGTCGCCCCCAAGGCGCACACCCTGGCGGAAGTCATGTACGCCCGCCACGGCCGCTCCAGTCAGTTGATGCTCGCGGGCTCCAACGTCGTCGGCAGCCTCATCAGCCTGATGTCCAACTTCATCGCCGGCGGCGTGCTGATCTCGCTCCTGTCGCCGTTCAACTTCATCCAGGGCGTCATCTGCGTCGCCGCGGGTGTTCTGCTCTACACGTTGTGGTCCGGGTTCCGCGCCTCCGTCATGACCGACTTCGTGCAGGTCGTCGCGATGCTCGGCGCCGTGGCCGTGATCGTCCCGTTCATCTTCTTCGCGGCCGGCTTCCCCGCGGCGTTCGAGACCGGCGCGGACAACCTGACCCCGCAGCAGGGGAACTTCTTCTCCAGCGAGGCTTTCATGGGGCAGGGCGCCCCCTACATCGCCGCGGTGCTGGCCTACGCGATCGGCAACCAGACCATCGCCCAGCGTCTTTTCGCGGTGAAGGAGAGCCTGATCAAGCCGACCTTCATCACCGCGACCATCGGTTACGGCGCCATGGTGATCGGCATCGGCATGCTCGGTGTGCTGGCCCTCTACCTGGGCTTCGAGCCGTCCGGTGGCGACCTCAACAACCTCATCCCCGAGATGGCCGCCGAGTACCTGCCGCCCGCGCTGCTGGCCCTGTTCTTCATCATGATCGTCGGCGCGCTGTCCTCCACCGCCGACGCGGACCTCGCCGCCCTCGCGTCGATCACGATGGCCGACGTCTACGGCCAGGGTGTCGGCAAGGAGAAGGCCAACCCGAAGACGATGCTGCTGGTCGGCCGGATCACCATGGTGGTGGCCACCGCGCTGGCCGTCACCTTCGCCAGCCTCCAGCTGAGCATCCTCGACCTACTGGTCTTCGTCGGCGCGCTGTGGGGCGCGCTCGTCTTCCCAGTGCTGGCCAGCTTCTACTGGGAGAAGGTCACCAGCAAGGCGTTCACCACCTCGGTGCTCGCGGCGCTCGCGGTGTTCCTGCCCGTGCGCTTCAGCTGGATCCCCGTGGACGGTGCCTTCGGCATCGTCGTGGACGTGCTGGCGGTCATCGGCATCGGTGTCGTCCTCGGCCTGATGGTCTTCGGCTTCCTGGGCGCCAAGGCGGCCAAGATCGTCGGTGTGCTGGCCGTGTTGGCCTCCGCGCCGTTCGCCATCGGATCCCTGCACGAGTACGCGACGCTGTGCGGTTCGCTCGTCGCCTACTCGGTGAGCACCGTCATCTGCTGGGCCATGTCCGTACGCAATCGGGAGGGATTCGACTTCGCCGTCATCGCGCAGCGCACCGGCGACTTCGACGACGGCGACGCAGCCGAGGCGACCGCCGGCGAAGCGCCCGGCATCCCGAGCCGGGGGAAGGGCACCGGCGGCTCCCCGGACGCGGACGCGGACGAGCTCGAGCCCGTCACCCACACCAAGTGAGACAAGAGGAGGCACCGTGACCGTTGCCCTGAGTATCTACGTCCTGATGTGGCCCGTCGTCGTGGCCGTCGTCCTGTTCGTGATCAGCCGTGGGTTCTTCCGCGAGTGGCTCGACGCCCGCCGCAACGGCGAGGACATGATCTGACCCGGGCCGCGCGCATCCGGCCTTCAGCCCCGCCCTGGTCCTGTCGTCACGCTCCCGTCCGTCTCGCGACGGACGGGACGAGCTGACGACAGGACCCGGGCGAGCGGGTCAGAGAATCGCCCCGGGGGTGTAAGCGGCGGCCTCCGGGTGCTGCTTGACGATCTCGTCGACACGGCCCACGACGGCGGCGACCTGGGCGCTCGCGGCACCCGTGAACGACAGCTTGTCCGCCATCAGCGCGTCCAGCGCGGACCTGTCGAGGGGGATCCGCTCGTCGGCCGCGAGCTTGTCGAGCAGGTCGTTGCGCTCGGCGCCCTGCTCACGCATCGCGAGGGCCGCGGCGACGGCGTTCTCCTTGATCGCCTCGTGCGCGACCTCACGGCCGACGCCCGCGCGCACCGCGCCCATCAGCACCTTGGTGGTGGCCAGGAACGGCAGATAGCGGTCCAGCTCCCGGGCGACGACCGCCGGGAACGCGCCGAACTCGTCGAGTACCGTCAGGAACGTCTCCAGTAGACCGTCGAGCGCGAAGAACGCGTCGGGAAGCGCCACCCGGCGCACCACCGAGCAGGACACGTCGCCCTCGTTCCACTGGTCGCCCGCCAGCTCCCCGGTCATCGAGGCGTAGCCGCGCAGGATCACCATCAGACCGTTGACGCGCTCGCAGGAGCGGGTGTTCATCTTGTGCGGCATCGCGGACGAGCCGACCTGGCCCGGCTTGAAGCCCTCGGTGACCAGCTCGTGCCCGGCCATCAGCCGGACCGTCTTCGCCAGCGACGACGGCGCCGCCGCCAGCTGCACCAGCGCGGTCACCACCTCGTAGTCCAGCGACCGCGGGTAGACCTGGCCGACCGAGGTGAACGCCTCGGCGAACCCCAGGTGCCCGGCGATCCGCCGCTCCAGCTCCGCGAGCCGGTCCGCGTCGCCGCCCAGCAGGTCCAGCATGTCCTGCGCCGTACCGACCGGGCCCTTGATGCCCCGCAGCGGATAACGGCCCAGCAGCTCCTCCAGCCGGCCGTACGCGACAAGAAGCTCGTCGGCGGTGGTGGCGAAGCGCTTGCCGAGCGTGGTGGCCTGGGCCGCCACATTGTGCGAGCGGCCGGCCACGACCAGCTCGCCGTACTCACCGGCCAGCCTGCCGAGCCGGGCCAGCACCGCCACCGTACGGTCGCGCATCAGCTCCAGCGACAGCCGGACCTGCAACTGCTCCACATTCTCGGTGAGGTCGCGGGAGGTCATCCCCTTGTGCACGTGCTCGTGCCCGGCGAGGTCGTTGAACTCCTCGATCCGCGCCTTCACATCGTGCCGGGTGACCTTCTCGCGCTCCGCGACGGAGGCCAGGTCGACCTGGTCGAGGACCCGCTCGTAGTCGGCGATCGCCGCGTCCGGCACCTCGACACCGAGGTCCTTCTGCGCCCGCAGCACGGCGAGCCAGAGCTGCCGCTCCAGCCTCACCTTCTGTTCGGGCGACCAGAGCGTGGCGAGCTCGGCGGAGGCGTAACGTCCGGCGAGGACGTTCGGGATACGGGGCTTGGCGGGCGCAGCAGTCACGTGCACGGAGTTTACCCGGCGTCCAAGGAGACTCCGAATCGTCCACGCAGTCCGGAAAGACCAGGTCGGACACCTTCCGGCTTGGGCTCTCCACCGGTTCCGTGAGATGTGTGTGAGACGACGAAGGCCCGCCGGAGCACTCCGGCGGGCCTTCGTCGTCTCACACACAGCCCCTATGCCGGGCCCGGACTGTATGGGTCTGACCAGGTGGAAGACCTCCCGGGTGGCGTGGCGTTCGAGGCATCGGACGATTTCGCGTCGGGTCCTGCCCTCCTTGGTGCGGCGTTGGTGGTACGCCTGGGTGCGCGGGTCGAAGCGCAGGCGGGTCTGCACGATCGGGTGCAGGGCGGCGTTGGCCTGCCGGCCGCCGCCGCGGTTGAGGCGGCGGTACTGCCTGTTTGCCGAGGAGCGCTCGACGGGGCCGACCCCGTACAGCGCGGCGAAGGACGCCTCACTGCCCGGACGCTCCGGGTTGTCCCCCATCGTGGTCAGCAAGGTGACGGCCGTGTCCGGACCGATGCCCACCCCTGTGAGCGGCTGCGGGGCGTGGCGGTCCACGAGCCGGGCCAGACGGTCTTCCGAGCCCCGGATCTGTTCGGTGAGCTGCCCGATTCGGTGGGACCAGCGGGCTCGGCGTGATGCGGCCTGCCTGGAGCACAAGCGTCGCGCTGGGCGGCTTCGACCGCCGGGGCTTCCCGGACGAAGCGGCTCGCAACGTCCGGCTGAGCAGGCTGCGCGGCTGTGGGTCACTCCGAGCGCCGGACCTGGGCTTCGGGGCTGCTCCGACCATCAAGGGACCGGTCGAGGCGGGTTACCTCGTGTTCGAGCACGCAGAAACCTATGCCCGCCGGAGTAGACATTGGGCGGTGGTGTGGTTATGGTTTCTCTCGTAGTCGAGATCGAGCAAGGCCCGGCAGAGATGAACTGCCGGGCAGCGGTACACGCAGTTGCAGTACGTAGTGCGCAGGACGGTGCGGTGGTGGAGGTCCGAAGCCAGAGCGGTTGCAGGACGGCGACGGGGCTGACGACCGGACCGGGTGGCCCGCAGTGATCAGGGGCCGCCGCCGGCAGGACCGCGGTCAACGCGGTGGCAGTACCGGTAAGTGCAGTTCGCGGTATCCCGCAGTGAAGTCAGTGAGCAGTACCTCGGTGAAGGCGTCGGCTGCGGGCGCGCGCACCGGGAGGTTCGGCAGTGGGGTTCCAAGCCGGAGCAGGCGCAGGACGGGCGACGGGGCTGGCTGTCGAAGAGTGGCGCTTCGCGAGGCCACCAGCAGTTCGCAGTATCAGCAGTGCAAGCAGTACGCAGTACCCGTTTGGTAAGTGATTGGTTCAGAGGGAAGAACGGAGGACTTCAGCGCCATCAGGATCGCCCGGGCGAACGTCTTGGACCCGGGTACCGCAGGACATCGATAGTGAGGTGGTCTCCGGTCGAGCAACCGCGATCCCCGCACCCCCGACAGCATCTCGGTCGGGTCTGCGGACACAGAAGGCCGGCGCAGCACTAGGGCCGGCAGATGGTGTAGCAGTTCCTTCGGGGCCCTGGTGCCATTGGCACCAGGGCCCCTCCACGCGTTCCACAGAGAGGTGCAATGACAGCAGACGACTCCTTCGGCCGTCTCGACGACGACGACTACCCCGCCTACACCATGGGCCGGGCCGCCGAGATGCTCGGCACCACCCCGGGCTTCCTCCGTGCCATCGGTGAGGCCGGGTTGATCACCCCGCTCCGCTCCGAGGGCGGCCACCGCCGCTACTCCCGTTACCAGCTGCGCATCGCGGCCCGCGCCCGGGAACTCGTCGACCACGGGACCCCCGTCGAGGCCGCCTGCCGCATCGTCATCCTTGAAGACCAGCTCGAAGAAGCCCAGCGCATCAACGCCGAACACCGCAGAGTCGCCGCATCACCCAGCCCCCCGGCCGCGGCATGAGAGGAGCGTGTCCGCCGGTACCGGCGGACACCGCCGTCGCTCACGGTATCGGCTTCGGCGGACCGCTCAAGGAGCCGGCGTGCGGAGTTCGCGTAGCGGATCGCGGTCTTCTCGTCGAGTCCGAACACCTCGGCGAGGTGGAGCGGGTCGGGGCCGTGGACGAGTGCTTCTTCGAGCCGGCGGTCACGTGGAGCCGATCCAGCGTGACGCTCTGGCCGCGAAGCGCCGCCGAGGCGGAGACACCGCTGATCGGGCCGGCCTCCAACGCGGTCTGCTTGTTGATCAGCAGGTGCGGGTCGGGGGTGTCGGGCCAGCGCCGTGCCGGTGTTCCAGCCAGGCACCGACGGTTCGCCGTCGCGCCTCGAGTTACAGCAGGCGTGCGAGAGGCAGCGCCGCGATGTCGGGAGCGGGCCGGGAGACATACAGGTCGGTGTGGTAGTAGCCGTCCGCTTCCTTGTCTGCCGTGTGCAGTCCGTTCACAGCCAGGGCGTCGAACGCCGCGTACCGTTCGGCGCTGTCGGCGAAGCGCCGCTGCCGGAAGGTACGGGTGGGCAGTTTCTCCGTCACCAGGCCCGAGCGGGCGAGCAGATCGGCGATCGGCCGGTAGGGCACGGTGCGCAGCACGAACGCCGCGACCCACGGCGGGGTCGGCATGCAGTCGAGAAGCCTGGTGAAGGTCCGGGTGAAGACGTAGCCGACGCCGCCTGTGACGGTGATGAGGTCCGTGCCCGCCAGTGTGCGGCGCAGGGCGGGGCTCGGTTCGGTGACTTCGAGGTTCTCCGCGAAAGCGTGGTCGAGCAGGCCGGCGGCGCGGGCGTATCCGACGGCCCGGGCTGCCGAGTCGATGCCTGTCGCCGTTGCGGCTTCCGGGTGGCGGCGCGCTGCGAAGAAGGTCCGGTCCTCGGCCGCGAGGTGCCGGGCCGGCAGGGCGGAGAAGTGGGGGGAGGTGTACCGGGTGGACAGGTCCGCCAGAGTGACACGGTAGTTGAGGAGAGCTGTGTTTATCCCGTAGGAACAGCACAGGTCCACCACGTTCAGCGGGGTCCGGTCGGGGTGCAGCCGGCGCAGGGCATAGGCCAGTGCCCGGAAGACGGCCTGGCCATGGTGGGGTATCTGGTACTCGAGGGATCGCAGGGTTGCGAAGTACGGGCGGGGGTCGGGACAGTCGTAGATGTTGTTGAAGTTCGCTTTGCCCCAGTTGGCATTCGCGGTGGTGTTGCTCGCTCCTGCTGCCATGGGCGGTCTCCTGACCTGCGTCGGCTGGTGGGAAGGACCCGATGGCCGCAGGGATACGGCCAGGGCCGCGCCATGGCTCCACTCTGCCCTCTCCGGCGCCCGGCGGCAGCCTGGAGGAGCTGACAGGGGGATTACGGTCCGTGACCGGGACCTTGGTGCAGCCGGGCTGGCCGGGGCAGGGCAGGAGTGTGCGGCGTCCCGGTCCGCGTCATCGAGGAAGAAGTGCCGCTCCCACTCGAGCCTCCTCGCCTTCGGCTGGACCGCAGCTCGGTCGGACGAGATGAGAACGCTTCAAGAATCCCGAAATTACCTCAGTGCACGGAGTTTACTGGCGATTTATACAGGTCGGCGCCACGGGTGATTCGGAGGAAGCTATGAGGAGAGGGGCGGTCTGCCGCCGTCACCGCACGTCGTACGGCAGCAGCTCGGGGCGCTTGGGCGGGCGACCGTCGCCCGAGGAGCGGCCGGTGAGGCGGCGGCTGATCCACGGCAGCAGGTGCTGCCGGGCGAACCGGGCGTCCGCAGCGCGCCGTGTCGTCCAGCCCGGCGGCAGTGAGGCCGGCGGGGGCAGCTGCCACTCGGGATCCTCGGGCGGGTAGCCCAGCGACTGCCACACCGCCTCCGCGACCCTGCGGTGCCCGTCGGCCGTCAGATGCAGCCGGTCCACGTCCCACAGCCGCTGATCGCCGAGCGAGGGCGCCCCGTACAGGTCGACGACCAGTGCGCCGTGCCGTTCGGCCAGCTCGTCGACACAGGTGAACAGCGCCTCCATGCGCGGCCGGAACCGCTCCTGTACGGGGCCCTGACGGGCCGGGCTGCGCATCAGCACCAGTTGCTTGCAGTGCGGGGCCAGCCGCTCCACCGCCTCGGTCAGCAGGTCCCGCACCATGACCATGTCGCACTTGGGCCGCAGCGTGTCGTTCAGCCCGCCGACCAGGGTGACCACGTCGGCCCGCATGGCCGCCGCCACCTCCACCTGCTCGTCGACGATCTGGCGGATCAGCTTGCCGCGCACCGCGAGATTGGCGTACCGGAACCCGGGAGCGACGGCCGCCATCCGCGAGGCGAGGAGGTCGGCCCACCCCCGGTACGTACCGTCGGGCAGCAGGTCCGACATGCCCTCGGTGAAGGAGTCGCCGACCGCGACCAGGCTGGTGTGAGTGGGGTTCGTCTGCATGGCGACAGAGATGATATCCCGTGCGCATACCCGCTGGTCGGTCGGTCGGTTCCTTTCCTGCTCCAGGCACGTCGGCCCTCGCGCTCCGTCTTCGTCCGGGTCCCTTCGTCCCCGCCCGGGCCAGCCGGTCCTCCCGGCCGGGGACCGCTCAGGCCCGCTGGCCGAACAGCTTCTGCAGCACGTCCTCCATCGTCACCAGCCCCGACAGCCGCCCGTCCGACCCGAGCACGGCCGCCAGGTGCGTACGGCTGCCGCGCATCGCGGTGAGGACGTCGTCCATCGGCGTGCTCTCCCGCACCCGTGCGATGGAGCGCATGTCCCGCAGCAGGAACGGCATGTCGCGCGGTGAGGCGTTGAGGGCGTCCTTCACGTGCAGGTAGCCGACGATCCGCCGGCCCTCGTCCACCACCGGGAAGCGGGAGTACCCGGACTCGGCCGAGAGCTGCTCCAGCCCCTCGGGAGTGACGCCCACGCGCGCGTAGACCACGCTCTCCAGCGGCAGCACCACGTCCCGCACCGGCCGGCGGCCGAGTTCCAGCACGTCGTTCAGGCGTTCCTGCGCGCGGTCGTCGATCAGACCCGCCTCGCCGGAGTCCTTCACCATCTGCGCCAGCTCCGCGTCGGAGAAGGTGGCCACGATCTCGTCGCGCACCTCGACCCGCAGCAGCCGCAGCAGCGTGTTGGCGAAGGCATTGATGGTGAAGATCACCGGGCGCAGCGCCCGGGACAGCGCCACCAGCGGCGGACCGAGCAGCAGCGCGCTGTGCACGGGTTCCGCGAGGGCGATGTTCTTCGGCACCATCTCGCCCAGCAGCATGTGCAGATACGTCGCGAGCGACAGGGCGATCACGAAGGACACCGCGTGCCCCGCGCCGGCCGGCACGCCCAACGAGTGGAACGCCGGTTCCAGCAGATGCGCGATGGCCGGCTCCGCGACCACACCGAGAACCAGGGTGCACAGCGTGATGCCGAGCTGCGCGGCCGCCATCAGGGCGGACACGTGCTCGAGGCCCCACAGTACGTTCTTGGCGCGCCGGTCGCCCTGTTCGGCGTACGGCTCGATCTGGCTGCGGCGCACCGAGATCAGCGCGAACTCGGCACCCACGAAGAAGGCGTTGACGACCAGCGTCGCCAGACCGATCAGCAGTTGTACGGCAATCATCGCCGGGCCCTCTTCTCACGCGTCGTGCCGTGTCTCCTGCCGTCCGTCCCGCCGTCCGGCCCCGCGCTCGACCTGGCGCCCACGCTTTCGTCAGCAGCGTCCTGCGGGTGCGCGTCGGCGAGTGGCGCGTGCAGCCGTACGCGTGCCGCGCGGCGGCCGGTGGCGTCCAGCACCTCCATCCGCCAGCCGACGACCTCCAGGGTGTCGCCGACGGCGGGGATCCGGCCCAGCTCGGTGGCCACGAGCCCGGCCAGGGTCTCGTACGGCCCGTCCGGCGCGCGCAGGCCGACCCGCGCGAGCTGGTCCACGCGCGCGGAGCCGTCGGCCGAGAACAGGTCGTGTCCCTCCTCGTCCGAACCCGTCCGGGCCAGGTCGGGGGTCTCATGCGGGTCGTGCTCGTCGCGGACCTCTCCGACGACCTCCTCGACGATGTCCTCCAGCGTGGCCACGCCCGCCGTACCGCCGTACTCGTCGATCACCACGGCCATGGTGCGCCGGCCGGAGAGCCGGTCCAGCAGCCGGTCGACGGTGAGTGATTCCGGGACCAGCAGCGGCTCGCGCATCATCTCCGACACGGGGACCCGGGTGCGGCGCTCGGCGGGTACCGCCAGTACGTCCTTGATGTGTGCGGTGCCGACCACCGAGTCGAAGGTGCCGCGGTACACCGGGAACCGGGACAGGCCCGTCGCCCGGGTCGCGTTCGCCACGTCCTCGCAGGTCGCCTGGACCTCCAGCGCGACGACCTGGACGCGCGGGGTCATCACGTTCTCCGCGGTGAGATCGGCGAGGTTCAGGGTACGGACGAACAGCTCCGCCGTGTCCGCCTCCAGGGCGCCCTTCTTGGCGGAGTGCCGGGCCAGCGCCGCCAGCTCCTGAGGGCCGCGCGCGGAGGCCAGCTCCTCCGCGGGCTCCACACCGAAGCGGCGCACTATGCGGTTGGCCGTGTTGTTCAGGTGCGAGATGAAGGGGCGGAAGGCGGCACTGAACCAGCGCTGCGCGTTGCCCACGTTCTTGGCGACGGCCAACGGCGACGAGATCGCCCAGTTCTTGGGCACCAGTTCGCCGACCACCATCAGGAAGACGGTCGACAGTGCGGTGCCGAGTACCAGTGCCAGGGAACTCGCCACCGACTCGGAGACACCGATGCTCTCCAGCGGACCGGAGATCAGCGCGGCGATCGACGGCTCGGAGAGCATGCCGACCACCAGGTTGGTGACCGTGATGCCGAGCTGTGCACCGGAGAGCTGGAAGGTCAGGTTCCGTACGGCCTTGAGCGCACCGGGGGCGCCGCGCTCGCCGCGCTCCGCCGCCCGTTCCAGGTCGGACCGCTCGACCGTGGTGAGGGAGAACTCGGCCGCGACGAACGCGCCGCACGCGAAGGAGAGCAGGATCGCCACCAGGAGAAGGAGCACCTCGGTCATCGGGCCACCCCCGCCCCACGGCCGAACGGGAAGCGAACGAGTATGCGATGTGATGTGCGGCGACGTCGGGCACTTCGATGCCGCGTTCTACTGGGGGGCTCGCCCATGGGCGGACGCACACAACCTTTCATGAAGGACCGAGTTACCCTCCCAGAGTAAAGGACCAGCAAAGGTCTCCGGCGAGGTCGTCCGCCGTCCGCCCGCAGGCTCAGGGCCTGCCGTCCGGAGTGTGGCCCGGCAGCGGCTTGACCTGGCGCCGCCAGTGTTCCTCCGGCGCGTACCCGGCGGCGTCCCACGCGCGGTGCACGGTCTCGTTGCGCCGCGGCACCATGGCGTCCGCGCGGCGCCCGCCGAGGCCCGCGAACCGCTCCTCGGCGGCAGCCGGCAGCGCTGAGGCGATGCCCTGCCTGCGGTGGTCCGGGTGCACCGCGAGGCGGTACAGGTGGCAGCGCCAGCCGCCGAATCCTGGCTGCTCACAAACATCGGTGCGGGATCTACAGTGGCTTGACCCAGCGTCGCCAGTGGTCCTCGCGATGGTAGCCACCCGCGGCCCATGTGTGGTGGGCCTGTTCGTTGGCTTCCAGGACCATGGCGTCGACGCGTCGCCCGCCCAGGGCGGCGAAGCGTTGTTCGGCGGCTTCCAGCAGGGCGGTGGCGATGCCTTGCCGTCGGCGGTCGGGGTGTACGGCCAGACGGTAGGCGGAGCATCGCCATCCGTCGAAGCCGGCTATGACGGTTCCCGTGAGGAGGTCGTCGCTCTCTGCGAGGAGCAGGGCTTCGGGATCTCGTGTGATGAGGCGGGCCACTCCGTCGTGGTCGTCGCTGATGCTCGTTCCTTCCGCGGCGTCGCTCCAGAACTGCAGCACGGTGTCGATGTCGGAGAGGGTGGCGCAGCGGATGTGGAGATCACTCATCTCTTCCTCCTGTGTGGATACCCCGTGCTTTAGCTCGGGGAGGAAACACAGCTCCTGCGGAGCAGGGCAACGAGCTGGGATTCGCCGCCAG